>CAYLQD010000012.1:0-54827 GCA_964385685.1 uncultured Planctomycetota bacterium | reverse complement strand
CCCGCTCGAGGTCCCGGGCCGGCACGCCCGCTGGCTTGAACAACGACACCGGCGGCGGTTCCTCAACCTGTCTGAGCTTCTTGTTCCTCGGCATGAGCAAGACCTTATTGTGAACCTATGTTCATACTACCCCGCGCGGCGAGATTGTCAAGTAGTTTTGGCCCGGCAATTTCCGAGGCACCGACGGTCCACAGTCCACGGTCCATCATCCGCCTTTTCCCTTGCGCGTTGGCAGGGAAGCGCTAAGATTCCGGGCGATTGGGCCGGACGCTGCGCCGGCCCGCCGGCGCGACCATACGCGCAGCTACACGCGCAACGGTGCGCGCAACGAGGCGCAGCCGTGCGCCCAGCAGGGCGTACCGGCTCGCGCAACAAAGCGCAGCAACGCGCAACCAGGAGATGTGGCCATGAAGAAGGTCCTGCTGATGCTCGGGGGGAAGTACCACGAGTTCGAGAAATGCGGCGAGATCCTCGCGGACTTCCTGACCCGGACCGCGGGCTATGAGGTCGTCGCGACGACGGACCGCGGGCGGTTCCGCAAACTCGACGGGTTCGACGCCGTCATCATCCACACCCAAGGCGGGAAGCTGACCGCGGCGCAGGAGAGGGGCCTGCTCGATTTCGTCAGGAAGGGCGGCGGGCTCGTCGGCCTCCACGGCGCGACCGCGTCGTTCACGAAGAACGACGGCTACATGGAAATGATCGGCATGGAGTTCGTCGAGCACGGGCCGCGGTGCGACATCACGGTCGAGCACAGCGACGACTACGAGGAGATCGTGCCGCGCGTCGAGAAGACGTGGGTGCAGTTCGACGAAGTCTACACGATGAAGAAACGGACGGAGAAGAAGCTGCGGCCGTTCCAGTATACGTGGTGGCAGTTCGAGCGGCAGGTGCTCGGCTACACGCGGACGTACGGCAAGGGCCGCGTGCTCTACACCGGGCTCGGGCACAGCGAACGCGGCTTCCGGCGGCCCGAGTTCCTCAACCTCGTCCACAAGGCGGTCCGCTGGGCGGCGAAGGAGAAGGAGCAGCCGCTGCGGTGGGGCATCGTCGGCTACGGCCCGCTGTTCGGCATGGGCGCCCACCACGCCGCCTTCATCGGGCAGACGGCGGGGATGGAGCTGGTTGCCATCTGCGACAAGGATCCCGCGCGGCTCGATGCCGCGAAAGAGGAGCAGGGCAAGGACGTCAAGTGCTTCCTCGACACGAAGGACCTCGTCAAGAGCGGCTGCTGCGACGGCGTCACGGCCATCCTGCCGCACAACGTGCACGCGTTGGTCACGGTGCCGCTGCTCGAGGCCGGGCTGCACGTTATCTCGGAGAAGCCGTTCGCCATCACGCCCGACGAGTGCGACGCGATGATCGACGCGGCGAAGGACGCGGGCGTCGTCCTCTCGGTCTACCACAGCCGGCACTGGGACAACGATATGTGGACGATCCGCGAGCTGGTCGAGGCGGGCGAGATCGGCGAGGTCTTCTCCATCGAGCACAACATGTGCGGCTACGGCCGGCCGGGGCAGGCGTGGCGGACACACAAGCCGATCTCCGGCGGCCTGATGTATGACATGGGCGCCCACGGGTTCGAGAAGATTTTCCAGATCGTCCCGAAGACCGACGCGAATCGCAGGGCGGCGCTCTTCGGCAACTACCTCAAGATGGTCTGGCACGACACGACGAACGAGGACCACGCGCGGGCCTACGTGCGGTTCGAGAGCGGGCTCGAGGCCATGCTGACGCAGTCGGACCTGCACGCGGCGGCCAAGCCGAGCTGGATCGTGCTCGGGACAAATGGCTCGTGCGTCTCGACGCCCGACGGCATCGAGCTGAAGCAATACATGAACGGCGCGATCCGGACGACGACCGTGCCCTACAAGCCGGGCCTGACGTGGCTGAGCTACTACTGGAACTTCGCCGACCACATGTTCGCCGGCGTGCCGCTCATCATCACGCCCGAGCTGGCCAAGGCGACGATCCAGTGCGTTCACGGCTGCGAGATGGCCTCGGACGCCGGCAAATCGCTCGACGTGACATTCGACTTCTAGGGATGTGGAACTGAGGATGTACCGCAGAGATCGCAGAGAAAGGCAACTGACCACGGAGAACACGGAGGCACGGAGAAAGAGAGGATAAGGAAGAGACCTCTTTGCCGCCGCTGTGCCGGCGGCAGCGGGGATCTTTCTTTCCCCTTTCCCCTTCTTCCCTTTCTCCCATCTTACACCCGTCCGGAGACACAACGATGGCCAAAGAGATCAAGCCGATCCGCGAGAGGTGGCCCGGCACGATGACGGACCGCGAGCGGTTCAACAACCAGATGCACTACAAGCCCATCGACCGATGCTTCAACATGGAGTTCGGCTACTGGAACGAGAACTTCACCGAATGGGACCTCTTCGTCGACAACGGCATCACGAATAACGGCGAGGCCGACGCCTTCTTCAGCTTCGACAAAATCGGCAGCGTCGGCGGATGTGTCGAGATGCATCCCGGCTTCCCGCACGAAGTCGTCGAGGAAACCGAGACAACGCAGATCATCCGCAACGGCGACGGCCTCCTCGCCGAGATCCCGAAGGACGGGCACGACACGATCCCCCACTACCTCAAGTCGTCGATCACGACGCCCGACGACTGGAAGCAGGCGAAGGAGAAGCGGTTCCGGCTCGACGATCCCGACCGGATCGTCGACGTCGACGCGATCAAGCGGGCTCATCCGCCCGACCGCGACTACGCGCTCGGCGTGCATTGCGGCTCGATGATCGGCCGCGTCCGCGACATGCTGACCGTCGAGGGCCTCGCCTATGCGTGCTACGACCATCCCGAGATGGTCGCGGACATGATCGACGTCCGCTGCCAACTCGTCGAGCATTTCCTCGACCAGGTGCTCGGGCAGATCGACTTCGACTACGCGACCGGCTGGGAGGACATTGCCTGCAAGAGCGGCCCGCTCGCGCCCGACCAGCTCTTCAAGGACATCGTCGCCCCCTGCTACAAGCGGATCGGCGGCAAGCTCCACGCGAACGGCATCGACCTCTGGTACACCGACTGCGACGGCGACGTGCGGCCCCTGATGAAGTACTTCCTCGACGCCGGCATCAACTGCCTCTTCCCGTTCGAGGTCAACAGCTGCTGCCATCCGGGCGAGCTGCTCGACGAGTACGGCAAGGACCTTCGGATCATGGGCGGCGTCGACAAGATCGAACTGGGCAAGGGACCCGAGGCAATCAAGGCCTACGTCGAATCGCTCATCCCCTACGTCGAGCGCGGCGGCTACATCCCCTTCTGCGACCACCGCTGCCCGCCGAACGTCAAGCCCGCCGACTACCTCTATTACCTCGACCTCAAACGCGAGCTGTTCGGCATGGAGTGAAGAGGACTATAAGGAAGCCAGGAAAGCCGGAGGGGGAGGGGGAGCGACGACCGGGCGCTGGCTCGACACGGGATCATGTGATATCCTTCTGGCATGGCAGACAGCCGTAGCCATACTCAAGATGTTCCGCGGGAGCACGCCTCGGCCGCTGAATATGCTGCGCGGCTTGCAGAGGAGTATTGCGGCCGCGCATCGAAGGAACATCGCAAGAAACTGGGCCAGTTCTTCACACCGCCCGACGTAGCGCGGTTCATGGCAACGCCTGGGCATCGGCTCCCGCGTCGCGTGCTCGATCCCGCTGCTGGTACGGGTGTCTTGTTGTGCGCTCTGATCGACCGGCTCGCGGAAGAACACGGTTCAGTCGACCTCCACGCAGATGCATACGAAGTTGATCCCGCACTTGTTCCGTTGCTTCGTCAGGCTCTCTCTTACGCGAGGGACCTGGTGCCGGGGTTCTCCTTCACGATTCATGAGGAAGACTTCATCGAGAGTTGGGCCGTGCGTAGTGGTGGCCTGTTTCCTGCTCGTTCCTGCCGGTACGATCTCGTCGTCGCCAATCCGCCGTACTTCAAGATCCGGGCCGATTCCCGCATCGCGTCGGTGGCCAGGGCATTCGGGGCGCAAGGCCGCACCAATATCTACTCCCTGATGATGGCAGCGGCGGCGCATCTGTTGAACGCCGAGGGCGAGATGGTCTTCATCGTGCCGAGGAGTTTCTGCAACGGGTTCTACTTCGCACGCTTTCGGCGGCAGTTGCTGGGCAGCCTGTCGCTGGAGCGAGCCCACGTGTTCGCGAGCCGCCGCGCCGCCTTCCGTGCGGACGACGTTCTCCAGGAAAACGTGATCGTCTGGCTGGCCAAGAGATCACAGTCAGAGTTCGTTGTCGTATCCTCCTCAGAGGGCGTCGCCGATCTGGCAAAGGCCCACAGCAAGTCCTTCGTGTCGACCGATGTCATATCAGATCGGCTGGCCATCCAGTTGCCGACCTCGGACTCGGACAAAGCGGTTCTGCGAAAGGTGGGCGCTTGGCCGCACAGACTCCGTTCCCTGGGCTTGGAGATATCGACAGGGCCGATCGTGGCTTACCGATCCACGGAATGGCTCGAACAGGACCGAGGCGATTATCCCCTTCTCCTGCTCGATAACGTGCGATTGATGCAGATCGACTGGCCGCGAAAGAACGGGAAGCCGCAGTATGTCCGACGCTGCACGGCAGCAGAGAGGTGGCTTGTCCCTAACGCGAACTACGTCCTGCTCAGGCGTTTTTCCGCCAAAGAGGACCCGCGCCGGCTGCAGGCCGCCGCCCTGCTTACGAAGCAATTTGAGACCGACTGGCTTGGCCTCGAAAACCACCTCAACTTCATTCATCGTCCCGGAGGTGAGCTGTCAGAAGACGAGGCCCTCGGTCTGGCCGCTGTTCTCAATTCGGGATTGCTGGACTCCTATTTTCGCATCATCAACGGGAACACCCAAGTGAACGCAACGGACATCCGGACGCTGCCCCTTCCGTCTCTGCACGTGATTGGCGGTGTCGGATCTGCCGTGCGCGGCGGCGCGGATTGGCAGGCGACCGTGAACGAGGGCTTGGCTCGCGCCTGCGGAAAGATCACGCGGGAGGCATCCAGTGTCTAAGATCGAAGACGCCAGAACAGTCCTCAAAGAGATAGGCATGCCCGCCAAGCAGCAGAACGACATCTCTTGCCTGACGTTGCTCGCACTCGCGGACGTCGGGCCGCGCACCTCGTGGCGAAAGGCGGGGAATCCGATGCTCCGGATTCACGACATCATGCAATTCTGTGCCGCCGCCTACGGCAAGACCTATGCGGAGAACACGCGCGAAGTGTTTCGCCGTCAGGTCATTCATCAGTTCGAGCACGCCCGGCTCGTCGACAGGAACCCGGACGATCCGGACCGGCCAACGAACAGTGGCCTCACCTGCTATGCTCTTACACCCGCGTTCTTGAAAACAGTTCTGACCTACGGCACGAAGCGCTGGAAGACAGAACGCGACCGATTCATCAAGGCACAGGGAACGCTGAAGTCGGCCTACAACAGGCAACGTCGGAGCCGCAAGGTCGCGCTCAGCTTGCCCACTGGGGAGACACTCCGGCTCTCGCCCGGCACACACAACAAGCTGCAAGCGAGGATCGTCAGGGAGTTCCTCCCGGACTTCATTCCGAACGGGAGACTCCTGTCCTGGGGGACACGGCCAAGAAGATCCTTCACATCGACGAGTCCGCGCTTGCGCAGCTCCAAGTTCCGGTCCGAAGCCACGAAAAGCTCCCGGATTTGGTCGTGTACGACCCGAAACGAGAATGGCTCTATTTGATAGAGGCGGTCACAACGCACGGCCCAGTGACGAGGAAGAGGAAGTTCGAACTTGAGCGCCTGCTCCGGAAATCTCCAGCCGCCCGCATCTATGTGTCGGCGTTCGAGACGCTGAAAGACTTCCGGAAGTGGGCCGCGGAAGTTGCGTGGGAGACCGAGGTGTGGGTCGCGGAACACAAGTCCCACATGATCCACTTCAACGGCGACAAGTTTCTTGAGCCCTAAGAACTCCCCTTACCGTGACCCAGAGACAACGATGTTCGGCGTGGCGAACTCATGACGCATCTCGAGAACTTCCGGGCGACCGTCGAGCATCGCCGCCCCGATCAGATTCCCTACTCCGCCGACTTCGTCGAGGACCTCCGCAAGCGCCTCGTCGAGCACATCGGCACCGAAGACCTCGCGGGCCACTACGGCTACGCAGGCGGCCGGGCGGTCGGCCTGAAGCCGCCGCCGGACCTCGAGCCGCTCGACTTCTCGAAATACTGGGAAGGCGAGGACCTGCCCGACGGCACCATCGTCGATGGCAGCGGCGTCGCCATGGTCCCCAGCGGCTTCTATCACTTCTGGGGCTATGTCTCGCCGCTCCGCGACGCGACGTTGCTCAAGGAACTCGAAGACTATCCGATGCACGACCTCAGCACGTGGGACGACTCGCACATGGCGGCCGAGGTCGAGCAGGCCCACGCCGACGGCCACGCCGTCACCGCATGGGTCGGCCACATGTATGAGACGGCGTGGCAGATCCGCGGCTACGAGCAGTTCCTGATGGACACGATCGAGCGGCCGGCATGGGCCGAGTGCCTGCTCGAGCGCATCTTCCGAAATAACCTGATCGTGGCACGAGCCGCGGCGAAGGCCGGCGCCGACAAGATCATGACCGGTGACGACGTCGCCAACCAGAACGCGCTGATGTTCTCGAAGGACACGTGGAAGAAGCTGATCCACGCGCGGTGGGCGACCGTCTGGGGCGAAATCAAGAGCATCCATCCGGCGTCGGCCATCTGGTACCACAGCGACGGCAACGTCATCGACATCGTGCCCGACATGGTTGAGGCCGGGCTCGACATCCTCAACCCGCTCCAGCCCGAATGCCTCGACGTCGATGCCGTCCACCGCGAGTTCGGCGACCGGCTCACGTTCGACGGGTGCATTGGCACGCAGAGCACGATGCCGTGGGGCACGCCCGACGACGTTCGGGCGCGCGTCCGGGAGGTCATCGACAAGTACGGCCGGGACGGCGGGCTCTTCATCGCGCCGACGCACGTCCTCGAACCCGAGGTCCCGCTCGAAAACATCGACGCCTTCTTCGACGCCTGCCGGGCGTATGGCAAGTCCCGGTGAGTCAACGGCGTGTCGGACGGGATTTCGCGCCCGCAATCACCCTGCCGGCGGGGGCCCGCCGCTCCGCCGAAATGCACGTCGGCCCCGCAACCGCTTTCCATATATGTGGTTACACCTGAGCAAGGTGACAGGCACCAAGCTGCCACCAAGTTGCCCGAGTTGGCAGGTACCGAGTTGGCAGAGCTCCCGGGCACCGAGTTCGCCGAGTTCGGGGCGTGGAATGACGCCGCGGCGGGGCGGCTGTTCCTCACGCTGGCCGGACCAGGCTCAAGCAGTTCTCCTGCGTGAGCAGGGCTGCGTCGTTTTCGCGCTCGAGGAACGGTCGGACGTCCTCGGCGGCGTGGCGCCAGTCTACGTTCGCCAGGCGTTCGGCGAGGACGCTGCGCCACGTCTCGGACGTGAGGGCCGCGCGCGCCCATCCGGTCTGAGCGAGGGCCGCATTGAGCAGAACAAGATTCGGCTCGGGCCACGTCCGGTCGGCAAGGAACCAGACGAGGTCGTAGAGATCGCGGCCCTTTGTGTACGGGCGGGCAAAGATCGCGTGCAGCTTGCCGGCGAGGAGCGACGCGCGGTCGTGGTGCGTCAAGTTGAGCGTCACGTAGCGTCTCGTGATCGTGGTCTCGATGGCGGCGCCATCCGGCGGGTTCGTGTCGACTTCGAGCTTGACGGCAACGGTCTCGGACGGGTGAGGGGACAATCCCAGTTCGTGGAACAGGCCCTGAAAGCGAAAAAGCGCCGAGTGCACGGGTTTCTGGTCGTTGCTCTTGACGGCCGGCGTGTAGTCTTCAGCCGCGAACATTCGCCTGGCCGCTTCGAGAACAGGGCCGAAGCGAGAGGGGCGGTCGCTCGAGATGAGGGAGAAGTCCAGGTCTTCGGAGTATCTTGGGGCACCGTAGAGGAACCGCAGCGCCGTGCCCCCGAGGAACGCCCAGTCCAGGAACGCGCGGCTCTCCTGAAGTGACTGGAGGAGACGGGCCTGTAGGTATTCGCGCACGGTGCTCCGCTTGACCAGGGTGGTTTGCCCGCCCGCGACGAGTTGTCTCAAGTAGTCCTTCATTCGGCGTCGCGCTCCTCGACTTCCGCGAGATCACTGATGTGCCGCGCCGCGCGGCGCATCTTCGGGCCACCGATCGCCTCGGCCGTCTCAGCCAACGCGTCCGGGTCGAGCGCGGATAGATTCTGGAGCCGAAGCTCCTTCAGGTACGCGCGCTCCGCCCCATGGGGCGTCAGATACACGAGATCCAGAACGCATTTCTCCGGAGTCGCCACGAAGGCCGATTGCCCGTCCCCGACCTCCACCAGCCGGTAGCCGAACAGGAGTTCCGTCTTCACGTGTCGGAACACGAATCGACCGAGCGGCGTCCGGACCTCCCCGGGTCTCGCGGTCGTGACACTGGTCACGACGGGCACGTGCTCCGGGATCAGCCCGTGGTGGGCCAGGGCGGACTGGAGAGTGACGTACGATGCTTTCCGAAGGCGGTTCGCGACGAGGAACGGATGCGGGGGTCTCTTGGCGAACGGCGGCGCCACCGCGTAGAGCCCGCGGCGCAGTTTCAGGAGCTTGCCCGCCCGCACCCAGCGCGAAAGCTGCCGCTGGAGCCCGGGCTCCGAAACGCCCGCGGCCATGAGCAGCCCCGGCGCGAACACCGGCTCATCTGACACGACGGCCAGCAACTCCTCGTAATTCATGTCCCTATCTTATCATTTATGTCCCTTAACTGCAACATAATGCCAGGCTCCCGGGCCTGGCACCGGAGTATAGTTCCGCACTGATGCCCAACGTATTGTGCTTTCACAATTGGAGTCTACAACATATTGTGCTTTCGTCGCGAGGATGGCAATGAACTCGGCCGCCTAAACGCCGTCCGCCGCCCGTATAGTCCTTCGCCTACTTGAGGCCGAGCGATGTGAGCCGGGCTTCGTCGCCCAGGTACACGCCCTGCCGCAACAGCTCGGCCTGTACGTCGCGGATCGGCGCGTCGGCGGAGGAAACACCTGCGCCGGCTGCGACGGCCGACGCGACCCCCGCCGCCTGCCCGCAAACCATGCACCCCGCCATGCTGCGAATGATGGCCGGCGGCTCCGTCGACACGGATTTCGCGCTCGCGACCAGAAGGTTGGCCGGGCCGGTCGGCACGATGATGCCGAACGGCGCGTCGCACGTCGTCCTGCCTCGTATCGTCCTTTCGGCCCATTCGCGCCGCCGTGTCGGCTTGCAGCCGATGACATCGTCGACGTGGAACGCCTCGTTCGGCTGGTATATGCTGTCGGCGGTGAGGGTCGCACGGCCGGCGATGACGCGGCTCACACGGACGCCAAGGTCGGAGCCCATACTGACGATGCGCCCGCGCTCGAAACCGGGGATGTGCTTGATCATGTACTCGCCGACGACGTAACACATCTGCTGCGAATGCAGCTCGAAGCGCGACAGGTTGCGGATGTCGAGGTCCGCCACGCTGTAAAAGTTCGAGTTGACCGTCACCGCGTCGGTGCCCGCGAGCGCATAGAGGCCGAACGCGTTGAGGCGGTAGGCGGGCGGGATGTCTTCCTGCAGCCCGCCGAGCTCCTTGAACCACTTCCACTGTCCCGCGCCGCCGTGCGGGAAGAACAGAATTCCGCGTTGACGCCAATTGGTCCCGAACATCTCGGCGTCCCGCACCAGATCGCCCGGCGGCGGGAACCCGTCGGGGTCTTCCATCACGAAGTCGACGAACCGGTCGAGATCGACGTTCCCGATCTTGAAGAGCGTCGAGGCGGAGCCGCCGACCCACCGGGTCTCGGCGCCCGCGCGGAACGCAAGGTCGGCCTCGCCGGTCGCGTCGATGACGGCCTTCGCGAGGATCGCCTGCCGGCCCGATTTGCTCTCGACGAACGCGCCGCGGGCCGAGCCGTCTTCCACGATAGGCATCGTCGCCAGGGCGTGCGAGAGGGTCTCGACGCCCGCCTCCTCGAGCATCTGGATCAGGACGAGCTTCATCCGCTCGGTGTCGATGACGCAGCCGGCCACGTCGGCGTGGGCCCAGTGACGCGAGGCGCCGCCCTGCTCGATCATCCGGTCGATCAGGTCGGCCGCGAACCCGAGCACGACGCGCGAACTGTCGGCCGTGACCATCAGATTGCCGATGTTGCTCATATACGTCGCGGTCGCGACGCCGCCGAGGCATCCGTTGCGCTCGAGCAGCATCGTCCGGGCGCCGGCCCGCGCGGCGCTGACCGCCGCGGCGCAGCCGGCCACGCCGCCGCCCGCGACCAGCACGTCGACCTCGGCCAGAACGGGAACGTCTCGCGCCGCCTCGTGGACTGTCGTTGTCATAGTGCACGGCCTCCGTTGCTTGGGGAACGGCTCCCGGGGTCGCTTTCCCGCCGCCGTCGTGTTGCGCGATTATGCGCCCGGCCGGAGGAAAAGCAAGGGCGAGCTGTCTGAAATGAAGATGCGAGGACGCCGGTCACTTCTTGATCGGCTTCATCAACTTCTCATAGTCTCGGGCCCGTTTCGCGTCGCCGACCTCGACGTGCAGGTCGCGCAGGTGCTTCGCGAGCTTGAAGTACGTCGTGCCGCGATAACCGACGTGGCTCATCGCGGCCGCGCGCTGGTCGCGGTACTTGCTCATCACGCTCTCGACCAGCTTGATGTACTGCCGAACCGCCTTGCGCGACCGGTAGACCTTCTCGATGCGCTTGAGCAGCATCTCGACGATCGGGCCGTTCGTGCGGTACCGCATCACCGCGTCGTAGTACTCGGTGAAGGCCGCCTTCGGCTTGTTCTGCGACAGCAGATAGTCGCCCTTTTCCGCCAGGATGCGGGCGCCGATGTCGGGATGCCGCCGCTGGTAAACCTTCCACGTCATGTCGTAGAGCTTCGTGTGACGCTTGATGTCGTCTTCGGGGATCAGCTTGCGAAGCTGCCCGAACATCCGCCTGGTGAACTGGGGGTAGTCCTTGAAGTGCTCGATCATCGCCTCGTAGAAGCTCCAGACGGTGTCGGTCTTGAGCTTCCGCTCGGAGCAGAACGTCGCGATCGTCATCCAGGCGTCGGTGTAGTACGGATTGAGTTGGACGGCGAGCTTGAGGTACTTCGCCGCCTGCTTCGTGTCACCCTCCTCGTCCATCAGGAGCGCGCCGGCGAGGCAGAAGCGGGCGCGAAGCCGGTTGCTCGTGCTGACGCGTGAGAGCTGCGTCTCGAGCCAGCAGTCGCGGTCGCTGATCCGCCGGCCGGTCTGCGGGTCCTGCGTCTTCCCGGTCAGATATCCGCCGCGGCCGCCGTACCGGCCGCTCTCTTCCCACTGCCACCATCCGTCGCCCGTTCGCCGCGCGGCCCCGGCCCACGCGTGGCCAGCGCCCCGCCTGGCCTGCCGGCCGGCGAACGAGACCGCGGGGATCGCGATGCTCTTGCAGACGCTCGCGGCGAAGTAGGCCTGGTCGCCGCACAGCCCGCCGAATTTCTTGATGTTCTTGAGCGTGTAGCCCTCTTCGACGAGCCGCTCGCGCTTCCGGCTCGAGCCCTCGTCGTAGAGTTCGGTGTCGTAGGGCACGCTCGCGTAGAGCCGCGCGACCGGCGTGGACCCGCCGTAGCGCTCGAGCGCCCACTCGCGTTCCCCGGCCGACACGCGATTGTCCACGACGTACTTCAGCAGGAAGTATGGAATCATCTTCGGGCTGTCGCGGAACTTGCCCGCGTTCTTGACGTAGTAGCGGAACAACTCCATCACCTTGCCGCCGTCGCCGACGAGATCGGTCGCCGTCACCTCCTTGTCGTAGACGACGGCCAGCGCGACCATCAGGTTCTCGAACGCCGCCTTGCGGAGCGGCGCCTTGGTCTTGAGCACATATAGCACGCGGAACACGCCGGCCGGATCGTCTTCGGGGCGGACGGCCGCGGTCAGCAGGCGGACCAGGTCTGGATTCGCCAACAGCCACTGCGCGAAGTCGGTGTCGTCGGGCGAGCCCACACCCGCCTTGACTGCCGGGAACAGCCGGCAGACGTCGAAGGCGTACAGGAGCTGCTGGCCGGTCCGCAGGTCGGGCTTTTCGGCCGACAGGGCCTTGATGAGTTCCTCGCGGTAATACGCCGCCCCGTCCGCCCACCGGCCCTCGACGAGGTAGACGTCGTCGTAGCCGGGGATCATCGAGTCGGCATACTGCTCGCCGTCCTTCTCGCCCGCGTCGGGCGCGGGCCCGTTGTCCGGCGGCTCGGCGGCGCGCGCGATCGATAGCGCCAGAATGCACGTCAGAATCCAGGTTGCTCGCTTGATCATCGTTCTGCTCTTCCCGCGGGCCACGCGCGTCTGGTGTATTATACCCGCTCCTCGGGAAGAACACGGCAGGTTCTCGCGCGGAAACGGCGAAAAAACGTGTGGGTGAAGACAAGGACGGTGGGGCTGCTGAAGAAGTGCCTTCTTGAGCCTGGAAGGCTCGAATTCATCAGCCCAGGGCGAAGCCCTGGGAGAGTGTCGGTAGAACGGGAAAGCCCTGAAGGGGCGATAGAGGCGCTGTGACGCCCCTACAGGGCTTTGGCTCAAAACCCATCTGCTACCCAGGGCTTCGCCCTGGGCTGGTGAATGTTGCCCCTTCGGGGCAAGAAACGGGCTCTTTCAACAGTCCGACGGAGCGCCGCCTAGGCCTCCGCGGCCTTGAGGATCTCCTCGGCCTGTTCGAGCGACTCGGCGCCCATGCCGATCAGGAACTGCTTGAACCCTTCGCCGAACTCCTTCTTGAGGGTCTTGAGCGTGTCGATCGAGTCGCAACCGATGGTGAGCTTCTTGCCCGCTTCGATCGACTTGTGGTACAGCGGCCACCACTTCTTGTCCGGCGTGTCCGGCTCGCCGGCGCCCGGCGTCCACTGAAGCATCGTCAGTTGCGGGATCGAGAGGAGGTGGTCGTGGTGCGGGATGGCGCCGGGCCCGTCCCAGTGGTACATGCAGTAGCCGACGCGCTCGCTCATCTCGGTCAGCACGGGCACCATAAACTCGCCGAACATGTCGGGCGAGATCATCGCGGAGAAGTCGCACTGGAACTTCGCCATCCGGCCCGGCGCCCACGCCCAGAAGTGCGAGCCGCCGACCTCGTCGCGGATCATGTCATAGAGCAGGTCGTAGCACTGGAAGTAGCGGTCGGTGATCTGCCGCAGGCAGTCGTGGACCCAATCGGGCCGCTCGGTCAGGGCGAAGAGCAGCCGGTCGGTGCCGTACATCGCGGCCAGGGTGTCGAGCCCCTCGATCAGGTCGGGGAACGCGGTCAGGAACTTCCCGGCCCCGAGCCGCAGTTGCTCGCGGGCGAGGCGTTCGCAGAAATCCCAGTAGATGTTCGACTTGTCGAAGACGAACCGCGCGTCCTCCGGCCGGTCGAAGACCGGCTCGCACCAGACGCTGCCCGAGATCTCGACGCCGGGGCAGCCGAGGAAGAGGGCGAGTGTGTTGGGCGCGAGATCGGGCGACACGGCGGGCACGCTTTCGGCGAGGTAGTGCGAGCCAATACACGCCCGGAGTGCGCAGTTGAGGCGATAGTCGAAGTTCTTGATCGAATACCCGGTGGTCCAGCCCTCGGGCGTCGGCATGCCGGGGATGTCCTCGATCAGTTCCTCCCGACGAACATGGAGGCGCATCGCCGGCCGGCCGATGTCCCCGCCGTTCCACCACGTCGTGAGGCGCTGCCGCGCCTCGTCCACGTCCTCGCGATACATCAGTCCGCTCATGGTTCGCTCCGGTCTCGGGGTGCCGAGTTCGCGCGGGCGAAGAGCCCGCCCGCGGCGGGCAAGTCTGCCACGCGGGCGGGGCGGAGTCAAGGCGCGATTCCGCTGCAACTCGGTCGCGGGGACGAAGAAAGGAAGAGGAAAAGAGGAAACGGGGAGGAGATCTAATGTCCGCCGCTTTGCTACTCCGTTGGAGACCGGCTTCTGTGAGAGCGTAGAGGTTCTTCGCTTCGCTCAGAATGACAATTCTCGCGGCATCGGTGTCTTCTTGTCATCCTGAGCGTTAGCGAAGCTTGCCTGCCGCACGCAGGGATCTCGCTTTTCAACAAAGCAACGCTTTCCCCTTTCCCATCTTTCCCCCTTCCCCTCCTCTTCTTACGCCCCACCGGAGGCGACATTTCGGCTTGACAATGCCCGGCCGCGCGGGATAATCAGGTCTCCCGGCGGAGGAGCCACCATGATCTGCCCCGCGTGCCAGGACGAAATGATCGTTGTCGAGTACAAGAAGATCGAACTCGACATCTGCATGTCGTGCCGTGGGATCTGGTTCGACGCCGATGAGTTGGGCCTGCTGCTCGGGTCGCTCGACCTGGCGCACGACGAGATCGGCCGGCCGCTCGGGGAGAGACCGGCCGAGGAGGCCCGAAAATGCCCCTACTGCCGCAAGCGGATGGAGAAGACTCTCATGGGGCCCGACGAGGGCGTCGTGATCGATAAGTGCAAGAGCGGGCACGGCCTCTGGTTCGACGGCGGCGAGTTGGACGTCGTCGTCGCCGGCCTGAGAGGGGCCTCGGCCGACGCCGCGAGCGACGTCGGTTCGTTCTTGGGAGACGTGCTCCTCACCGACGAGGAGACCGAGCAGGACAACGAGAAAGGGGAATAGGAAATGCCATTTCTGACCATCGCGCTGATCGTCGCCGCCGCATTCGTCGTCATGGTCCTCTTCTGGGTCATCGGGGCCTACAACGGGCTCGTGCGACTCCGCAACCAGGTGAAGAACGCGTGGGCGCAGATCGACGTCCAGCTCAAGCGCCGCTGGGACGTCATCCCGAACCTCGTCGAGACCGTGAAGGGCTACGCCACGCACGAGAAGGAGACGTTCGAGAACGTGACGCAGGCGCGCAACGTCGCCCAGGGCGCCGCGGGAAAAGGCGTTGCCGCGCAGGCCGAGGCCGAGTCGATGCTGGGCGCCGCCCTCAGCCGCCTGATGGTCGTCGTCGAGGCCTATCCGCAGCTCAAGGCCAACCAGAACTTCCTGGCCCTCCAGGAGGAACTGACCTCGACCGAGAACAAGATCAGCTTCGCGCGCCAGTTCTACAACGACATCGTCATGCGGTTCAACACGCGGACCGAGGTCTTCCCCAACAACATCGTCGCGGGCATGTTCAACTTCAAGGCCGCGGAGTCCTTCGTCCTCCAGGACGAGACCCAGCGCGAAGTCCCCGAGGTCGAGTTCTAGCCCGAACCAATGGACAAGCGCGGCAAGTGGCTCACGGCGGCCCTCATCCTCATCATCGTCGGGCTGATGGGCGCGTTCGCCGTGCAGCGCGGGCTCGGCGAGCACGCGGAACTCAAGAGAACAGAGTGGTACCGGAGGCGCGCGGACGACATCAAGCAGGCCCGGACCTTCGCGGCCGCGTATCGCGACTACAACAAGATCATCTGGATCGGCACGGCGGCGAACGACGTCGAACCCGTCGTCGGCCATAGAGACTCGAGCCCCCTCATCCTCGACGACGCGGACGTTATGATCTCCGAGCGCCCGGTCAAGCCCGGCAGGATAACGCTCTTCTACGACCGGCGGAGCCGCACCGGCGGCCGCCTCCCCAAAAAGGGCGAGCGCTGGGCCGTGCACACCTCGTGCAACGCCAAGGGCCACTGGCTCGTCCACTCCGCCCTCCCGCTCGACAAGGGCGACGGAACAGACTGAGGCGACGATGCGGCCGTCCGCCACGAGGCGCGGAGGAATGAGACGCGTACGAGCGTGATGTCCGGCCGGGAAGTCGCGGGGCAATGAAACGGGCACGAGCGCGATGTCCGGCCAGGAAGTCGCGAAGCAATGAAACGGACGCGAGCGCGATGTCCGGCCGAAGAGTCGCGGAGCGACGATAGAATCTAGCCCATAGCGTCAGCTATGGGAAAACAGGCGGGGCAGTCAGAGCCCCGGAGGGGCGAAACAAATGGCCCACACATTCTCGCATCTCTGCTACCATTTCATCTTCAGCACCAAGGACCGCATCGCGTCCATCGGCCATGAACTGAAGCCGCGGCTTCACGCCTACATCGGTGGCATCTTGCGCGAACTCAAGTGCACGCCGCTTGCCATCGGAGGCACGGCCGACCACGTTCACGTCCTGCCAATGCTCCCGACGACCGCGTGCGTCTCGGACGTGATGCGCATTGTCAAGACGAACTCGTCGCGCTGGGCCCGCCGGGAAATGAGGAAGCGCACCTTTGGCTGGCAGACCGGGTACGCCGCGTTCACGGTTAGCCGGTCGAGCGTTCGGTCTGTCGCCCGGTACGTTGCGGAGCAGGAGACGCATCACCGACGGCGATCCTTCAAAGACGAGTTCATCGCCCTGCTCAAGAAACACGGCGTCGAGTACGACGAGCGATACATCTGGACGTAGGGGCAGCTTGGCTTACGCCCCTACGGGGCTTGCCTACCCCACCTCGCTTTCCCACGGCTTACGCCGTGGGCTATGAGTCCTGCGCCCCTGACGGGGCGGAACACTCGGCTGAATCTCAAGCATGCCGGACCGAGACTGTGACCAGGGCGGCCCGTGCGCGGGGGCCGGACAGTGCGTGTTGCGTAATCCGACACTTCCGGCCGTCGGGCGGCCCTCGCTCATTCCGGCAACACGCTGTGTGACAATGGCTTACGACCCGTGCCGCCCGTTTGGCATGCCCGTTGCTCGTTGTCCAAGCAGTCGGGCCGAACGGCGGCCCGGCAAACGAGGGCGGAAACAGATTGGGGTTTTGGAGGTCAGGACGATGAAGAAGGCGATGAGGATGATGACGGGCATCGCGGCCGTGGTGGCAGTCGCGGCCTTGCTGACGGCCCCGGCCGCCGATGCGAAAACGTTCACCGGCGTCGGGTCCATCCGCGCGGAAGGCCGCGGCACGATTGCTCTGGCCGGCCGCGGCGAGGCCGAGTATCGGCTGAAGGGCGCCGGCCGGCTGGTCGTCCGCCACCGGCTCGCGACGAAGATCAACGCCCGGGGCGTCGGCAAGCGCGAGGTCGACGGCAACAAGGTGATCTTCACCGGGTACAAGGGCGTCGTGACGGTCGAGGGCCCGAAGCTCGCGACGCGGTTCGCGGGCGGCGCGGTCGAGTTCCGCGCGAAGGGCCGCGGCCGCGTCACGCTCAAGGGCGTCGGCAAGTATTGGGTCAACGGCGCCGGCCCGACCGGCTGGAAGGTCGAAGAGGACGAGACGCTCGCGCTCGGATCGACCGAGGATGAGGAAGCCGACGACTCGGACGTCGTCGAGGTCGACGAGTACGAGGCCGAGACGGCCGCGGTCGTCGCCGACGTGCAGGAGTTCGATTCGTTCAAGGACTGGGCCGAGGCGCATCCGAAGGCCGCGGCCGCGTTCCTGCGGACGAAGAACTTCCACGCGTGGGCCAAGGCGCATCCGAAGGCCGCGGCGTGGCTCTGGAAACACCCGAACTGGGCGAAGTTCGCGAAGAACCACCCGCGCGCGGCGACGTTCTTCAAGAACCACAAGGGCTTCGCGGCGTGGACCAAGGCGCATCCGGGCTACGCTCACCTCTGGAAGAACCACGTCGCCTACCACAAGTGGCTCAAGAGCCACCCGAAGGCGGCGGCCGCGATCAAGAAGCACGTGCCCTACTCGGCCTGGGCGAAGAACCATCCCGCCGCGGCCAAGGCCCTCCACCGCCAGCGGGTGTATGTCAAAAAGAAGCTCGACACCAACCAGGACGGCAAGGTCGACGTCAAGGAGCGACGGCTCGGCGTCAAGAAGCGCGTCGACGCGAACAAGGACGGCAAGATTCAGCCGGTCGAGGCGAAGCGCGCGCATCAGAAGCATCAGCTGTGGAAGCGGCGCGCCGATCTCAACAAGGACCGCCGCGTCGACAAGAAGGAACGGGCCGTCGACGCCCTTCGCCGCCAGCGCCGCCGGCGCAAGAACAACTGACTCCCGCCACGCATCAGCGACACGGGGGAACCTTCACTCGAAGGTTCCCCCGTTCTTTTTCCAGGTCCGTCGCGCCTGAGCCCTACTCTCCCTTCATGCCCGCCTCCGCCGGGATCTCGGATCGCTTGAACAACTTGGTGTCGCCCATCGACACGTCGAGAAAGACCTCCGGTGCGCCGGGCTCCTGCCGGCCCACAAACTGGACCTCTATCCGGCCGATGAATCTGGTCTCGAGCCCCGGCCCCTCAACATCGACGGGCATCAGGTCCGTGACCACCATTCGCGCCTTCGACTCACCGAGACGCAATCCAGGTGGCGCCGGAACCTTCAGACCCTTCACGCGTATATCGCGGCTGATCTGGAGGCATTCAGCGTCGCCGACCTTCACGACCTTCTCGAGCGTCGTCTTCCCCTGGAGTCTCTCAGCGGCGACCGGCATGTCGTGTGCCGCAAACTCCTGAGCCGTCTTCTCGCGGTTGATCGGCCAACTGTCGCCCACCTTCTTGCGATCCGGCGTGCCGAAGGCCTCGTCAACTGTCACGTCCCCTCTCCTCAGCTCGACGAGCGACGATAGGGCGCTCTCGATCGACTCATCTACCTTGTGCTCCCCGATCCGGAAAACCTGCTTCCCCTCTTCGATGGCCGTCACGACCACCGTGCCTTTCGGCAGAAGCTCCTTGCGTTCCTCCCCCTCCACACGGTCCAGCTTGATGATCTTGCACGATGCTTTCGATGCGCGCTCGCGCTTGTCGATAGCGAGTATCGTTACGTCCCCTTCGAGGTCGAGCGTGAACGCCTCGCTCTCCTTTCGGACCACCCGGCCGCCGACCGACATGGCCATCTTCCGCACGGTGCGCGCCGACACGGTCGCTCGAAACCTCTCGCCGACCTTGTCCGGGCGCGTCAGCCGGATTTCGTAGTCCTGCGCCAGCGCGACCGACGACAGGCACAGCCCGGCCAGCAGCGCCATTCCCACGTGTCTCATCTTTATTCCCGAGCCCCCTCTGGTTGAGTGCGACGCCTCGGCTTCTCTCCCCGGCTTCTTTCTTCCCCTCGAAAACGTCTCACGGGCGCTTCCGGATGCGGACGGCGCCTGCGGAGATCACACTGAAGCTTCCTTCCAACTCACTCCCTCGCTCGCGGAGGATGGAGACGACAATGTCGGCCCTTGCTTCAGCCCGGACGCCCGGCAGGCGAATGAGAACGACCCCCGCCCCCAGTTGATGCTGCCGAAAGGCCAATTCGCCGAAGTCTTTGTCAGATGTCAGGAGCAACGCCCCCGACTGGCTCGCCTCCCGCAGCACGGCCTCGTCGTCCAGGCCCGGGGCCATTTCTGCCACATAAGGGACCGTATGCCCCTCACTTCGCAGGCGCGCCACGAGTTGGCGCTCGATATTTTCGTCCGCCAGCAGGTTCACGCCACACCCTCACCGACGGGATAAACAACGTCGTCCTTGAGGGTGCGTACGGCGAAGTCCAGCGCGGCGAGGACCGCTTCCCGCGTCAGTCGAGGATGGGCATCGAGGAGTTGCTCCATCGTCTCTCCGGCCGCCAGCTTCTCCAAGATCAGTTCGACCGTGATGCGCGTGCCGGCGACGACCGGCTTGCCCATCATCACCTTCGGGTCCGCGACAATGAGTTCTTCTGCCATCGTGTTCACCTCCGCACACCATTCTACACCGCCCCACCGGCAATTCCAGCCGTTTGCGCGAAAGAGGCCCGCCGGTCGATGACTGGCGCGCCTTCGTATCATCGCAAGCCGAGAGGAGCCTTCCACGGGCTTATCGGTACACCAACGGGGTCTCGCCAACGTCTTCCAGGGACGTGAGGTCGACGTCGACGTCGAGGGAGGGCCAATGCAAATGGAACCCGTGGAGCAACTGGACCTCCAGGATGTCTGCGACCTTTGCGCCCTTGAACCACGGGAAATCGGCGAACGGGAGGAAGTGCTCCTTTCCCGCCGCGAACAGCCAGAGGCCGTGCGCGTCGATGCTGAGGACCTCAGCCCCCGAAGTGTGTTCGCCAAGCGTCTGCGATTTCATCCCTGTGCTCCCTGACGACGCCGGTCAGTCCAGTGACCTGGGCGCCCGACAGCCCCCAGCTCTTGGCCAGTGAGACCGCCGGCTCGATCCAGAACTTGGCCTCACCGTCCGCGCAATAGACGTGAACATGCACCCTTTCTTCTTCCCGAGAGAAGAGCAGAACCTGTACCCCTTGTAACGAAAGACCGTGGGGCTCATCGCACACTCATATTATCGCGCACCACACACCAGATGCAAAGCCCCCTGTGGAGGTGACACACAAGAACGAACTTGAAGGAGCGTCAGTCCGCTCTTCCCTCGAGCGCGGCCTGAGCAGCGGCCAGACGCGCGATCGGCACGCGGTAGGGCGAGCAGCTCACGTAGTTCATGCCCACGCGGGCGCAAAACTTCACGCTGTTCGGCTCGCCGCCGTGCTCGCCGCAGATGCCGACCTTCAGCTTCGGCCGGGTCGAACGGCCCTTCTGGATGCCCATCTCGATCAGCGCGCCGATGCCGTCCTGGTCGAGCGACTCGAACGGATCGCCCGGCAGCACCTTCTTCTCGAGGTAGTCGGGCAGGAACACGCCGATGTCGTCGCGACTGTAACCGAATCCCATCTGCGTCAGGTCGTTCGTGCCGAAGCTGAAGAACTCGGCCGTCTCCGCGACCTTGTCGGCGACCGTGCAGGCCCGCGGGATCTCGATCATCGTGCCGACCAGGTACTCGATCTTCGATTTCTTCTTCGCGATGACCTCGTCGGCCACCTTGCGGATGATGGCCTCGAGGTAATCCAGCTCGGCCTTCGTGCCGATGAGGGGCACCATGATCTCGGGCAGCACACGGATCCCCTTCTTCGCGACGTTGCACGCCGCCTCGATGATCGCGTGCGCCTGCATCTCGCACAGCTCGGGGTACGTGATCGAGAGCCGGCACCCGCGATGCCCGAGCATCGGATTGAACTCGTGCAGCGCCTTCACGCGGTCGGCCACCTTCTTCTTCGAGACGCGCAGGATCTTCGCCATCTGCGCCTGGCCGGCGGCGTCGTGCGGGACGAACTCGTGCAGCGGCGGGTCGAGCAGCCGGATCGTCACCGGCAGGCCCTTCATCGCCTTGAAGATGCCCTCGAAGTCCTTCCGCTGATACGGCAGCAGCTTGTCGATCGCCTTCTTCCGGCCGGCGTGATCCTCAGCAAGGATGAACTCGCGGACGGCCAGGATGCGGTCGCCCTCGAAGAACATGTGCTCGGTCCGGCAGAGGCCGATGCCCTCGGCCCCGAACGAGCGGGCCGCGGCCGCGTCTTGCGGCGTGTCGGCGTTCGTCCGCACGTTGATCTTGCGGAACTGGTCCGCCCACTTGCTCACCTGCTTGTACATCCCGTAGACGGGGTGCTTTTTCGCCCACGCGGCCCCGCTGACGACGGCCGCGACGACGGGCGACGCCGTGTTCGGCAGGTCGACGCCCTTCTTGTCGGCGCAGTAGACCGCGCCCGTCGAGCCGTTCACCGAAATGTACTGGCCTTCCTTGACGACCAGCTTGCCGATCGTGACCAGTTTCTTCTTGTAGTCGATGTTGAGCCCGCCGGCCCCGCAGACGCAGCACTTGCCCCAGCCGCGGGCGACGACGGCCGCGTGGCTCGTCATGCCGCCGGTGCTCGTGAGGATGCCCTGCGCGGCCCACATCCCGCCGACGTCCTCGGGGCTCGTCTCGTGCCGCACGAGGAGCACGCGGGCCGACTTGTCCCTCTGGACCGCCTTCTCGGCGTCGGCCGCGGTGAAGACGACCTTGCCGGCGGCGGCGCCCGGCCCGGCCGGCAGCCCGTAGACCCTGTCCAGCTCGTCGTGCTTTGCCTTCGTCTCGGCCTTCGGGTCGAAGATCGGGAACAGAAGCTGGTTCAGGTGCTCGCCCTCGATCCGCTTGACCGCGTCCTTGGGCGTGATGAGCTTCTCCCGCACCATGTCCGTCGCCATCTTCACGGCCGCGAGGCCCGTCCGCTTGCCCGTCCGCGTCTGCAGCATGAAGAGCGTGCCTTCCTGGACGGTGAACTCGACGTCCTGCATGTCCCGGTAGTGTTTCTCGAGCTGCTTCATGATGGCCGAGAGCCGCTTGTGCGCCTTCTTCCAGACCGGGCTCTTCTCCTTCGGCATGTCGTCGAGGTGCGACGGCGTGCGGATGCCGGCGACGACGTCCTCGCCCTGCGCGTTGATCAGGTACTCGCCCATCGGATGCGCGTCGCCCGTCGCGGGGTTGCGGGTGAACGCGACGCCCGTGCCCGAGCTTTCGCCCATGTTGCCGAACACCATCGTCTGCACGTTCACGGCCGTGCCGATCAGGCCCGTGATCTTGTTGATCTGGCGGTACTTCACGGCCCGGTCGGAATCCCACGAGCCGAAGACCGCGTCGATAGAGAGTTCGAGCTGCTTCATCGGGTTCTGCGGGAACGACTCGCCCACGTGCTTCTTGTAGACCTTCTCGTATTCCGCGCACAGCTCCTTGAGCTGGCCGGCCGTCAGGTCGGTGTCGAGCTTGACCTTGTACTTCTTCTTGACCTTCGCCATCACCTCTTCGAAATGCTTATGCTCGAGGCCCGTCGTCGGACCCATCACGACGTTGCCGAACATATCGATGAACCGGCGGAAGCTGTCCCACGCCGCCCGCTCGTTCCCCGTCTTCTTCGCGAAACCGAGGACCGACTTCTCGTTCATGCCGAGGTTGAGAACGGTGTCCATCATCCCCGGCATCGACACGGCCGCGCCCGACCGGACCGACACCAGGAGCGGGTCCTTCGTATCGCCGAGCTTCTTGCCCATCAGCTTCTCGAGCTTGGCCAGGTTCTTCCGGACCTGGTCCATCATTCCCGGCGGATGCTTGTGGCCGTGCTTCGAGTAGTAGTCGCAGGCCTCGGTCGTCACGGTGAAGCCGGGCGGGACGGGCACGCCGATATTGCCCATCTCGGCGAGGTTGGCGCCCTTGCCGCCGAGGATGGCCTTCATCGCGGCCTTGCCCTCGGTCTGCTTCCCGCCGAAAAAGTACACGGTCTTCTTTGCCACAGCCGACCTCCTATCGGAATATCAACGCAACGGGCCAAACGAGCGGCGGATTGTATCAGCCCGCCCGCCCCGTGTCAAATCAGAGCGGCGAGTCGAGCCAAGATGGCTCAGGTCTGCAAACAAAGCCATCCTAGGTGATCGTCTTCCGCCCGTTCGCCCGCTGCCCAATGTGTTGTCTCACAACTCCTTACTCGTTCCTTGCCCCCTGCTACCGCGCCTTGCCCAAATGGCTTTGTTTGGTAAAACATACTTCTCGCGCCCGCAGACCGCTTCGAAAGGGCGAAGCGCCCCTCTCGCGCCCGCGCTCGGGCCGTATCTTGTCCGCCGCTCGTTCCATGCCGCCAACCATAGCCACTGCTATTCTCGAGACCGTAGACGGGAAGATCAAATCAGCCAGGCGCGCACATCCCCACACCACGACATCTATACCACACAAAGTAGTGGATGTCAAGGCCGGCAGGGCGATTCTTGGCAGAATTCCTGTAACTCATTTATGGGCCGTCGGTTAGAGCACGGTTTTCTCAACCGTTGCGCCGGAGGAATCCTCCTCCCAGCAACGGCGGCGGACCGGGACCGTGGAGCGCCCCTATTGCTCCGACCGCGACAGAACCCCGCCGCCGCTTCTGGGATGGAACGTGAGCGTTGTCGTAGCGGGTTATTTGTTCTGCGCAGGGTGTTCGCCTGCACGTGCAGGCGAACACCCTGCCGCGATCACCGAGGCCGTTCGACGCATCCCGCTGAGGGGGGCAGTCGCTTCAGGATGGATGAACTTGCCTTCCTCTGGCTCGTGTGGGCCACCGTTTGCAGCGGATGCACAGCTTGTGGCGTTCAGTGTCTGGAGTGCCTTCTACGGGCATTGATTCCTCTCCTGTATCCCAACGACGGGGCTCGGCGGACGCGGGGACCCGGACGTGAAGCGGCCGGTTGTGCGCGTTCCGCTGCAGCCCATGGTCGGGGTTCTTATGATACATTGTCCGAATGGCGGAAGTAGGTCCCCCCGGGCATGTGCTCAGCGCCGAAGAACCTATAGATGAGTCGCGCACAACGCATGAGAGTGGACTTTTTTCGGTCTTGGATGTCCACCCTCTTGAGGGTGTCTACGCGACCCTTCATGCTGACCTTCTCGGCGAACGAGGAACAGAACCAATCGCAGTGGATGAAGACCATCTCAAGGTACTGTCCAGCCTGGGAGTCGACCCGGCACAGGACGTGGACGTTCTTGTGCTCGTACCCGGAGCGCGAAACATCCGAAGGGAAGTAGGGTTCATTCGGAATCTTCGCGTAGTACTCGACCGTATCGGAGTCTTCCCAGCACACCTTCGCATCAAGTTCGTCGAGCTCGTCCTGTGAGTCTACCGTTTTCCAGTCCATTTTCTTCAATCCAACGTCGGGGATCACTTGTTGGCATCTGGAGCGGCAACGCCGCGGCACTTGCCAATCAAGTGCCTCCCATCGTTGGGCAACTCTTGCCCGTTCTATCACACGATTTCGACAAAGGAATCCTGATGCTTTCGCAGATATTCGGCCAAGAGACCCTCTACAGTGGGCGAGCACGCGTGATATGCCGCGTCGAGTTCGTCGAACTCCCCCTGGAGTGCCGTATCGACGTACGCCTCTGCAGTCCCTATGCGCGGCCTCGCCTCGCCCTCCCATTGATCTGCGGCGCGTTTCAAGACGGCGCGCTGGTGCGCAGCCCCCAACGTCTCCAAAGCAGACAAAGTCTCGGGGATCAAATCAGTACCTCGATTCTCGGTAACACTTCAGTCAAGTGAAGAGCGCGTGCGGAAAACGGGACAGCCAGCGGGTGGCAGTCCCTGTTTTCCGCCTGCGTCTCTCGACAGCGCTGCGGGCGAAAAACGGTCACTGGCACCAGCGAAGCGAGTGAAACGAGCGTAGACGTGCCCGCTCCGAAGGTGCGCGTCACCGCTTTTCGTCCTCGCCACCCCACTTGGCTGAAGTGTTACGATTCTCGAAGTATTGGAAATGGCCTCCGTTCTGGAGTTCACTGTCGTACCAAAAGCACAGATGAGGAATGCGTTGAACCGGATCCAAGTCCGCATACTCCTCCATGGCGAGAACGTCTACAAACGCGTTCCACACTAGGGTGGGCTCCTTCGCTGCTGCCTCTCGACTGAGCTGTCTCCGTATCATTGTCTGCTGCCCAACCGTGTTTATGCTGGTCTGTATGATACCGCGAACAATGGTGTTTGCATTATATGGAACGGCGGCGGATCATGAGCGCAATGGCCGTCAAGCCATTGGAGTCCAATGGCTTCCACGCCGCGTGCCAATTTCGCACAGCGTCTTATGCTGACCGGCACAAGGTGACGCTCTTCACATCTGCGGTCAATACGGCGTGGCGGGCAGCTTCGACGTGCTGACCCGGTCCATAGGACATTTTCGCTTTGCACCACGCAGGACATTTCTACTTTGCATTGACATCAGAGCGGTGCGGCCGGGCTTGCCCTTGTCCCCGGCCGGCGTTTCGAGTACCTTGGTGGCCCGCTTTGAAGGATTCGGGTATGGGCGAACAGGAAAACGAACCGAACTCCGGCGTCGAACAACTCCGAAAACTGGCCGTGAAACGCCGGTACGACGAGTTGGAGAGCGCGTGGACCGAGGCGGTCGAGAGCGGGTCCGTCGAGCCGGCCGAGCTGATCGCCGTGCTCGAGAAGACCGCGCGCGGCGCCGACGCGGACTACGTCGACTCACTGCTCTGGTTCCTGCTGAGCGAACGGGCGCAGCAGCACGGCGCCGACGACGCCCTCGCCGTCGCGACGGCGGCCGTGCCCCTCCTCCCGCAGAGCCGGGCGCTCCGGCAGGAGGCCGCGGGGCTCTACAAGACGGCCCGGGCGTCCGTCGCCGGCATCGATGCGCTCGTCGAGGCGACGATCCGGCGCGAGGATCTCCCGCTGCCCGAGGCGGTAGAGCGGCTCGAGAAGCTGCTCACCCTCACGCCCGAGACCTGTGTGCTCGACACCGGTCGCGACCGCCTGGGCAAGGTGGCCGGGTTCAACGCCGACGAAGGCAAGTTCGAGGTCGCGTTCGAGGACGGCACGCAGACCTACCCGCCGGAGGCCGCCGCCAACCTCGAGGTCCTGGCCGGGGACGACTTCCGTTCGCTTTTCGTCTTCGATCCCGAGCAACTGCGGGGACTCGCTGAGGGCGATCCCGACGCGCTCGTGACGAGCACCCTCCGCGCGTTCGGCCCGCGGATGACGTTCAAGACGCTGAAGTCGCGGCTCTCCGGGATCGTCCCGCCGCGGGCGTGGGCGAAGTGGTGGGCGAAGGCGAAGCCCCAGCTCCGGGAGTCGGCGTGGATCGAGATGTCGGACAAGGCCCAGCCGACCTTCGCCCTGCGCAAGCAGCCGATTCCGTTCGAGGCGCGCGTCAAGGCGCGGTTCAATGGGGCCGACACGGCGGGCGGCAAGCTCGACGTGGCCGTCAAGTACCTGACCAAGGCGACCAACCCGGACCCCGGAGTGCTGGAATTCGTCGGGCGCGGGGTGGCGGCCCTGGAGCCGGCTCTGCGCGACGCGGAGCCCGAGGCGGAACTCGGCGCGCTCGCGGTCCGGGCGCGGATCCACGAACTCGCCCCCGACGCGGCCGCGCCGCCCGACCCCGACCGGGTCCGGGCCCTGCTTGATTGCGACGCCCCGGCGGAACTCGTGCAGTCGGTCCGGAACGACGATCTGATCGGCTGGATCCTGGCTCTCGTTCGGGAGGCGGCCGGCGAGCGCTGGCCCGGGCAGCTCGCCGTGCTCCTGCCCGGGTGCACGGAGGCCGGCTGCAATCTCATCGCCGACACGTTGACGGGAGCCGGACAGGCCGACCTCCTGCGGTCCGCCGTCGCCGGGGTCCTCGCCCGGCCCGAGCGGCATGCGCGGGCGCTCTGCTGGGCCTGGAGGGCCGCATCGGACGGGCGGTTCCCCGAGGCGCTCGGCGACGCCGACCTGCCCGGCCTGGCCGTGCAGCTCTTCTCGACCGCCCAGACCCTTGCCCGCGCGACCCGGCGCAAGCGATACGACTCCGACGCCCTGCTCCGGCTGCTCCGCGGCGCGGTCTCCGCGAAAGACTACGCCCCTCTGAGGCGGGCGCTCGAGAAGGCCGACGTCCACCGGGCGCAGCAGATCCGAACGTACATCGAACGCCACACCGGCCTGACCGTCAACGTGTGCTCGCGCGTGCACGAAATCCTGCGGCGGACCCACCCGGAGCTGTTCGCCGAGACGATCGAGCCCTGGGAGGAGGACGCCGTCTACACGACGGAGGCGGGCCTCGAGAAGCGCCAGCGGGAGCTTCAGGAACTCGTCACCGGCAAGATGGCGGAGGCCGCGCGGGCCGTGGGCGAGGCCGCGGCGGACGGCGACCTGAGCGAGAACTTCGCGTGGACGGCCGCGCTCGCCGAGCGCGACCGGCTCGCCGGCACGGCGACGCGAATGCAGGAGGAGATCCGGAAGGCGAAGCTCATCACGCCCGACCTCGCCCGGAGCAAGACCATCACGGTCGGCAGCGCGGCCGAGGTCAAGGACCTCACGAACGACGACGTCGTCACGATGACGTTCCTTGGGCCGTGGGACGCCGATCCGGACCGGAACATCCACGCCTACTCCGCCGCCCTCGGCCTCGCGTTCATGGGCAAGGCGGTGGGCGACGACGTGCGAGCCGAGTTCGACGGCCACGAGCACGCTTGGGAAATCCTGGACGTGCAGTCGTCTTTCTAGATCGCAGAGAGAAAGGAGACCTCGCATGCAACGCGTCTGTTTTCTGCTTCAGGTGAAGAAGGACCGGCTCGAGGAATACAAGAAGCACCACGAGGCTGTCTGGCCCGAGATGCTCGACGCGCTCCGCGAGACCGGCTGGCACAACTACTCGCTCTTCCTTCGCGACGACGGGCTGCTGATCGGCTATGTCGAGACGCCCGACTTCGAGAAGGCCGTCGCCGGCATGCAGGACCAGGAGGTCAACGCCCGCTGGCAGAAAAAGATGGCGCCTTTCTTCGAGGACCTCGGCGACAAAAAGGCCGACACGAGCATGGTCTCGCTCGAAGAGGTCTTCCACCTGGACTGAGCAGCTTCACCGGGATTCTATGGAGACGAATCGATGAAGGAACATGTCGTCGGCCTTGTCGCCGCGCCCCACACGCCCATGCGCGACGACCGCAGCATCAACCTCGACGCGATTGAGCAACAGGCGAGACTGCTCGCGGCCAACGGCGTCGTCGGCGCGTTCGTCTGCGGCTCGACGGGCGAAGGGCAGTCGCTCACGCTCCCAGAACGCATGCAGATCGCCGAGCGCTGGATCGACGCGGCGCCAGAGGCGCTCCGCGTGACCGTGCACGCGGGCAGCCCGTGCCTCGATGACTGCCGGACACTCGCCGCGCACGCACAGAAGATCGGCGCGTTCGCCGTCGCGTCGACGCCCCCGTGCTTCTTCAAGCCGGCGACGCTCGACGACCTGATCGATTTCTGCGCCGGGATCGCGTCGGCCGCGCCGGAACTGCCCTTCTACTACTACCACATCCCCGTCCTGACCGGCGTGTACTTCCCGATGTCGGACTTCCTCGAACTCGGCGCCGAGCGCATCCCGACGCTCGCCGGCCTGAAGTTCACCGACGAAGACCTGATGCAGTTCCGCAAGTGCATTACCTTGCAGGGCGGCCGGTTCAACGTGATGTTCGGGCGGGACGAGATTCTGCTGGCGGCGCTGGCGCTGGGCGCCCGGGCGGCCGTCGGCAGCACGGCCAACTACATGGCGCCCGTCTACCGGCGAATGATCGAGGCGTTCGAGGCGGGCGACATCGAACTCGCTCGCGCCGAGCAGTCCCACTCGATCGCCGTGGTCGACCTGCTGCACAAGTACGGCGGCATCCAGACCGGCAAGGCCATCATGAAGATGATCGGGGTCGACTGCGGGCCCGTCCGGCTGCCCCATCGAGACCTGTCCGGCGAGCAACTGGCCGAACTTCGGGCCGGCCTCGACCGCACCGGCTTCTTCGAGTTCTGCTCGCAGATGCCATAGCGGGCCGCTGACCAGAACGCTCACAATCGGCAAGCCGTTGGTTGGATGGACGCGTTCCGCCGCGCCCGGACGGTGGAGCCGGCCGGCGGCAGGTGAACACCGACCTCCCGTACTGAGAAGTGGGGCGTCACTTGCTCTGTTGAAGACCGAGATCCCTGCTTGCGGCAGGCAAGCTTCGCTGACGCTCAGGATGACAACCTGTGCAGATGGCCGCACACTGTCATTCTGAGCTAAGCGAAGAATCTCTTGGCACCACTGAACCGGCCTTTTCAACAGAGCAGGCGTCACTCGGTCTCGGCAGCGCCGGCTTCCGCCTTCTTGATCTCTCCCGCGAGTTCGACCGCTTTGCCCGCGACCTCGAATCCCTTGTAGGCCGCGTGGATCTTCTTGACCGCGGCCTTCGCCTCCTCGAGCTTGCCCCCGTCGACGAGGGCGCGGGCCCCTTCGAGCGCTTCTGAGCCCCGTTCGTTGATTGCCTTCTCGTCCTTCTTCAGCTCGGTCAGGATGGGGAGGTTCGGGTTCTTCTTCTTGAGCGCGGCCACCTGGCGGAAGAGGGGCAGCGCCTTGTCATACTTCTCCTGCTCCCAGAGCTTCCGAGCGATCAGCAATCGCTTCCAGACCGCTTTCGCGGTGGCGGGGGACGGAATCGGGCCGAACTTCTTCCGCGCATCCGCGATGATCTTCCGCGTCGCCTTGCCTGAGGTGTCGTACGGAACCACGCCCAGGTACTTCCCCTCGACCGTCGTCAGGAACAGCCATGGAATGTACTTGCCTTCCGCGCCGGCGCTGGCCTTGCGGAGTTGCCCGACGAACTGCTTTTCCTCGGACTGCTCGAGAAGGACACAGACGAACGAGTTCAGCGATCTCAGCCTCTTCCACTCGGCACGCTGGCCGTTGTGGAGCCCGCAGCTGGAGCCCTTGTCGTGGACCAGAATCGCGAGCGGCCTCCCGAGAATCGTCGCCTGCTTCTTGGCCTCCTCGAAGTTCTTGGCGGTGTACCACTTCCCGCCCTCGGCCGCCGCCGTCGACAGCGTCAGGAGCGGAACAAGCAGAAGAATCAGACGTCCATTCGCCTTCATTGGCCTGTCCCCGTTCGTTCCCCGAAGGCCGCGCAAAGACGCGCCAGCCACACATGATGAGACCCCATAAGGGGCGTTTTGTCAAGAGAATATGCCGCGTGCCGGGCGAGGCCCCCGGGGCCCCTCACACCTTGACTACGCTCCCCGTCTCGATCGACTCGATCGCGGCGGCGAGCACCTTCTGCGCGGCGAGCCCGTCGGCACCCGACCCGTCAATCTCCTCCGGCTTCGCGCCGTCGGTCACCTGCTGAAGGAATGTGTGGATGCGGTCGGCGAACGTGTCGGCGAATCCGCTGACCCCGCCGAAGGCGGGATTGGTGTAGACGCGCTTCTCGGCATTGCCGGCGGGATAGAGGGTGACCTCGCGCCACATGTCGTCGAGCACGAACCGGCCGTCGAGCCCGGCGACCTCGCACCGCTCCATCGGGTGCCCCCGTTCGATGTCGTAGCTTCCGGTGAGCCCGCCGACAGCTCCGTTCTTGAACTGCATGCAGAACTGAGCGGTCGACCAGATCGTCCGGCCCGGCGCTTTCGTGGCGAAGCACTGCACGGCCTCGATGTCGCCGCAGAAGTAGCGCATGATGTCGACCGTGTGCGGGTGAAGCGCCTTGATGTGGAACCAGGGCGAGCTTTCGTTCGGGTTCTTGATCCACATCGCCATGTTGACGAAGAGGAGGTGCCCGAGGCGGCCGTCGTCGATCCACTTCCTCGCGAGCCGCGCGGCCGGGGTGAAGCGGTGGTTGAGGTCGATCCCGAAGCACAGCCCCTTGTCCCTGGCCTTCGCGACCATCTCCTCGGCCTCGGGGATTTCGTTCGAGATCGGCTTCTCGCACAGGACGTGGCAGCCGGCCTCGAGCGCCTGCAGCGTCGGTTCGTAGTGATCGCCGCCGTACTCGACCCCGCCGGTCGTCACGTTGGCGACATCGGGGCGGAGCGCGTCGAGCATGTCCTGCGCGTCGTAGAAGGCGGGCGCGCCGAGCCGGTCGGCGGCCGCGTCGGCGCGCTCTTTGATGATGTCGCACACGCCGACGAGATCCGCGAGGTCGTCGTTCTTGCAGATATCCGCGTGCCGGTTCCCGATGTGGCCCATGCCGATAACGCCTACGCGCAGCATTGGTGTCTCCCTTGTCTTGCGCGCCCAGGAAGCGAGGGAAGTATACGACGGACGCACGGGCGGAATCAAGAGAGCGTCGGCACCGGTTTCCCGCGCGGGCCGGGTCGCCGGGCTCTAGGCCCCGGCGCCGACGGCCTCTTTGAGCGGCTCGATCCCCAGCCGGTCGATCAGCTTGCCGACGCGCTCGTGCGGCTTCGCGTTCGCCTGGAAATAGCCGACGATCTTCTCGATCGTGGCGAGGGCTTCTTCGTCGGACAGCTCCTCGGCGATCGGCTCGGCGATTCGCGGGCGGCCGCCGCCGCATCCGCCGGCGAGCACCTTCCAGCCCTTGGTGGTTCCGACGAGCCCGATGTCCTTGAATCCCGTCTCGGCGCACTGATTGGCGCAGCCGCTGACGCCCATCTTCAGCTTGCCGGGCAGCTCCATTCCGTGGTATGTCTTGTCGAGCGTCATGCCCATGCCCAGGCTGTCCTGCTGGCCGCGTTTGCAGAACGTCGTGCCGGGACAGGCCTTGATGCTGCGGACGCACAGGCCGACGGCCGCGCCGGGGTCCATCCCGAGATCCGCCCAGACGGCGTCGATGTCTTCTTCCTTGAGGCCGACGAGGGCGATGCGCGCCGCGCTCGTGACCTTGCAGGCGGCGCAGTTGTATTTCTCTGCGACGTCGGCGATCTTCCGCAGCGTCTCCGGCGTGACGACCCCGCAGGGCAGGTGGGGCGCCACGGCATAGGTTTCCTTGTCGCGCTGAATGATCGCTCCCTTTTCTCCATCCGTCAGCATGTCACTCTCCTCCTGTCCCCACGGCCGGTAGCGGAATTGCTTGTCGTCGGCGAGTGCGCGGTGCGTTGCGGCCATTGGACACCGGGCCGCCGACCGCGAGCATTATGCGGTCTGCGGCCCCGGTGTCAATGCCTGAGCGGCGCGCCGGCCCGGCTCAGTCGCCCGCGAGCTTGAGGAGCTTCTCGATCTCCGCCAGAAGCTTCTTGTTGCCGCCCGCGTTGCGCCGCGCCTGCCGGAGCACCTCGCGGGCGCGTTTCGGGTTCTTGAGCTTCATGAGGGTCGCGCCGAGGTGATGGCCGATGGTGGGATTGCTCGGTGCGCTCTTGAACGCTCGCCGCAGCGGCGGGATCGCCTTGCTGAACTCGCCTTGCTTGTAGTAGATCCATCCTTGCGTGTCGAGCAGGGCGGGCAGATTCGGATCGAGCTTGAGCGCCAACGCCGCGTATTCCGAGGCCGTCTCGAGGTCGTTGAGGTATTCGCAGGCGGTCCACGCGATCTGCGCCGACGCGTGGAGCGCGAACGCCCGCTCGAATGGGGCCATCTGCCCGGGCTTCTTCTTGCCGGCGGCAGCGGCGTACAGCCTCTTGTACCAGTCGACCGCGGCCTTGTAGTCCTTGTCGCTGTAGACCAGCGTCGAGGCCTGGTTATAGGCGAGGAGCAGGCCCGGATCTTTCTTGATCGCCAGCTCGAACCCTGCGAGCGCCTCCTTATACATCTCCTTGTTCGGCTCCCAGGCGTGCCGTCGCGCGCGGAGCTGGGCCAGGTCAAGGATTGCCGTCACGGCCTCCGGCTGCGCCTCGAGGCGTTCCTTCGCCTTCGCGATGACGGCGTCCAGCTCGGCGATCGCCTCTTTCTTCTGGCCGAGTTCGTGGTAGATTCCGGCAAGCTGGGCCCGAAGCCCCTGGGACTGGGGCCTCAACTTGACGGCGGCCTGGACGTTCTCGAGGGCCCGCTTGAGTTCCGCGCGATCCACCGGGTCGCTCAGCTTCGCGCGGCTGACACGAAGCGCCGCCACGCGGCTGAGCAGCGCGGGATCTTCCGGCTTGGCCTTGATGGCGAGGTCGAACTGGTCGATGGCGTTGGCGAGGATCTGGGCCTTCTCGGCCTTCGTGAAAGCAGCGTTCGATTCCGCGACGGCCATCTCCCCGAGAGCCACGCGCGCGCTGGCGAAATCCTTGTTCTTCCGCAGCGCGTTCGCATACCACTGCCGGGCCTCTTTGAACTTGCCCTGCTGGCGATACACGTTGCCGATGTGGAAGTCGGGCACGGGCGACCGCGGAAGGAGTTGGCCCAGCCGGCGATAGACGCCGACGGCGTCGTCGAACTGCGACCGGGCCACGAGCAGTTGGCCGAGCCGGGTCGCGGCGCGGACGTAAAGGTTGCGCATGACCACGCGAGGCGGCACGCCGCCCGTCGAGACGGCCACGGCCCGATTCGGCGGAGTCTGGATCGCCTGCGCGAAATACTTCTCGGCGCTTCCCCTGTTTCCGCGCGCCAGCTCGATCTGGCCAAGCTCGACAAGGGCGTTAAGGAACCCCGGCCGCACCTCGATCGCCTTCTGAAGAGCCGCGAACGCGCCGGCGTCGTCCTTCTCCGAAAGCAACACCCGAGCGAGCAGGATGTAACTGCCCATATCCGACTTATGCACTTCGATGGCCTTCGCGAAACTCGCCGCGGCCGCCTTCGTGTCCTTGGCCTGTAACAGGTACACGCCGATCTGGCGGTGACAGGCGGCCTTTCGGGCCGGCGCCTCGAGCTTCGGGAGGTGTTCCTCGTAGACCTTGATCGCCGCTTTCACGTCGCCGCGCTGGGCATGCACGGCGGCGACCTGGTCGAGCGCGCGCAGGAGCCGCGGGTTCAATTCGAGCGCCTTCCGCAGGTGGGCCTCGGCCTTCCCCAGCAAGTCGGTGACCTGCCTGGCCTTGGCGCCCTTGAGCTCGGAGAGCCGCTTCCCGTCCGCGGCACGCCGCGCCTGGGCGAGGTACACATTGGCGAGTGAGAAATAGGGCTTGGGCTCGTTCGGTTCCAGGCCGGCCACTTTCGCCAGCAGCTTGGTGGCCTCGATGAAGTGCGTGTCGGCTCCCGTCTTGTCGAACGAGACGCAGCGCAGGTTCGCCCGCGCCAGCCGGAAGAGAAGGCCGGTGTCCTCCGGGCTCCTCTTCAGCGCGGCGCTCAACTCGTTGATGATCTTGCGGCACAGTATGAGGTTCTTCGCGTCGGACAGGTCGGGCGAGATCACCGACGCCATCAGCTCGGCGATCCGGATGTGGGCGTCGATGTAATCCGGGTCCTCCCGGAGCGCCGCCCGAAAACGGGTCTCGGCGAGGGCGGGCCGCTTGTCCGCCGTGTAGGCCAGCCCGAGATAGTAGTTCAGCCGGGCCGAATCGGGGGTCTTGGCGAGCGCCTTCTTGAGCAGGTCGATGGCCAATTTCGGCTGCCCCGCCTCGATATACGCGAGGGCCTGAGTCGCCGGATCCGCGGTCCGCGGACCGGGACCGCTCCCATCGACCGGCACCGCCCGGCCTGTCGATATGACGCCCAAGACGGCAACCGACGCGACGATCAGCCAGACCCAGATCTTTCGGCTCTTCATGAAACACCTTCCTTTCCGGTACGCGGGGATTCCCCGCCTCGTCTCTGCATATGCCTACAGTATAACGGTTCGGAAGCTCCGGGGGCAAGTTCAGAACAAAGAACGCGGGGGGCTTTTAGTCGGAGGGCGTGCGCACGGCAGCGCGGAAGAGATCGACCGAAAGGCGTTTCCCGGGGCACTTCGTCGCCGCGCCGGACACGGCGCCGTGGCCGAGGATCGACTCGGGCGGAATCTCGAACTCCTCCGCCAGATGACGGACAAGCGCGACGCCCGACGCGATCTGGGCGGCCGTCGGGCCGTCGCCGGTCTCGAACTTGCCGACGAAGCAGATGCCGATGCCGCGCCGGTTCATGCCGCCGGCCCTGCAGTGGGCCCCGGGCAGTTGCCGCCGCCAGCGGTGGCCCACCTCGATCTCGCCGTCCCCGCTCAACGTGCCGTTCCCGATGACGAAGTCATAGCCGAGGCCGCCCTTCCACTCCTTCGTCCGCCGGTGGTGCCTGTCGATCGCCGCCGCATCGCCGACGCGGCCGTCGCTGTGATGCAGCACGATGTGGGTCCGCGGCCGCATCCGCACGCCGGGATTCAGGGCGCACAGCCGCTGGATGTCGGTCTTGGACGGCGGGTGCGAACGGGGGGAGACGGCGAACGAGATCGCCCAGCCGAGAACGATCCCGGCCACGAGACAGACGGCGCCCGCGACCCACGTCCTCATGTCCCGCCTCCGGCCAGATACCGGGTCAGCACGATCTGCCCGATCGTCGCGAGGTTGAACAGAACGTGGATCGTGATCGGGATAATCAGCCGGCCGGTCTTCTCGTAGATGTAGCACAGCATCATGCCGAAGAGGAACATCGGGACCGTCGCCGCGAGCGGCGAGTGCATCAGTCCGAACAGCATGCCGACCGCCATCATCGCAACCCACGGCTGCATCAGCCGCTTGAGCGCACCGTAGAGGAAGCCCCGGAAGAAAAGCTCCTCGGCCAGCGGCGCCACGATGATGGCCACCAGCCCGAGCTGCACCAGCAGTTCGGGCGACGGGGATTGCAGCATCTGCTTGACTGGCCCCTGGAGGTGTTCGCCCGGGTCCTGCCCGGGCAACTGGAGCAGCTGGATCCAGTAGTGGCTGATGATGAGGAAAACGGGCAGGAACACGCCGAACGCCGCCAGCCCGGAGACCAACGGTCGCGCCAGACCCCGAAAATCAAGCCCGAAGGCATGCCGCACGCTCTGGCCGCGAAGCCGAACGGCCCGCAGCATCATGCACACGATCGCGAGTTGGACGAGACTGTATGCTGCGATCAAGACCGCGGGCCCCCCCGGCCAGAGCGCAAGGCCGATCAACGCGACCAACTCGACCTGCGCGAGCGCGACCGCGAGCGCGTCGAGACCGGTCCACGACGCGGCCGGGGGCGGACCGAACTCCAGCATGTCCCGGCCCGCGATCTTGTTCGAGACGAGCCAGATGCAGGACACGGCGACCACGGCGCATGTGATGTAGGCGTAGACGAACGCGGCGGACACGGCCGCTCCCTCCTCCCCAGCGGTCGGCGTGTATGTCCCCGAGGATTCCGCGGGGGCCAGCTCTGTCAAGCCGAGCGCCCCGACGAGCATCAGAAAGCCCGCGCCGACCGCGAGCGCAATCCATGTGCAGGGGCCGAAGACCGTCCACTGAACCTGCTCCTGTTCCGACACCGTCTATTGAACTCCATGCTGATAATGGAACACCAGCGAGGAACAACAGAGGTCCCCGCCTACGCGGCGGGCAAGCTTCGCTTCGCTCAGGATGACATATGTCGTTGCGTGGCCTATAGTTCTGTCATTCTGAGCGTCAGCGAAGAAACTCTTGATAAGCTGCCGCGATTCCATCACCAACATGAACCTCAATGGTCCACCAGATGACAACGGACGAACCGGCCGGGTCGGACCTCGCGCATCGGCGGGGTCTCGATCGGGCAGATGGAGTCGTCCCTCATGAAGCACCGCGGGCAGAACCGGCAGCCCGGCGGCGGGTCGACCGGGGTGGGCACGTCGCCCTCGAGCAGGATCCGCGCCCTGGCCGCGCCCGGATCGGGCACCGGCACCGCCGAGAGCAGAGCCCGCGTGTACGGATGAAGCGGTTCGTCGCACACGGCGTCGGCCGGGCCGCGTTCGACGATCCACCCGAGGTACATCACGGCGATCTCGTCACTGATATGCCGGACGACCGAGAGGTCGTGGGCGATGAAGAGATACGTGATCCCGAACCGTTCCTGCAGCTCCTGGAGCAGGTTGATGACCTGCGCCTGGATCGAGACGTCGAGGGCCGAGACGGGCTCGTCGCACACGATGAACTTCGGGTTGAGCGCCAGCGCCCGCGCGATCCCGATCCGCTGGCGCTGCCCGCCGCTGAACTCGTGCGGGTAGCGGCTGGCCGCGTCGGGCGAGAGGCCGACGGTCCGCAGCAGCTCGGCCACGCGCTCGCGGATGGCCGCACGGCCCGCCCCCCGCTCGAACACCTTGAGCCCTTCGGACACGATCCCGCCGACGGTGAAGCGCGGGTTGAGCGAGCTGAACGGGTCCTGGAAGACAATCTGCATGTCGCGCCGGAGCTGGCGCATTCGTTCCGGCGGGAGCGTCGTGATCTCGGTCCCGTCGAAGACGATGTGGCCGGCATCCGGCTCGATGAGACGGAGGATGACGCGGCCCGTCGTCGTCTTGCCGCAGCCCGACTCGCCGACGAGCCCGAGGCATCCGCCGCGCCGGATCGACAGGTCGACGCCGTCGACCGCCTGCACGTGCGCAACCGTCCGCTGGAGCACTCCCTTCTTGACGGGGAAGTACTTCTTCAAGTTGCGAACGTCCAAGAGCTTGCCGTTCTGCTCAGTCAACTGACGCCCTCGAAATCCCAAGACACAAACAACAAATCTCAAACAAACACCAAACGCCAAATCGCAAGAAACAAACTTGGGCCTCCGCCATCCTGTCACCTCGCCTTCTGGACGATGGAGTTGAGTATCTTGAGCAACTCGGTGGCCTCCTGTACCGGGTCATCGCGCTCCGCCCCCAGATCGACGTCCTCACCCGTGTCGAGCAGGCGAAGCCAGTACCTCGATTCCTTGGCCTCCTTCCGCGCTATCTTGACGCGCATCGCGAAGTCTTTCTTGCTCAACGCCTCGTTCGCTTCGCGGTAGTTGGCCCCGACCGAACCCGACGCCTTCACCAGTTGCTTGCTGTCTTCGACGTTCCCGATTGCGCGCGGGAGCTTCTTGACAAGAACGCGAACCCGCCGAGCGAACTCAAACGTCCGATCTTCGAGGTCGTACCGTTTGGGATCTTGCTCTTTGGTCATTGGGATTTGTTTGTCCTTTGGTACTTGTGATTTGGTGCTTGTTTCATCCTTCCAGCCAATCTCCGAGCGCCCAACACCGCGCGGCATGTCCCGGCTTGATTTCGCGCAACTCCGGGTCCTCGCTCCTGCATATCTCGCGGCAGTATTCGCACCGCGGATGGAAGTGGCAGTTCGGCGGCTTGTGGGCCGCGTCGGGCACCATCCCCGGAATCACCGGCAGCCGCTCGTGCCCGACGTTCCGCGACGGGATCGACTGCAGCAGCCCGCGCGTGTACGGATGCAGCGACGTGTCGAATAACTCGCCGACGAGCGCCTCCTCGACGACGCGCCCCGCGTACATGACGAGCACGCGGTCGGCGTTGCCGGCCACGACGCCGAGGTCGTGGGTGATGAGGATGCGGGCGCCGCCGAACTCCTGCCGCAGTTCGGCCAGCAGCTCGAATATCTGCGCCTGGATCGTCACGTCGAGCGCCGTCGTCGGCTCGTCGGCGATCAGGAGCCGGGCGTTGCAGGCGAGCGCCATCGCGATCATCACCCGCTGCCGCATGCCGCCCGACATCTGGTGCGGGTAGCTGCGGTAGCGCTGCTCGGGCGACGGGATCTGCACGCGGCGGAGCAGCTCGATCACGCGCCCGCGGGCGTCCGCCTTCGACACGTTCTCGTGGGTCCGGATCGCCTCGGCGATCTGCGCCCCGACCGTGAAGACCGGGTTCAAGCTCGTCATCGGCTCCTGGAAGATCATCGCGATCTGGTTGCCGCGGACGTGCCGCATCTCGCGCTCCGGGAGTCCGAGCAGGTCGACGCCCTCGAAGAATATCTCGCCGCTTTCGATCACGCCGGGCGGCGCGGGCACGAGCCGCATGATCGTCAGGCCCGTCACGGTCTTGCCGCAGCCCGACTCGCCGACGACGGCCAGCGTCTCGCCGTCCCTGACCACGAAGCTGACGCCGTCGACGGCGCGGGCTGGGGGGCCGTCGCCGCGAAAGCTGACGCGGAGGTCGCGGACGTCGAGGAGTATGCCGTTGTCGCCCATCAGGCGCCTCGATCTCGGAGTTTGGGATTGAACGCGTCACGCAGCCCCTCGCCGAACAGATTGAACGAGAGGACGACGACGAGGATGGCGAAGCCGGGCGCGAACGTGAGCCACGGCGCGTCAAAGATGTAGCTCTTGCCGTCCGCGAGAATCTTGCCCCAGGTCGCGTGCGGCGGCGGGACACCGAACCCGAGGAAACTCAGGCCCGCTTCGAGCAGGATCGTGCCCGCGATGCCGAGCGTCGCCGACACAAGCACCGGGGCGACGGCGTTCGGGATCATGTGCCGGAAGATGATGCGAAAGTCGCCGACGCCGAGCGCCCGGGCCGCGCTCACGAAGTCCTGCTTCCGCAAAGACAGGAATTCCGCCCGCACGAACCGTGTCGTACCCATCCAGCTCGTCAGGCCGACGACGAGCATGATCTTGAAGATCCCGCCTTCGGCCAGGGCGATCACCGTGAGAATCAGGAAGAAACGTGGGATGCACAGCATCAGGTCGACGAACCGCATGATCACGGTCGCGGGCGTGGTCAGCCGCGCGAGGAGCAGCATCAGGATGGCGATCGGTGCCCCGACGACATACGCGTTGCGAAGCGCGGTCAGATAGTCCCTGCTCTGCAGGCCGAGCACGACCACGAGCAACACGCCGACGGCCGACGCGAAAAGCACCGCCGCTGCGCGCGCGACGGGGCCCGACGGCCAGTCGTCGAAATAGCCCGCCAATCCGCCCAGCACGATCCCGATGAAGACCGAGATGCCGACCGCCACGAATCCGATCGTGAGAGAGACCCACGCTCCCTGAAGCATGCGGCTCAGCACATCGCGGCCAAGCGAGTCGGTTCCCAGCACGTAGATGCCGAACGGCGGGGCGGGCGCCCCTTCGGCCTCGACTTCCGTCCGGTTCCACCTCGAGAGGGGCGGGCGAAACTTTTCGGAAAGCCGCACAGCAGACGGGTCCATAATCGGCTGCCGGCCGCTGGTGAGGATGACGCCGAGAACGGCCAGGAGAAAAAACGCCGCGAAGAACGCCAGGCCGACCATCGCAAGGCGGTTGCGGCGGAGGATGCGCCAGCTCTCCTGAAGCGGAGTGCGAGGCGGCGCGGCGGCGTCCTGGAGGACGTCCTCAGTCATAGCTCACTCTCGGGTCCACGAAGACGTACAGCACATCCGAGACGAAGGTGCCCGCGAGCACCAACACGGCCGAGAAGAAGTTCAACCCCAGCAGCAGGTTGTAGTCGCGGGCCGCGATCGCATCGAATCCGAGCCGGCCCATGCCCGGCCACGAAAAGATCGTTTCGATGATGACCGACCCGCCGATGAGGGCCGGCAGGATCATCCCGAACATCGTGACGAACGGCATCAGGGCGTTGCGCAGCGCGTGCTTGTAGTGCACGGTGTCTTCCGGCAGGCCCTTCGCCCGGGCCGTCCGCACGTAGTCCTGGCTCTCGACCTCGAGCATCTGGCCGCGCACGTAACGCGAGAGGACCGCGATCCCGCCGGTCACGCCCAACACCGACGGCAGCACAAGATGCCACACGCGATCCATGAACGCGCGGATCCCGCCGACCTGCTCCATTCCGAAGGTACGGATGCCAAGAATCGGCACGCCGAAGTTGTTCACCACGAGGATGATCATCACGTACGCGAGAAAGAAGCCGGGGATGGATATCAGCAGATACGCAAGGAAAGTCGCCGTCCGGTCGTATGCCCCCCCGCGGCGAATCGCGGCGCTGATGCCGACCGGGAACGCGAGCGTCCACGTCAGGATCGTCCCGACGATGAAGAGCGGAAGACTGTTGAGGAACCGTTCCCAGATCTTGCCGAGGACCGGCTGCCCGTCCTTGAGAGCCGTCAGCTCGCCGGTGAATAACTCATGGTAGAAAATGATGTACCGCTTCCACAAGGGCTCGTCGAGGTGATACCGCTCGCGGTAGATTCGAACGGCCTCCTTCGAAACCTGGGGGTTCATCGGATCGGCCTGACGCGGCTTGCCGGGCGCCAGGACGATGATCGTGAACGAAAGAATCGAGATCAGCGCCAGGGTGATCAGCTTCTGGACCACGCTCCTGGCAAAGAAAGAGCCCATGCGCTACTCCGGCTTCAGTTGCGGCATGTCGGGGAGCTTCAGCCAATCGTTGAAGTCGAACGTGTAGTTTCCCGTCTTCGTCGGTTTGATCTTTTCATACCCGATCACGTCGCCCCGGTCGTCGCGCCTGACGACGAAGATCGTCTTGCTCAGGAGCGCCGTCCACTTGCCAACGAACAGGAACGTATAGGGTTGCTCGTCGGCGATGATCCGGTGGAGTTCGTGGCACATTTCGACTTGCTTGTCGTGGTCGTATTCCTGGCGGACCCGGATGATGAGGTCGTCGGCGGCGGCGTTCTTGAACGCGACGAAGTTGAGCATGTACGGCTTCGACTGGCTTGAGTGCCAGATCTGGTAGAGGTCCGGGTCGATGCCCATGCTCCAGCCGAGCACGACGGCGTCGAACTGGCCTTGGTCGACGTATTTCTCGATGAAGACCGCCCATTCGAGAAGCTGCGTCTCCACGTCGATTCCCAGCTTCTTCCACGAGTCCTGGGCGACGGTCATCACGGCCTTGCGGGTCGGATTGCCGTTGTTCGTGAGCAGCTTGAATTTGAACGGCCTGCCGTTCTTCTCGAGGATGCCGTCGGCGTTCTTCTTCCAGCCGGCCTCGTTCAGAAGCTTCAAGGCGCCCTTGGGATCGTACGGGACCGGCCGGATGCCGTGGTCGTAGAAATCTGTCTGCTTGACGAACGGCCCCGTGATGCGCTCCGCTTGATCGTAGAGCACGTACTTGATGATGCGGTCCATGTCGATGGCCATGCCGAGCGCCCGCCGGACCCGCTTGTCCTTGAAGAGGTCGCGGCGCATGTTGTAGCCGATATAGGTGTAGCCGAAGGACAGTCCCGAGAAGTTCTGGTAGCGCGGATCTTTCTTCAGCCGGGCGACCTGGTGCGGCTGGGCGCCGTAGCCGTCGACGGCGCCGGCGTAGAACTCCATTTCCTGGGTCAGCATGTCCGGGATGACGCGGAAGGTGTACTCCTTGTACTCGGGGCGACCTTCCCAGTAGTCGTCGTTGCGGGCCAGCTTGATAAACTGATCGGACTCCCAGCGGACGAACGTGAACGGGCCGGTGCCGATCGGCTTGCGGCTCAGGCCGCCTTCGCGCATCGTGAACCTGGCGGGGTCTTTGCCGGCCCGCCCCGCCTCTTCGCGCAGTCGCTCATCGTTGAGCAGATGCTCGGGCAGCATGCCGATGCCCCACGAGCCGAAAGCCGGGGAGAAAAGACGCTTGTAGACGACGCGCACCGTGTACTTGTCCGGAGTCTCCACGACTCTGACCGGCTCGTAGTCCGAGATGCGCGGCGACGCGTTCCTCTCGTCCATGAGGGCCTCGTACGTGAACTTCACGTCGCCCGAGTCGAACTCGTGCCCGTCGTGGAACCGCACGCCCTTCCGGAGATGGAAAACGATGATCGGATTGTGCTCGGTCGCGGGCAGGAATCGCTCGGCGTACTTCGCCTTGTCCGCCGCAGATTGCTCGGGAACCACGCTGATGTGTTCCGCGCCCTTGAATGACGAGAAGATGTCCGCGCCGAGGAGGCCGGTCAGTGTCTTGAACAGGTCCTGATCGACGCTCCGAAGGGTCAGCTTGATCCGCGCGGGGCGCTTGACGGTGACGGACACGCTCGCCGTCTCGGGCGCCCTGCTCCCGGCTGCGTCGGCGCCCTTGACTCTCTTCGTAACTGTCTCTGGCGGAAGGACTTCTGTCGCCGCAATGTTCGCAAGGCACACAGCCAGGGTGTCCGTCCCGCCCGCCCGCTCGGCCTTCTCCGTCCGTAGAAGTTGCGCGATCTGCTCCGGCGAACGTCCGTCGCTCGGATTGACGACGAAGTATGCCTCTTCGAAGATCTGCCAACTCGTCGCGAGGCGGCCCCGCCAGCCCAGATCCCGGTCCCGGTCGATCAGCCCGTCGAATACAAGCCCGCAGATCTGGCTGCTCGGCACGTCCGCGTTCAGGATGGTGTTGAGGATCTGGGCGTCGCCGATCGATCCCCTGATGTGGTGGCCGAGCCGCTCCGGCGTGGCCCGCGCCTGCTCCTCATACGTCGGCACCCAGAAATACGATTGGAGCAGAAAGACGCCGACCACAACAGGCAGCAGGATCAGAATCCGCTTCGTCCACATGGCGTTTCCCAGAAAGACGTGCCGCGGATTATACCAGCGCGCACACCGAACGGGCAAGGCGAGGCCCGCGGCGACCGACACACGGGTTGCCATTTGGCCCGCCACAATCTAGAATCGGGCCCGCGCCAGGGAGGCCGAACATGCGACACGTGACGCGCGAGGAAGTCCGTGAGGTCGACCGCGCCGCGATCGACGACTACGGCATGCCGGGCGCGATCCTGATGGAGAACGCCGGACGCGGCGCGACGGACGTCGCGCTCGATATGCTCGGGTCGGGGGACACGTCCCGTTCCCGTTCTGCATCCGCAGACCGGGCTTCCGGTGCATGTCCCCCGGCGCACGTCGCCATCGTCTGCGGGCGCGGGAACAACGGCGGCGACGGGTACGTCGTCGCGCGACACCTCCACAACCGCGGCATCGCGTCGACCGTCCACCTGCTCGCGCCGCGCGACAAGATCGGCGGCGACGCGCTCATCAACCTCGAGATCATCGAGAGGATGACACTCGACATCCGCCGGAGCGAACCGGGCGACCTGGACTTCTCGCCCGCCGACCTGATCGTCGATGCGATGCTGGGCACCGGCCTCGCCGGCGAGGTCCGCGAACCCTATCTCTCGGCCATCAATGCCATCAACGACGCGGGCAAGCCGGTGCTCGGGATCGACATTCCATCCGGGCTCGATGCGAACACGGGCGCGATCCTCGGCAATTGCGTCCGCGCGACCCGCACCGCGACGTTCGCGCTCCCCAAGATCGGCTTCACGCGCGAAAGCGGCCCCGACGTGACCGGCGAGGTCACCGTCATCGACATCGGCGTCCCGAGGGAGATTCTTGAGTAGACGAGCGACCATAATCCTGCGCGGTCTCTACTGCTCGCTGATTGCCGTGCTGCTTGTTGTGATATGGCAGGGCCATCGCGACCAGCCGCCGAGGGCTCAGCCGCGCCGGTCGGGCCGCGGCTGGCTCAAGCGCATCGACGGCTATCTCGTCCTGCACGTCGAGGGGTCGCCCGAGGAGATGGGCGAGCAGCACGGGCGCCTCCTCAGGCCGCAGATTCAGCGGGCCTGCAAGGCGCTCATCCGGGAGCGCTACGTCGGCGCGGGCTACGAGCGGCTCCTCGCCGGCACGAAGATGATGGAGAAGCACCAGCCCGAGCCGTTCCGCCGGGAACTCAGGGCGCTCGCCAGGGCGGCCGAGATTGACTACTGGGACTGCGTCGCGATGCAGCTCTATGGCGATGTCAGCCGTGGGATGTGGTCGCATCCCGAGTTGTCCGGTACGGACGACAACGGGCGCGACGGGAACGCTGCGCCCGCCCAACAATGCACGTCGTTCGCCTGCTTCGGCCCGGCGACGAAGGGCGGCGAACTCATCGCCGGGCGCAACCTCGACTGGCTCGACCACGGGATCGGCGAGTACGGCGCCATCCTGATGCACGCCAGGCCCGACGAGGGTAACGCCTTTGTCACGGTCACGTGGTGCGGCATCATCAACGGCTGGACGCTGATGAACGACAAGGGCATCGTCACCGCCAACAACACATCATACGGCGGCCGGGACCGCTCGTTGAAGGCGATCTCCACGTGCTTCATGCTCCGCAAGGTCGCTCAGTACGCGTCGACGGTGAAGCAGGGAATCGAGATCGTCGAGACAGGCCCACGAGCGTGCGGCACGAACATGCTGATCGCCGGTGGTGACCCGCCCGACGCGGTGATGGTCGAGTTCGACGCCAAGGCCATCGTGGTGCGGCCCGCGACGAACGGGTACGTGATCGCCGACAATAGCTTTCGCGAGCTGCACTCCCGGCCGTCAGAGAGCAGCGAATCGTACGGGCGTTACGGGATCCTCGAAGGCCTGATCAAGGCGAACCACGGCGCGATCGACCGCACGATGAACTTTGCGGCCGCCAAGAACGTGCCGCTCGGGAGAATGAACCTGCACTCCGCGCTGCTGTTCCCCAAGAACCTCATCATCCGCGTCTCGATGGGAGAGGTCCCGGCACACAAACACCGTTATCGCGGCTTCCGCATGACGGACGACGGGATCGTTCCTGAGGACCCCTGATGGCCGCCGCGAAAGGGGCATCGCGCCAGCGGCCCCCTCAGATAACCTTCAGCACTTCTTCCGCCGCGCGGGCCGTCGCGCCCGCCTGCCCGAGCTTCTCGCGAATGATGCCCAGTTCGGCCCGCATCGCCTCCCCGCCGTCTTTCAGGATATCGAGCGCGGCCGCCGCGATCTTCCCCGGCCGCGCGTGGATCATGTAAAGCTCGGGCACGACCTCCTTCTCCGCGACGATGTTCGCGAGCGCCAGCGGCCCGGGCCGCACGAGCGCGCCGAAGATCATGTACGAGAGCAACGGCCCCTGATACGTGACGACCATCGGCGTGCCGAGCAGGCCGGCCTCGAGCGTCGCCGTACCCGAGGCGATCAGCAGCAGGTCCGACGCAAGCATCACGTCGTGCGCGCGGCCGTCGATTCTCTTCGGCGTGACGCCGTGCTTCGCCTCGATCTTCCGGAGCTGCGCGGGCTTGATCTTGTCCGCGCGGGCCGTGACGAACGTCAGGTCGCCAAGCTCGCGCCGGAGGATGGCCGCCGACTGAAGCAGGATGGGATAGATGTGCGCGATCTCCTGCCGCCGGCTGCCGGGGAGCAGCCCGATGACGGTGCCCGACTCCGGCAGCCCAAGCTCGCGGCGAACGGCCGCGCGGTCCGGCCGGTCGAGCTTGTCGCCGAGCGTATCGAGCAGCGGATGGCCGACGTGCGTCACGTCGACGCCGGCGTCCTCGTAGAACTTCTTCTCGAACTCGAACAGCACGAGCATCTTGCGGACCCGCCTCGCAATTTTCTTCACGCGGCCCGTCCGCCACGCCCAGATCTGCGGGCTGACGTAGTAGATGACGGGCACGCCGATCCGTTTCGCGTGCCGGGCGACCGGGAGGTTGAACTCGGGGAAGTCGATCAGCACGATCCCAGCGGGCCGCTCGATGCTGAGGCGGTGGATGATCCGGCGGTACGCCCGGAAGAGCCCGCCGACGTTCTCGAGCAGCCCGGCGAAGCCCATCATCGCGTGCGAGGTCAGGTCCTGCATCAGGTCGACCCCGGCCGCGGCCATCTGCGGGCCGCCGAGCCCCTTCATGCGAACGCGCGGGTCCTGCCGCGTCAACTCGCGCGCGAGCGCCGCGCCGTACGCGTCGCCCGACGCCTCGCCTGCGATGATGAAGAGGTTGCGTGTCATAGTGGTGATAGGTCCTATAGGACGTATGGGCCCTATGCTTCCCTCGGAAGAACCCGGACCCGCCGCCCGTCGATCCTGAGCCGGCCTTCGGCGAAGAGCTGGATCGCCTCGGGGTACGCCTCGCATTCCTTCTCGAACACGCGGGCCGCGAGGGTGTCGGGCGTGTCGTCGTCGAGCACCGGCACCGTCTTCTGCACGATCACGGGGCCGCGATCGTACTCGCGGTCGGCGAAGTGCACCGTGCAGCCGCTGACCTTCGCGCCGTACTCGAGCACGGCCTCGTGGACGAAGTGCCCGTAGAATCCCTTGCCGCAGAAGGCGGGGATCAGCGCCGGATGGATGTTCATCACGCGCCCGAGATACCGGTCCGACATCTTCCACATCACCATGAAGCCGGCGAGGCAGACAAGGCCGACGTTGTACTCGTCGAGCTTCGCGTTGAGCGCGTCGCTGAACGAGGCCGCGTCCTTGAACCGCTTCCGCTCGACGACGGCGGCCTCGGCGCCGTGGTTCTTCGCGCGTCCGAGCCCGGCGGCGTCGGGCCGCGACGCGATGACGACGGCGACCTCGGCATCGAGGGTGCCCGCCTCGGTCCGGGTGAAGATGTTCTCCAGCGTCGTCCCGCCGCCCGAGAGCAGCACGGCTAACCTGATCGGCTCAGCCATCGGTTCCCTTTTCCATTTCGAGAATCCAGTCCGCGGCCGCGGCCACGTCCGGCACGATGGCGTCGGCTCCCGTCTCGGCCGCCTCATCGATCTCCTCGGTGATGTGCTCCCACTGCCGCTCGCCGGAGAAATCGAGCGGCGGCATGTCGAGTTGGTCGGGCATGATGACGGCCGTGCCCTTGCAGCCCGCGGCCCGCGCGGCCTCGACGTCGCGCTCGGCGTCACCGACGAGGTACGACGCGGCGAGGTCGATGTCGTGCTCGACGGCGGCCCGCAGGAACAGGCCCGGCTTCGGCTTGCGGCAGTCGCAGTCGGCCGCGTACTCCGGCACGGCGGCCTCCGTCGGATGGTGCGGGCAGTAGTAGACCGCGTCGATGGGCGCCCCGGCCTCCGCAAACCGTTCGAGCATGACCTCGTGCATCTCGAGCAGCTCCGGCTCGGTGTAGTAACCGCGGGCGATGCCGGACTGGTTCGAGACGACGACGATGAGGAAGCCCGCGTCGCGGAGCTTGCTGATCGCGTCGGCGGCCCCGGGGAGCGGCTCGACGTCGGGATCGACCGCGAGGGCGCCCGTGTTCGGGATGATGGTTCCGTCGCGGTCGAGAAAGGCGGCTTTCCTGCTCATTTCGTGCCCTCAGTCGGAGAGATCGCGATCGACGATTTCGCAGATCGCGTGGAGCGCGGCCAAGTGGCATTCCTGCACGGTGGCCGTGTCGTCGCCGGGCGCGGCCAGCGTGATCTCGGCCAGGTCGGCGACCTCGCCGCCCGCCGGGCCGACAAGGGCGACCGTGGCGATGTCGAGCGCCCGCGCCTTCTCGAACGCGCGGACGACGTTCGTCGAGCCGCCACTCGTGCTCAGGCCGATCACGATGTCGCCCTTGCGCCCGAGCGCGTCGAGCTGCCGCGCGAAGACCTGGTCGAATCCGTAGTCGTTGCCGATCGCCGTGAGGGCCGACGTGTCGGTCGTCAGGGCGACGGCCGCCAGGCCGCGGCGTTCGAGCTTGAAGCGGCCGGTCAGCTCGGCGGCGACGTGCTGGCACTGGGCCGCGCTGCCGCCGTTCCCGCAGAGGAAGAGGGCCCCGCCCTTTCGCAGCGTGTCGGCGATTTCCTCGGCGATCTGGGCGATCACCGCCGACTGCTCCTGCAGCGCCGCGAGCGCCGCGCCCGAACTCTCGAGCCGCGCTCGAACGTCATCCGCTTTGTCCGACATAGCCGCGACCTCCCGGTTTCTTGCCCGCGTCGCGGCCGGCGCGACGCGCGATCTGCGTCGTCGAAAAACCCTTAATCATCGGCACGTTTTCGATCCGGCCGCCCATCGACTCGACCAGCTCGCCGCCGACGACGCCGCCCTTGCCGTATTCGCCGCCCTTGACGATAACATCCGGGCGGACGATCTTCAACAGCGGGATGGGCGTGTCCTCGCGGTAGATGGTCACATAGTCCACGCACTCAAGAGCGGCCAGCATCCCGGCCCGCGCGTCCTCGGGAATGATCGGCCGGCCTGCACCCTTGATGCGGCGCGCCGACGCGTCGGAATTGATCGCGACGATCAGCACGTCGCCGAACTTCCGCGCCTCCTCGAGCAGCTTGACGTGCCCGATGTGAAGCAGATCGAAGCATCCGTTCGTGAACGCGATCTGCCGACCGCGGGCGTGGAGGTCGGCGCAGAGGGTCGCGAGATCGGCCCGCTCCTTGATCTTCGATTCCATCCCGCCGCGCAGCCGCTCGAGGATCTCGCGCCGCGCGACCGTGCCCGCGCCGATCTTGCCGACCTCGATGCCCGCGGCGATGTTCGCTATGTGGGCCGCGTCGACCAGGCCCTGCCCGGCCGCGAGCGAGACCGCGATGCTCGCCGCGACGACGTCGCCCGCGCCGGTCACGTCGAACACCTCGAGCGCGTTCGCCGGCACGACAACCGTCTTCCGGCCTTTCTCCGTGACGGCCATCCCCTCGCTATCGAGCGTGATGGCGGCCGCCTGGAGTTGAAGCATCTTGACCAGCTTCCGCCCGGCCTGCGCCGCGGTCTTGTGGTCCGTGATGCGGATGCCCGTCGCGTGGAGCGTCTCCGCGCGGTTAGGCGTCAGCACGGTCGCGCCGCGGTACGTGGCGTAATCGGCGCGCGGGGCGGGATCGATCAGGAGCGGAGTCGACCGCGACCGGCACGCTCGCACGAGTTCGGCGACGAGAGGGCGCGTGACGGCGCCCTTCGCGTGGTCCTGAACGATCACGGCGTCGGCGTCCTTCGCTGCCTTCGCGCAGAACACCGCGAGCCGGCGCGCGACGGCCGCGCCGATCTCGGCTCTCGACTCCTCGTCGACCCGGAGCATCTGCTGCGACCGCGCGACGAGGCGCGTCTTGACCGTCGTCGGACGCGACCGGTCGACAACGAGCCCCGCGATCTGCGCGCGGGCGCCCTTGAGGAGCGCGCGGAGCCGCTTGCCCTCGCGGTCGTCCCCGATGACGCCCGCGACGACGGGCTTTGCGCCGAGCGCCGCAAGACTCGACACGACGCTCCCGGCCCCGCCCGGCTTCTCCTCGTATCGATCGAGGTCGGCCCGCAGCACGGGGATGGGCGCCTCCTGCGAGATGCGGTCGACCGAGCCCCAGACGTAGCGGTCGAGCATGACATCGCCGACGACGAGGACCTTCGGCCGGTCCAGTTCCTGCACGAGTTGGATCAGTTTATCCGACATGGGCTTGCTCCGATTGCCGGTCCGTGTCGAGTCGCTCCGCGAGCTTCCAGCGGCGGTGGGTCCAGAGCCATTGCTCCGGGTGCTCGCGGATGATCTTCTCCAGTGCGTCGTTGAAGAGCTGCGTGTTGGCCCGCACGTCGGCGTCCTTGTCGCCGGTCCGGACAAGTTCGACGGGGCCGTCCGTGTGTCCGTGGTGGCGGAAGCTGCGGCCGTCGCGCGTCGACCAGGTGATGAAGACGAGCGCGTCGAGCCGGAGCGCCAGCGCGGCCGCCACGGCCGTGGTCGCGGCCTTCCGTCCGAAGAACGTCACCGGCTCGAACGAGCGGTTGACGTGCTGGTCGGTGAGAATGCCGAGGAACTCGCCGCGGCGCAGTGCGGCGATCATGGGCCGGACGCCGTCGCGCGTGCTCAGGATGTTCATGCCGAGGATCTCGCGCGTCCGCGTCGCGTACGCCCGCACGAACGGATTGTCGACGGGGCGTGCGAGCGCGTTCACCTTGCTGAGAGTCACGGCGAGGGCGCCCCCCAGCAGTTCCCAGTTGCCGACGTGGCCCGCGAGGCCGATGACGCCGCGCCCGTCCTCGAGCGCGCGGGCGACTCCGTCGAGACCGCTGATCGGCATCCGCTCCCGCAGCGATTCTCTGTGAACCGGTCTCTGCATCCACACGCTCTCGACCACGGTCAGCCCGATCTGCACGAACACCTCTCTCACGAGCCGGGCAACTTCGTCCGGCGTCCGCTCGCCCGGCATGGCCTTCTCGATGTTCTCGCGCGCGATCCGGCGCCGGCGGCGCCCGAGCAGCCAGAAGAGACGGCCGACACAGACGCCCGCGCACACGGCCAGCTTCTCCGGCATCACACCGATGACGGCCGTAAAGACCCGCAGGGCCGCGTACTCCAGGGCGTATTGTGTCCGGCGCAGGGCGCCGGGCTCAGGTCTCGCCATTCTGCCCGCCCTGTTTGCCGCCGATCAACGACTCGGGATCCTTGCCCGCTTCGAGCTTGTTCGCGAGCCGCCAGCGCTTCAGGACCCAGAGCCATTGCGCCGGGAATCGCCGGACGGCCGCTTCGAGATAGTCGTTGAACCGCTGGGTGTTGACGAGTGTATCGGCCTCGCGGTCGTCTGTCTCGGCCAGTTCGAGCGGCCCCTCGACGAGACCGCGGTGCCGGAAGCTGTGGCCCTCGCGCACGGAATAGCCGATAAAGACGGGCACGTCGAGGCGCCGCGCGAGCGCGGCGACGATGGTCGTTGTGCTGACGTCGCGCCCGAAGAATGTTGTGCGCGCGCCCGCGACCTTGACGTGCCGGTCGATGAGGACGGCCAGGAGCGAACCATTCTTGATCGCCCGCACCATGGGCCGTGCCCCGTCGTCGCTGCTGATGACGTGTAACCCCATCCGTTCACGCGTTCGCACGATATAGTCCGACACCCGGCGGTTCTTTCCCTGGAGCGCGACCACCGCCATCGTTCCCAGGCCGTGCGCGAGCCGCCCGCCGAAGACCTCCCAATTGCCGAGATGGAGGGTCGCCGCCACCGCACCCGTGCCTTTCGCCAACTCGGCCTTCACGGTCTCCAGTCCCTCGACAGGGAACCGCCCGTCGAAAAATCCCTTCTTCCGGGCACGCCGGTCCGCCCAGAGCGTCTCGACGATGGTCAGGCCCATGTGGGTGAACGATTCCCTGGCGAGCCGTTGGATTTCCTCCTCGCTCAGCTCGCCCGGCATGGCCCGGCGGATGTTCTCGACCACCCGCTCGCGGCGCTTCGGGCTCAGCCGCCAGAACATCCGGCCGACGAAACGCCCAAACCAGACCGCCACACGCTCCGGGAGGAGACCGACCACGAAGGCCGCACACCGGAGCAGGACGTACGCGACGAAGTCCCGCACCGCGTGCGAATGGCTGCCGTCACTCTTCGCCATATTGCGCCGCCTTCAGGGCTTCCGTGAACAGCTTCTCGAGCGCGTCCTCGCCCGAGACGAACTCCATCTCGATCCGGAGCACGACGAGCCGCCGGTCTCGCGGCCACGCGTCGCCGAGCTTGACCGCGTCCTTCTCCGTTGTGACGAACATCTCGACGGCCGTGTTTTCCGCGCGCGTGATCGCCGCGATGTCGTCGGCCGTGTACCAGTGGTGGTCGGAGAACTCGGCGCTCCACAGGACGTTCGCGCCGAGCTGCCGGACGGTCCGGCGGAACGCGACGGGATTGCCGATGGAGCAGAAGATGCCGACCGCTTTGCCGCCGATGACGCTCGGTGCCTGCTCGTCCCCGTCGGGATAGGCGTGTACGGCGACGGGCGTGTGCCGCGCCGTGGCGAGCGGCGTCTCCGGCGCCAGGCCGCGGAGCTTGTCCGTCAGCGCGACGAGCGCCGCCTCGTCGACCAGGCCGGCCCGCGTGACGACGATCGCATCGGCCCGGCGCAGGGCGGAGACCGGCTCGCGCAGGAGCCCCCGCGGCAGCAGATGGCCGTGCCCGAACGGGCACGTGGCATCGATGAGCACGACGTTCGCGAACCGCGCGAGCCGGCGATGCTGGAAGCCGTCGTCGAGCACGAGCACGTTCGCGTTGTCGAGCCGGATCGCGTGGACGGCCGCCCGGAACCGGTCCGGATCCTGCCGGTGCGGCACGCCGGGCAGGTGGCCGGCCAGGAGCATCGCCTCGTCGTTGCTGCCCTCCTTCGAGCCATAACCTCGGCTCAGGATCGCGGGCCGGGCGCCCCGCTCCAGAAACCACCGGGCCACATACTCGGCCGCTGGGGTCTTGCCCGTGCCGCCGGTCGTCAGGTTGCCCAGGCAGATGACGGGCTTGTCGACGCGGCGTTCGGGCCGCAGGCCGATGTCATAGAACCAGTTGCGAAGTCGGACCACGAGAGCATAGGGCAGCGAGAGCGCGAGCAGGAGGAACCGCAGGCACGTGGGCCACAGGCCGCGCGCCTCGCCCGACAGGATTTTCCGGTAGGCAGGGGTGATCTCCATGGGCCGAATTATATCTTGGGGGCATGGGGCGGTCAACCGGGCCGGGGCGAATCCGGCCGAGCCGCTCGCCCGCAACCACCGCACATCCAAGCTCTTACGGCCAGAACGCGGCGACGGCGATGATAAACCACACCAGGGCGCCAATCCCGAGCTTGACGAGCATCCCGGCCAGGGTCCCGATCCCGGCGCCGGCCCCCGATCGCATCGCCTCGTGCATCTTCCGCCCGATGATGAGTTCCGCGACCCACGCGGCCAGCGCCGCGCCGCCGATCGCTCCGATGATCGAGCCGAGCGGGGGAATGGGAATCAGGACCGTGCCGGCGACGGCCCCGCCGATGGCGCCGAAGAGCGCTACAAACGCCCCCCAGCGCGAGCCGCCCATCTGTCGGGTGCCGGCCGCGCCGGCGATCAGTTCGAGCACCTCGCTGATGAACGCCAGCAGCAGGATCGCGGCCAGCGTCCACGGGCTGAACATCCCTTCATCCCACTGCCACCACGCGACCAGCCCCGTACAAAACACCATCAGCCACACGCCCGGCAGCCGCAGCAGGACGAGGAGCAGGCAGAACGTGTTGAACAGAACAAGGGCTGCGGCGATGACGTAGATCATCGGGGATCCTCGCTTGGCTTCGAGAGCGGCTCGCCGAGCCAATTCTCGATCTTCTTCTCGTACACCAGCTCGAACGAGACGTGGCCGAGCGGGATCTCGCCCGCGCGGCGCGTGTTGACGGTGAAGGCGTTGGACTGGATGCCGATGAGCTTGCCGTCCTTGAGGATCGCGGAGCCGCTGGATCCCCACCGGAAGAATCCCTTCGCGAGATACTGCGGGCCCATCGTCGTGTGGGCCGCGCCAATCACCTCGAGCGGGCTGACGAGGAACGTGGGCTCGCCGGCGTTCGTCGGAAACACGAAGTGGCACAGGTAGAGCCGGTCGCCGATCTTGATCTCGGGCTTCTCGCGCGAGTAGAACTCGACGTACGGCAGCTTGGCGCTCGTGTCGATCTTGAGGACGCCGAGATCCTTCTTGTCGATCATCGCGCTCTTGCCCTTCTTGATTACGGCGGCCTTGTACGACTCTTCATAGAACGTCACCGGGCCGGCGTCCATGACCTTGGTCCCGTGCTGGCCGATCGCCCCCGGCCACAGCTTCAAGGTCCGCTTGCGAAACGCCACCGTGACCTCATCCTTGTGGTCGCTGCTTGCCTCGTCGAACGTCACGTGCGCGGCCGTCAGGACATGGCCGTCCGGCGAGACGACGACCCCCTGCCCGCCACCGATGATGACGAACGGCTTCGGGTCGGCGGACACGAGCGCCATGTGCGGATCGACCGACAAGTTCTGCCGCGGACAAGACACACACGAGCAGCACAGCAGCGCACCCAGCAACAGGGCAAATGCGAGTCTTGATCTCACGCTTCCATCCTCCTTCAGTTGCACGAAGTCCCAGCCGCCGCGGTTCGCGGCGGCTTCGACACTACTGCTCATGACAGAACCGTATTCCCCCGAGACCGTCGGTGACGGCTCGGTTCGTCAGGCGAGCAAGGAACTTGTACTGCGTGTCCGGGGTCGGGCACCAGCCGCAGAGCGTCAGGCAATGCCGGCAGCCCGACACACACAACGAGCATCGCGACGAGCTTCCTGCCGGTCACGGGCCTGATTCCTCATCGCTGAGCTTCCTGCGCAGGATGTCCTCCACCACGTCGGCCATCCTCCGGGGCGATGGGGCGGCCGCGCCCGCAATGTCGGCGGACGATAGAGCGTCCGCAGCGGCAGCGATCTTCCGATCCAGGAAAGCTATCTTCTCTCTCAAGCGTCTCTCGTCGCCGGTCTCCCAGAATTCGCCCTCGTCGAGGACCTCCATGTCGGACACGTAGCGTTTCTTAAAGTACTGCAGGAGCTTGATGATCGTGATGTGGACTTCGACCGGGGCGAACTGCGTCTTCACGGATACGAATGGGGTTTCGGGCACGGGCATCACGTCGGGGACCGAGAGAAGTCCCATCAGGTCTCGGAGGCGACCCCCGCGGTCGAAGAGGAACGAAATCGGTTCGCACGCCGGATGCATCATGAGAATGACGCCCTTGACTTCGAGGGACCTAACCCGCATTTCTCACCGGGTGCATGACAAACAGGCCGTCCTGTGTTATA
>CAYLQD010000011.1:0-56263 GCA_964385685.1 uncultured Planctomycetota bacterium | reverse complement strand
GGCATTCGGCTCTCCGATCTACGGAAGTGCTTCAATGTCTTCTAGCGTTGTAGTGTTAGGGGCTCTAACATAACCCCTGTGGGGCAGGCATTCCGTCCGCTGTTCCAGCGGGGCCTGCCGCTGGCGGACAAGAATGTCCGCCCCACTGTTTTGTTAGAGGCCCTTAGACATCCCGGAGCGCCTGCTCCCCGACCGATGATAACGCGATGTCCCCCAGTCGCTTGTGGCGCAATCTGCCGATTGATATCCGTCTCGATGCGCCAACGCCCTACCGACCGTCTCGACCCGCGAACGCGGTCCCCCGCTTCACGCGCGAGACGACCCTCATCACCTCGAGGGCCTCGTCGAACGTGATGGGGAACTTCTTCCCGTCCCGCATCGACGCGTATACGTGGTCCCAGATGTCGGCCGGCGTGCACTTCGTCTTCGGTTTGACGGGGACGGTCTTGTCGAGCCACCGGATCGGCTCCTGCCGCCCGACGCTCGAGAACGACGCCCCCATCGCAGGCGTCCCGGAGAACGCCCGCTCCCGCGCCAGCTTCTGGCGCGGATCAATGTACCGCAGGTGGATCTCCTGCCCGTTGCACGTCAGCGCGCCGCGCGACCCACAGACAAGATACTCGGGCTCGCCGATCGCGGCGCCGCCGCTGATCTCGAGGTCGACGACCCGCCCGTTCTCGCCCTTGAGCAGGATCTTGAGGTGGTCCTCCGCATCGCCGACGGCCGCGATCCGCTTGAGGTCGCTCCACACTTCCGCGACGGGTGATTCCAGAAACTGGAGCGCGTGGTCGATGATGTGCGGCCCCCAGTTCAGGAGTTGTCCGCCGCCGCACTTGATGAGCGTCTGCCAGTCGTTGCGGCGCTGGAAGCTCAGGCGCCGGAGCTTGATCTCGTGGACCTTGCCGAGCAGCCCGCTTGCCATGATCTCGCGCACGTGCTGGAAGCCGGCCTCGAAGCGCCGGTTGTAGCGGATGAAGAGCCGCCCCTTTGCCCTGGCCGCGGCCGGCTTCAGCTTCCTCGCCTCGGCATACGTCACCGCGATCGGCTTCTCCACAAAGACCGACTTGCCCGCGCGCAGAGCAAGGAGCGCATGCGGCACGTGATCGGGCGAACGCGTCGCGATGCTCACAAGCTCCACGTCGGGATCCTTGACAAGGTCTTCGATTCTCCGATACGTGTTGCAGCCGTACCGCTCCGCCATCCGCGTGCGGCGGTCCTTCTTGACGTCGCATGCGGCGACGATCCGGAACATGCTCTTCCGCTCGTCCAGTTCGCAGGTCTGCATGGCCCAACCGGCCCGGCCGATTCCGACGATGCCCACGTTCACGGGTTGCTTTCCTGGCATGGGTGTGCCCTCGCGTTGAGGCCGGGCACCGGCCGGCGTCTCGCCGACACACGGGCCCGGTTGACGGCGGAATTCTACCGACCGGAGCCGCGATGTCAACCCTCCGGCCGCGGTCGGGAATAATTCCACAGCGTCGGCGCGGCGTCAGTCCGTTTTTGGACCGGTACCCGCGCGCCCCCGAACTCGTCACAAGACAATCGAATCTCGTAAGTCATCGGTTTCCGGCGTCTTGTTGGCAAACTCAAAAAAACCGTCGCTTTCCGCGGCGGTTGGCACGGCATGTGCTAGTACATCCCATCGGTGCGGCGGTCGGCTCCGCCAGCCAATGGGCCTGTCACTCACCTTCCGGATTCCGCATCTTCCGGCCTGTTGGCGCTCAAGCGGAAGTGCCCACCCCCGAAAGTCCTGGCCACTCCCCCTAGGGCTTTCCCGGGCCCGCCGTTTCCGCCGCACCGCCCCCTCTTGCGCCCCCTGCCGTCTCACCGAAATCGGACGGTCTGGGGACACGTACCGATCCCTTTCCGCCGAAGGCGGAACGGGCTTCCGGTACATGTCCCCGTCCGGCGCCCGTCCCGCGCCCGACGGAGATTCCCCGTGTCTGGAGTATCCACTCTACTCCGCCCTCGCGGTTTGACATCATCCGCCGGCAGACATATACTGCATCCCAATCATCCGTCATCGAAGGAGTGAAACTTATGCTCCGCATCGGCATCAACGGCGCCGCCGGGCGAATGGGGCAGCGGCTCGTCGCACTGGCCTCCGACGCCAAGGATATGACCGTCGTGGCCGCGCTCGAGAGCGAGGGACACGAGGCCGTCGGGCGTGACGCCGGCGAGGTCGCTGGCATCGGGATCCTCCACCTCCCGATCACCACGGCCATCGAAGCCCGCCCCGACGTCTTCATCGATTTCTCGTCGCCCGACGCGACCGTCGCCCGCGTCGGCGAATGCGCGCAGGTCGAGACCGCACTCGTCGTCGGCACGACGGGCCTCCGGCCTGATCAGGTCGCGGCGCTCAAGCAGGCATCGACCACCGTCCCCGTCGTCTACGCGCCGAACATGAGCGTCGGCATCAACGTCCTCGCGAAGCTGGTGACCGAGGCGGCCGCCGCTCTCGGCCCGGACTTCGACGTCGAGGTCATCGAGGCGCACCACCGCTTCAAGAAGGACGCGCCGAGCGGCACGGCCCTGAAGCTTGCCCAGGCCGCTGCCGAGGGGCTTAACCGGGACCTCGACAAGGTCGGCGTCTACGGCCGGCAGGGACAGGTCGGCCAGCGGGCCGCGCACGAAATCGGCGTGCATGCCGTCCGGGCCGGCGACATCGTCGGCGAGCACACCGTCCTCTTCGGCGCACTCGGCGAGCACATCGAGCTGCGGCACAGCGCCCACAGCCGCGATACGTTCGTACGCGGGGCACTCCGCGCCGCGCACTTCGTCGCCGGCAAGAAGCCGGGGATGTACACGATGGAAGACGTGCTCGGGCTGACGTAGCGCCGCTTCGTCCGTAATCGTAATCCTAATCGTAATCGCCTCTTGAGCGACCGATTACGATTGTGATTACGAGCACGATTACGAAGAGACGCGACGAGACGAGGGAACGATGGGGACGAATCATCCAGGCACCGAACGTCGCTCGCCCGGCTGCGCCGACACCGCGGCCCGCTGCATCCTGTTCGGCGGCCTCATTCTGCTGGCGGGCCTCGTGGTCCTGGCTGTCCTGAAGCCCCCCCAGAGGCGTGATGGGGATTCTCGCGTCGGGAACGCGACGGCCACGATCGTGGGCTTGGGCATGGCGCTGGAGATGTATCACGATGAGTTCGGTGCATACCCGCCGGACAGCGCCGTCGGGCTGCATGCGGACCTCAACTCGCCGGCCGAGTGCCTCGTCTATTATCTGAGCGGGAAGTCCATCTACTACGATCCTGTCAACTCTCCGGAGGCCTACCCCTGGAGGCACGATCTCTATAACACAATCGGCGCCGGTGCCAGCCGGAAGGACCAGGCAGTGTACTACGAGTTCGGCCGGCGAGCGCTGGCGGATACTGACGGCGACGGGCTGCCGGAAGTGGTCGACGGGTGGGGCAAGCCGCTCCTCTACAACTCCGGCCCCGCCGAGAACGGGCCGTTCAATCAGAACGGCGCTCCGAAGCACAATCGCGGCACGTTCGATCTGTCGTCCGCGGGCCCCGACGGCAAGCACGCCACGGCCGACGACGTCGCCAATTGGCGCGGATACCCGGCTGCCCCGCCGCTGCCGCCGCCCTAACGCGCGATTGACATGCCCCCGCCCCCGGCTTAGAATCGCCAACCACCTGCGGAGACGCACATGCCGGCACTGCGAGTCTACAATCGCAACGAAATCCCCAACGACGTCGAGCTTGGCGAGCGTACGACCCTCGGCCGCTCCCTCGCCGACTCCGACATCCAGGTCAAGGATGCCGAGTCGTCCCGCGTCCACGCCGAGGTCGTCCTCCGCGACGGCACGTATTACGCCCGCGACCTCGACTCGAGCAACGGGACCCGCGTCAACGGCGAGACGATCACGGAAGCCGCCCTGCACCACGGCGACCGCATCGAAATCGGGACCACGGCCATCGAGTTCATCGACGAGGAAACCGCGGTGCTCGGCCCCACGCCCGTGGCGCTCGAACCGACCCCGGAGCCCGAGCCCGACCGGCTCGTCCTCCCCGGTTACACCCTGACGGAACGCCTCGGCGCCGACACATTGACCGAAACGCACGCGGCGACCGACGACGCGCTCGGCCGCCCCGTCGCCGTCGAGGTCGTCAATGCGGACCACTGCCCCGATCCCGCGGCCGCGCTCGCGACGATCCGCCGGGCGGCGGCGCTCGAGCATCCGGCGACGGCCCGCATCCACGCCGCGGGGTCCGTCGGCGGGCGCGCCTACTTCGTGCGCGAGCCCGCGACGGGCACGTCGCTCTGGCGCCTCTGCGGGAAGCTCGAGCCCGAAGAAATCATCGAGGCGGGCATCGCGATCGCCGGCGCCGTGGCCGAGGCGCACAGCGTCTCGCTCGTGCACGGCACGATCCGGCCCGACCGGATCGTGCGGACCGACCGCGGCCACTTCCGCCTCCTCGGGCTCGGCCTGCCCGCGCCGAAGATCGGCGAGCTGTCGACCGAGCCCGACCTGCAGAAAAGCCCGAACCGCATCGCCTACATGCCGCCGGAGCAGCTCGACGAGGGCCCGTCGGAATCGGCCGATATCTACTCGCTCGGAGCGACCCTCTACCACGCCCTCTGCGGCCGCGTGCCGTTCGGCGCGGTCTCCGAGGCCGACCTCGCGCCGAAGCTCTCGACGGAGGCCGTCATCCCCGTGCCCCAGCTCCGCCCCGAGACGCCGGAGCCGCTGGCGGCGTTGATCGAGAAGATGCTCCTCCGGAATCCGCTGCACCGGCCGCGGTCGATGGTCGAGGTACAGGGCGAGTTCCAACGGATGCGCTTGCGCGGTGCGGATCGCGGGGCGCCGGCCGCTGAGCCGCGACCCGCGCGAGCCGCCACGCCCCGGCGATCGGCGGCCGCCGGATGCACCATCGTCGTCCTCGCCATCCTGCTGCTTGCGGCCGTGTTTCTGCTGAGCCGCGTCGGCGGCATCTCGTTCATTCGGCTGGGCGGCGAGCCGGCCTCAAGCACGAACGCGCCCACGACCGCCCCGGCCGGCTCGCCCGACTCCCACAACTGATCACAGAGAACGCCGCCTGGCTCGTAGGCGCACGCATCGGGCCTGGCGAAAAACGGGACACGCAACGGGGTGCCAGTGGGGCTGTTGAAAAGGTCCGTCTTTTGCCCCGAAGGGGCAACAGCGGCAGCTTTGCTGCCGTCGCAGTTTGCCCCGAGGCAGACTGCCAAGCGAGCGACGCTCGCCCATCAGCCCAGGCGGAAGCCTGGATGAGCCTTGAGCCAAGCCCTGTGAGGGCGTTACAGAGCTTCTGTCGCCCTGTCAGGGCTTTCCGCTTCATCCACACTTTCCCCAGGGCTTCGCCCTGGGCTGATGAATTCGAGCCTTTCAGGCTCAAGAGGGCGCCCTTCCAACAGCCCCCAGTCCCTGTTTTTCGCGCGCGTCGGCGCAGCCGTTTGTAGGGGCACGGCCTGCCGTGCCCTCGCACGCGGCAGCCGTCCTACTCCCACCGAAAAGAAAACGGGGCCCGGCCGGTTGGCCGCGCCCCGCGTTGAATTTCCGGCGCTTCCTGCCGCCCGCCTACTTCTCCTCTTCCTTCGCCGCCGCGGCCTTCGCGATAATCTGCTGCTGGATGGTCGACGGCACGACGTCGTAGTGGCTGAACTCGATGGCGTAGGCGCCCTCCCCGCCCGTCATCGACCGCAGCTCGGTCGAGTAGGTCTGGACCTCGGCGAGCGGGATCTCGCCCGAGATGACCTGCTGGCCGCCGATGACGTTCGTGTCGGAGATGCGGCCGCGCCGCCCGCTCAGGTCGCCGGTGATGTCGCCGACGAACCGTGGCGGCACGCTGATTTCGAACTTCACGATCGGTTCGAGCAGCACGGGCTTCGCCTTGCCGAACGCGTCGGCAAACCCGCGCGCCCCGGCCATCTTGAACGAGGCCTCGTCGGAGTCGACGGCGTGGAACGAGCCGTCGTAGACGCGCACGTTGACGTCGACGACCTCGTAGCCGGCGATCACGCCCTTCGCCATCGCCTCGTTGATGCCCTTCTCGATCGCGGGCAGGAAGTTCTTCGGGATCGAGCCGCCGACGGTCTCGTCGATGAACTCGAGCCCGGCGCCGCGCTCGTTCGGTTCCATCCGCATATAGACCTCGGCGAACTGCCCCCGCCCGCCCGTCTGCTTCTTGTGACGGTGGTGCCCCTCCGACGCGCCCGTGATCGTCTCGAGGTAAGCGATCTTCGGGACCCGCGTGTCGACCTCAACGCCATACCGCCGCTTCATCCGGCTGACGACCACGTCGAGATGAAGCGACGACAGCCCGCGAATCACCATCTCCTTCGTCTTGCGGTCGACCTCGAACTTGAAGGCCGGATCTTCTTCCACGAGCTTGTGCATCGATTGCGAAATCTTCTGCTCGTCGCCCCGGCTCTTCGGGCTCACGGCCAGCGCGACCATCGGCGTCGGCAGCGGAATCCTGCCGAACTCGACCGTCCCGGCCTCGGCCGCGAGCGTATCGCCGAGCTGGATGTCCTCGATCTTGGCGACGGCGGCGATATCTCCGGCCACGACGGCGCTCGTCGACTCCTGCTCCTTGCCCTGCGGCAGCAGAAGCGATCCGACGCGCGCGGACTTCCCCGTGCGCACGATCGTCACGCTCGACGCCTCCAGCGTGCCGCTGACCACGCGGAGGAACCCGATCTTGCCCACGAACGGGTCGGTCAGAATCTTGAAGACGAACGCGGAGAGCGGCCCGTCGGCGGCGGGCACCTCGACCGCTTCCTCGGGCTCGCCCGGCTTGTGGACCGGCAGGTTGATGCGCGTCGACGGAGCCGGGAACGACGCCGCGATCATGTCGAGCACCTCGGCGACGCCGACCTCCTTCGCCGCGGAGCAGCACAGCACGGGGATGACGGTCCCGTTCGCGATGGCCTTGGCGAACCCGCCGGCGATCTCGTCGTCGGTCAGTTCCTGGTCGTCGAGATACTTCTCCATCAGCGCGTCGTCGGCCTCAGCGATCGTCTCGATCAGCTCGTCGCGGCCCTCGGCGCCCGGGGCCAGGAGATTGGTCACGCCGCTGACGTTCGGGCCCGGGTCGACCGGCGTTATGGCGGGCACGCAGTTCTTTCCGAACGCCTCGCGAACCTCGGCGAGGACCTTGTCGTAGTCGGCGCTGTCGGAATCGATTTTGGTGATGAGGATCGCCCGCGGCATGCCGTAGTCGGAGGCGATCTGCCAGGTCCGGCGGGTGTTCGTGCCGACGCCGGCGGCCGCCGAGACGCACAAAATCGCGACGTCGGCCGCCACGAGGCCCGTGGCGACCTCGCCGATGAAGTCCGGGTAGCCCGGCGTGTCGATGATATTGATCTGCTTGTCCTTCCACGCGGTCCGCAGGACGGCCGAGTAGACGGAATGCTGGCGCTCCTGCTCCTCTTCGTCGAAGTCCGAGAGCGACGATTTGTCGTCGACGCTGCCCACCCGGTTGACCGCGCCGCCGACCTTGAGGATCGTATCGGCGAGGGTCGTCTTGCCCGAGTCGGCGTGTCCGATCAGGGCGATGTTGCGAATGTCCTCTGTGGCGTACTTGGCCATCGGGGCCTCCAGCAATGCCTGGAATGGCGACCTGTCTAGAGCCGGGGATTATATTCACGCCGCGGGCGCGTGACAAGGAAAAAACACGTCGAGGCGGTTCTTGCGGGGCAGCAGAAGCAGTTTCCCATTGTAAAGCCGCGGCCTTTTCTGGATAATGCATGCCACTTGGGGCCATAGCTCAATAGGGAGAGCGCGGCCTTTGCAAGGCCGAGGTCACGGGTTCGAATCCCGTTGGCTCCACCAGCCTTCGCTGGCGTCGCCAGCTTCGGCTGGCAAGCCAGTGGGGCTGCCCGCCGAAGCATCCTGCGAAGGCGGGCCGTTTCCGCTCGGCTTGCCTGCTCATTGCAGGCAAGCCGACTCGCCCCGTTCCCGGCCCCTCCGTCGTTTTCGCTTGAATTCACGGGCTGTGCGGCTATAATATGCGGTTCCAGTTTCGACCGAGCCGAGTTGGCGGAAAGGCCGCACACCGATGAAGAAGGACATCCATCCCGAATACAAAGATGCACGCATCACGTGCGTCTGCGGAAATGTCATCGAGACCCGCTCGACCGTCGGGGATTTCGACGTCCAGATCTGCTCGAACTGCCATCCGTTCTTCACGGGCAAGCAGAAGTTCGTCGACACCGCCGGCCGCGTCGAGCGCTTCAAGCGCCGCTACGGAAACGTCGGCGTGAAGAAGCAGGCGGCCGTTGACGAGGCCGCGGCGCCCGCCGCCGAAACCCCCGAGCCAACTCCGGCCGACGCGGCGCCCGCCGTCGCCGAAGCCCCCGAACCCGCTCCGGCCGAGGCGGCCCCGCCGCCCGCGGCCCAGCCCCCTGAAGCGGCGCCGGCCAAGGATGCCGCGCCGGCTCCCGCCGAGGCCGCCGCTCCCGCGCCGGCCGAGCCCGCCGAGCCGGAAGCCAGCCCCGAGGCCCCCGCCGAGAACCCATAGCCCGGGGAGGCCGCTATGCTCACAGGCCGCCTCCTTGGCTGGCTCGCCCCGCTGGCTGCCCGCTGTGAAGAACTCGAGACGCTCCTCGCCGATCCGAAGGTGCTGGCCGATCCCGCCGCCTATCGACGGCTCGCAAAGGAACATGCCTTCACCGCGCGCGCGGCCCGCAAGCACCAGGAACTGACCGAGTTGCTGACCCGACGCGTCGAGGCCGAGGCCATCCTCGCCGAGGGCGGCGACGCCGAGATGACGCAGCTCGCGCGGGAGGAGATCGCCGAACTCGAGGAGCAGGAGACCGCGCTCGAGACCGAGGTGCAGGACCTGCTCCTTCAGGACGACGAAGACGCGCGACGCGACGTGATCATCGAGATCCGCGCGGGCACCGGCGGCGAGGAGGCCGCTCTGTTCGCCGCGGACCTCTTCCGAATGTATGAGAAATACGCCGAGAGCCGCGGCTGGAAGACCGAGGTCGTCAACACGCACCACACCGAGCTCGGCGGGTTCAAGGAAATCACGTTCGGCGTCAAGGGCGAAAACGTCTACAGCGACCTCCAGCACGAGAGCGGCGGCCATCGCGTCCAGCGCGTGCCCGTGACGGAGTCGAGCGGCCGCATCCACACGTCGGCCTGCACCGTCGCCGTGCTGCCCCAGGCGGAAGACGTCGATGTGCAACTCAAAGACGAGGACCTGCGGATCGACCGTTTCTGCTCGACCGGCCCCGGCGGCCAGAGCGTCAACACGACCGCGTCGGCCATCCGCCTGACGCACATCCCGACGGGCCTGGTCGTGTCGTGCCAGGACGAGAAGAGCCAGCACAAGAACCTGGCCCGCGCGAAGAAGGTGCTGATGAGCCGGCTCTACGAGCGCGAGCGCGACGCGAAGAAGCAGGAGCGGGACGCAAAGCGGAAGTCGCAGATCGGCTCGGGCGATCGCAGCATGCGCGTCCGGACCTACAACTTTCCGCAGAACCGCGTGACCGATCACCGGCTCGGGAAGAACTACTCGCTCGAACAGGTGGTCGCCGGCGACCTCGGGAAGGTGGTCGAGGGTCTTCGCGAGATGCACCGCGAGGAGGAACTCGCCGGCCTCGAAGAGAAACTCGGCCATGAGTGAGGCGTGGAAGGTCCTCGACCTAATCAACGCCGCAAAGTCGTTCTTTGAGAAGAAGGGCATCGCCGACACGGCCCGGCTCGACGCCGAGTTGCTGCTGGCCGAGGTGCTCGGGTGCGGGCGGATCGATCTCTACGTCCGCCACGACGAGCTCGTCGACGACGCGCTGCGGGCCGAGTTTCGCGACCTCGTCCGCCGCCGCGGCGAACGCGAGCCCGTGAAGCAGATGCTGGGCCGGTGCGAGTTCATGTCGCACGAGTTCATCCTCACGCCCGACGTGCTCGTGCCCCGGCCGGAGACGGAGACGCTCGTCGGGTGTGTGCTCGACGCGCTCGGCGAAGGTCCGCAATTCGTGTGCGACATCGGGACCGGGAGCGGCAACGTCGCCGTGTCGATCGCGCTCGCCCGGGCGAAGGCGACGGTCTGGGCGACGGACGTGTCGGACGCGGCGCTCGCCGTGGCCCGCCGCAACGCCGAGAAGCACAACGTGGCCGGCCGCGTCACGTTCTGCGCCGGCGACCTCTTCGAGGCGCTGGCCGGCTGCGACATCGCCGACGGCGCCGACTGCATCGTGTCGAACCCGCCGTACGTGTCGGAATCGGAGTTTGCCGATCTGATGCCCGAAGTGAGAGAATACGAGCCGCGGCTTGCGCTGCTCTCGGGCGATGACGGCCTCGAGCACACCAGCCGCATCCTGGCCGGGGCGCCCGGGCTCCTGCATGCGGGCGGCCTGCTGGCGATAGAAATCGGCCCGCACATCGCGGACCGCGCGGCCGCCGCGGCACAGGCGCACGACGCATACGAAGAGGTGCGAATCGTCCGCGACCTCAGCAAGCGCCAACGCGTCCTGCTGGCGAGGAAGAGCGCTTAGATGGACCGGTTCGACATCAGGGGCGGAACGACACTCGAGGGCGCCGTGACGGTGAACGGCGCCAAGAACGCCGCTCTGCCCATTATGGCCGCGGCGCTGATGGGCTCGGGAACGAGCCGCATCCGCAACGTGCCCGACCTGCGCGACATCCGCACGATGTCGGCCATCCTGACTGAACTCGGCGCGACCGTCGAGCGCACGAGCGACGGCACGATCGAGATCACCGTCGATGACGAATCGCAGTCGGAGGCCCGCTACAAGCTGGTCAGCCAGATGCGCGGCAGCATCTGCGTGCTCGGGCCCCTCGCGGCGAAGCGGAAGCACGCCCGCGTGTCGCTGCCCGGCGGCTGCGTCATCGGCGTCCGGCCCATCGATCTGCACCTGAAAGGCCTGCAGGCGCTCGGCGCGGAACTGACCCTTAGCGACGGCTACGTCGAGGCGACGACGCCGGGGCTCGTCGGCACGGACATCTACCTCGGCGGCGCGTTCGGCTCGACGGCGCTCGGCACGTGCAACGTGATGACGGCCGCGTGCCTCGCGAAGGGCCGGACGGTCATCGAGTGCGCCGCGTGCGAGCCCGAGATTGTCGACCTCGCCGCGTTCCTGACGAAGATGGGAGCGCAGATTCAGGGCGCCGGCAGCCACCGCATCACCGTCGACGGCGTCGACGAGTTGCACGGCGCCGACCACGAGGTCATCCCGGACCGCATCGAGGCCGGCACGTTCGTCACGGCCGCCGCCATCACGCGCGGCGAGATCACCATCGACGGCGCCCGGCTCGACCATCTGGCCGCGGTGACCGACGTGCTCACCCGAATCGGCGTGACGATCGAGGCGACGCCGACCGGCTGCCACGTGTTCGCGCGCGACGGTTTCCGCGCGACCGACGTCGTCGCGCTGCCCTACCCCGCCGTGCCGACCGACATGCAGGCGCAGATATCCGCTCTGCTGTCGACGGCCGACGGGATCAGCGTCGTCACGGACAAGGTCTTCCCCGACCGGTTCATGCACGTGGCCGAACTGGGCCGCATGGGCGCTCAGATCCGGAAGGAGGGGCCGAGCGCCATCATCGTCGGCCGGTCGGAGCTGCGGGGTGCCGAGGTCATGGCGTCGGACCTGCGGGCGAGCGCCGCCCTCGTCCTCGCGGGCATGGCGGCCGAAGGGCGGACGCAGGTGCACCGCGTGTATCACATCGACCGCGGCTACGAGCGCATCGAAGAGCGGCTCAACCGGCTCGGCGCCAGCATCGAGCGGGCCGAAGAGAAGGTAGTCTGAGAGCGAGCTATGTTTGAGTCCATCGCCGGCGCACTCGACAAGGTCTTCCGGGGCTTCCGCAAGCAGGGGAAGCTGACGGAGGCGAGCATCAAGGAGGGCATGCGCGAGATTCGCATGGCGCTGCTCGAGGCGGACGTCAGCTACAAGGTCGCCCGCGATTTCGTCAAGGCCTGCACCGAGAAGGCCGTCGGGCAGGAGGTCATCAAGAGCGTCCAGCCGGCTCAGCAGATCGTCAAGATCGTGCACGACGAACTCGTGCGGCTGATGGGCGAGCCCGACCCGGACCTGCCCGCGGCGGCGGGCAATCGGCCCGGCGTGATCATGATGCTCGGGCTGCAGGGGAGCGGCAAGACGACGACGTGCGGCAAGCTCGCGCGGCTCGCAGTGAAGAAAGGCCGCACCCCGCTGCTCGTCGCGGCCGACGTGCAGCGGCCCGCCGGCGTGAAGCAGCTCCAGTTGCTCGGCGGGCAGCTCGACGTGCCCGTCTTCACCGAGGACTTCAGCCCGCCGCAGATCTGCGCGATGGGCATCAAGCAGGCGCAGACCACGGGCCGCGACCTCGTCATCCTCGACACCGCCGGCCGCCTCCACATCGACGAGCCGCTGATGGAGGAGCTTCGGAAGATCGCCAGGAAGGCGAAGCCCGACCAGAAGCTGCTCGTGGCGAACTCGATGACGGGCCAGGACGCGGTCAACAGCGCGGAGGAGTTCAACAAGCAGCTCGAGATCGACGGCGTCATCCTGACGATGCTGGACGGCGACGCCCGCGGCGGGGCCGCTCTGTCGATCCGCGCGGTCACCGGCCGGCCGATCAAATTCGTCGGCGTGGGTGAAAAACTTGACGGGCTCGAGGAGTTTCAGCCCGCGCGCATGGCCGGCCGCATTCTCAGCATGGGCGACGTCGTCGGGCTGGTCGAGAAGGCCCAGGAGGTGATGGACGCCGACCGCGCGGCGACGCTCCAGAAGAAGCTCCAAAAGGCCACATTCACGCTGGAGGACATGCTGGAGCAGTTTCAGCAGCTCAAGCGGATGGGGCCGTTGACCGATCTGCTGGGCAAGATCCCGGGCATGGGCGCGATGCTGGGCGACCAGGAGGTCGACGAAAACCAGTTCACACAGGTCGAGGCCATCATCCAGTCGATGACGCCGGAGGAGCGGTCCCACCCCGAGGTCATTGACGGACGGCGGCGCCTTCGTATATCATCTGGGAGCGGCACGACGGTTCAGGACGTGAACTCTCTGCTGAAGGAATTCAAGCAGATGAAGAAACTCATGAAGCAGGGCATGCGGGGCCGCAAAGGCGGCTTCCCCGGACCCGGCTTCCCAATTGGATGAGGAGGACGCACATTGGCGGTACGGATCAGACTGAAGCGGGTGGGCGCGAAGCACAAGCCGTGCTACCGGATCGACGTGTTCGACAGCCGGGCGCCTCGAGACGGCAAGAGCCTGGAGACGGTCGGCACGTATGACCCGCGGGCGAAGCAACTCGCGCAGAAGACGACGCTCAAGCGCGACCGCGTCGTCTACTGGCTCGACAAGGGCGCCAAGCCGACCGACACGGTCAAGAACATCCTGAAGAAGAACGGGATCCACGTGTGATCCCGAGCCGCCCGCGCGGCGGAGGAGCGGCGGTGCTTCGCGTCGACATCATCACGATCTTCCCCCAGATGTTCGGCCCGACCCTGAGCGAAGGCATGCTTCGCATCGCTCAGGAAAAGGGCGAGCTTGAGGTGCACGTGCACGATCTGCGCGACTACACGGCCGACAAGCACCGGAGCATCGACGACCGGCCCTACGGCGGCGGCCCCGGCATGGTCATGATGCCCGGCCCCGTCTTCGAGGCGGTCGAGGACGTGACAGCGAACACGACGGCCGAGCCGCGCCTCATCCTGCTCACGCCGCAGGGCCGCACGTTCGACCAGGCCCTCGCGCGCGAGCTGGCCGCCGACGCCCACCTCGTGCTCATCTGCGGCCGCTACGAGGGGTTCGACGAGCGCATCCGGACGGGCCTGCCCGTCGAGGAGGTGTCGATCGGCGACTACGTGCTCACGGGCGGCGAGCTGCCCGCGGCCGTCCTCGTCGACGCCGTCGCACGCCTGCTGCCGGGGGTTCTGGGGCACGAGGATTCGAGCCGGTGCGATTCGTTTTCCGGCGAGGGCTGGCTCGACTGCCCGCAGTACACCCGCCCGGCCGAGTTTCGCGGCATGGCGGTGCCCGAGGTGCTTCTGAGCGGGCACCACAAAGAAATCGAAGACTGGCGGCGCGAACACAGCCGCGAACGCACGCTTCGCCGGCGGCCGGACCTTGCCGCGAAGATCAGCTCCCAGGAAGAAAGGAGTCGGGACACATGAAGCTCATCCAGGACATCGAACGCGAACAGATGCAGGCGAAGGTCGCCGAGTTCAACGTCGGCGATACCGTCGAGGTGCACGTGAAGATTACCGAGGGAGACCGCGAGCGCATCCACGTCTTCGCGGGACTCGTCATCTCCCGGAAAGGGGCCGGGCTCCGCGAGATGTTCACGGTCCGGCGGATCGTCGCCGGCGAGGGCGTCGAACGCACGTTCCCGCTCCACTCCCCCGCCATCGCCGCGATCAAGACGACCCGCCGCGGCACCGTCCGCCGCGCCAAGCTCCACTACCTGCGAAAACGGGTCGGCAAGGCGACGCAGGTCAAGGAGAAGCAAGCCAAGAAGGCGGCGAAGTAGAACGGTGGCACCCATCCGTCCGAGACAGGCGCTCGGGAGCGCCGGAGAAAAAACCGCAGCCCGGTTCCTGAAGACCCAGGGCTACCGCCTGCTCGCGCGAAACTTCTCGACACCGCACGGCGAGATTGATATCATAGCCGCAGAAGGCGATACGCTCTGCTTCATCGAGGTGAAGACCCGTGCCCGCAGAGACGCAGCCCCGCCCCACGCGGCCGTCGACCGGCGGAAACAACGCCGCATCCGGGCGGCCGCGACGGCCTACCTCACCGCCAACCGCCTCCACGACCGGCTCTGCCGCTTCGACGTGCTCTCACTCGTGCCCGACCCCGACCAGCGGTCCGGGTGGGCGATCGAACTCCTGCGCGATGCGTTCTGACGGAAGGCCCGCTGCCCGATGACCGACGATCCTGTCATCCAGACCGACCAACTGACCAAGGTCTATCACGGGTTCATGAAGCCCGACGTGCTCGCCGTCGACCAGCTCGACCTCGAGGTCGGGCGCGGCGAGGTCTTCGGCCTGCTCGGCCCCAACGGGTCCGGCAAGACGACGACCGTCAAGCTGCTCCTCGGGCTCATCTTCCCCACGGGCGGCGGCGCAACCGTCCTGGGCCAGCCGGCCGGCGACATCGCCGCCAAGGCCCAGATCGGCTTCCTGCCCGAGGAATCGTATCTCTACCGGTTCCTCAACGCGGAGGAGACCCTCGACTTCTACGGCCGCATCTTCGGCATCGAGCGGGCGACGCGGCGAAAGCGAATCGACGAACTCCTCGCCCTCGTCGGCCTCGAGCACGCCCGCAAGCGGTCGCTCCGCGGATACTCGAAGGGGATGTCGCGCCGCATCGGGCTCGCGCAGGCGCTCATCAACGATCCCGAACTCATCTTCATGGACGAGCCGACGTCGGGGCTCGACCCCATCGGCCGCACCGAGGTCAAACGGCTCATCAAGCGCCTCAAGGACGCCGGCAAGACCGTCATGCTCTGCACGCACCTCCTGCCCGACGTGCAGGACGTGTGCGACCGCGTCGCCATCCTCAGCAGCGGCCGGCTGTGCGAGCAGGGCTCGCTCGACGACCTCCTCACCCTGCGTAACCGCACGGAACTGACCGTCGACGGGCTGTCGGACGCCGAACGCGAGAAGCTGCGCCAGGTCCTCGCGGACATGGGCCATCCCGAGGTGCAGATGACCCATCCCTACGACACACTCAGCTCCCTTTTCATGAGGATTATCGGCTCCGGACGCCAGGAATCAGGCGCGGCCGGACGGCGAGACGACGATGCCCACAAGCCGTAGCCCCCAAAGACCGGGACCGCTGAAACGCATTTGCGCCGTCACGGCGTTGACTTTCCGCGAGGCGCTCCGCAGCCGCGCCCTGCTCGCCATGGCGGTCGTGATGTGCCTCGCCGGCGCGGCGACCCTCATGTGGCCCGTCGACATCGAACGCGACCACGTCATCCTCGTCCAGCAGTTCTGCTACCGGATGTTGATGCTCTTCGGCCTTATCTCCGCCGCCTTCATGGCCGCCTCGACCCTCCCGCGCGACATCGCCAGCAAGCGCATCTACTCGCTCGCCACCAAGCCCATCAGCCGCCTCGAGATGCTCCTGGGCAAGACACTCGGCCTGCTCGGCGTGATGGCCGCCTTCGTCCTCGTCGGCTACATCGTCACGTCGACCGTCACCCACATCGCCAGCGCCCGCAAGACTTACGCCGGCGGCTCCTACACGCTCGAAGTGACCGACGAACGCGCGGAGGTCCGGACTGACGGCGACCCCGTGCCGGTCAAGCGCGGCCAGGTCCTCACCGCGGACGGCGACACGGACGACGGCTACAAGGTGACGATCGCGGGCCGCGACAAGAGCGTCTCGGGCGTCATCCCCAAGACGGCGGTCGAACTGCACGAACGCGACCTGACGGTTCTCCGCGTGGCCGAGCCCGAAGACGTGTCCGTCGCCTGCACCGGCGTCGCGCGAGTCGAACTCGGCGAGCTGCTCCTCCTCGCCGACGCGCTCGCCCGTGACAACGTCTGGTCGTTCAACCTCAGCGAGCTCAAGATTCCCGCGGGCGAAGGAGACGTCCACGTCCGCATGCGGTTCGACGGCCTGTTGTATGAGACGCGGTACAACCGGCAGTACCACCAGCCGCCGACGATCCGGTTCGAGTTCTCGAACCCGGACCTCTCGAGGACGCTGACCCACGACATCGACTTCACCTATCCCGGCCGGGAGACGCGGCCCGTTCCGAACAAGGGGAAGGCGGCCACCTACTACGAACAGGTCTTCGCCCTGCCCCGCGCGCTCGTCCGGGGAAGCACGCTCGAGGCCCGAATCATCGACCACTTCCCCGTCTACGCCAAGGCCGGCCGGACGCTTTACAGGACCACGAAGACGCCTACGTGGCACATTCGGGGATTCAGCGCTTCGGACCTGCCGGAGGGGCGCCAGACGCTGCGGCTGAAGTTCCTCGTGCTCTACACGCGCGGCCTCGACGTGGTCGACCACACCAACGCGACGATCGTCGTCACGAACCCGGAGACGGGCGAATGGGAGTCGCATCCCGTCCAGCTTCGCCACAAGACCGTCACCTACGTGCACTTCCCGCGCCGGCTCATCGACGACGGGAAAGGGGTCGACGTAACCCTCCGCGACCCCGGCCGCCGCCACCGCGTCGGCCACATGAGCAAGGATTCGCCGATGCACCTGATTCTCGCGCCCGACTGGTTCTGGGCCAGCACGGCGCGGTCCTCGCTCCTCATCTTCCTCCTGCTCAGCAAGTTCACCGTCCTCGCGGTCGCCGCGTCGACGTTCCTCTCCGCACCGGTCGCCATCCTGCTGACCCTCGCGACCGCTTTCTTCGGGCTCGTCAAGGACGTGCTCGTCGCCTCCCGCAATCTGCCGGGGCTCCCGGACATCGCCCTGGTGCGCACGGCCCACATCCCGCTGATCCTGTCGATTCTCATCGTCGCCGTGCCCGTGGTCGCGCTCGCGTGGGCGGTCTGGCGACGCGGAAAGGCCCGGCACGCTCTGGGCGTACTCGCCCTGCTCGCCCTCGCCGCCCTGGTGCTGGTGAGCTTCACGCCGTACGTCGTCGAAGCCACGCAGCAGACGGACGCGGCTCTCAAGGGTCAAGTCGCGAAATGGGGCGTCTACGTTCTGACGAAGATCATCATCGACCTCGGCCCCGGTTTCGACGCGTACAGCTCGAGCCACTACGTGACTCGCGGCTGGACGGTCCCGTGGGCGTTCACCGGAGAGGGCGCCGTGTCGTCGGCCGCCTTCGTCGCCCTCTGCTTCGGGTTCGGATATATGATGTTCGCGAGGAGGGAGTTCGAGTGACGCAGCCGTCTCGATTCCTTTTCCACTGCAAGGTGGCGGCCGTGTTCGTCGTGGCCGTCGTGCTGCTCGCGTTCCTTCGCGCCCGCGCGGAACAGGCACGCCCCGACCTGCTGCGGCCGACGAACGTCAGCGCCAGGGAGCAGATGCTCGAACTCGGCTCGACCGTCGTGCTCGGCGGCTTCCGCGTCGTGCCCGCCGTCGCCCTCTCGTACCGCGCCGGCCGGCTCAAGGAACGCCGCGAATGGGCCGAGCTGGACGGCACGATCCGCATGATCGCGACCGTGCAGCCGACCGACATCAGCTCGTACACCCACCTCATCTGGGATATGGCGTATAACGTCCAGTACGACACACCAACCGTCGTCGACGGCTGGCGCTGGGTCGAGAAGTCCGTGGCGTTTGGCGAGCGCGGCGCCGACCGCAACCCGAATCACCCGGAAGTGTGGCGGCTCTACTGGAACCTCGGTTGGGTGTACTACCACCGCTGCGGCGTTCTGCCCGACGACCGGACCCGCTACTTCGAAGGCCGCGTCATCGAGAAACACAAGAAGAGCCCGTTCCTCGTCGCGGCGGACTGGTTCGAGAAGGCCTGGGTCGCGGCGACCGAGGAACCGGGCGCCAAGTCGCCCAACGTCTTTAAGCTTTCGATGTGGGCCTACGCCCACGAGCACTACGCCCGCCGCCTCGAGAAGGAAGGCAAGTTCGACGAGATGGCCGATCAGCGCAACAAGGCCATCGCCGTTCACCGCAAAGTGATGGTGAAGTTTCCCGATTACGCCGAAGATGGCATGCCCGCCATCGCCGAACTTCGAAAGCTGATCGAACTGCACCGCGGCTGGCAGAGAGCCCGGGAGTTGCGTGACGAGCCGACGAAAGAACTCGACCTCCGCCGCAAGCTGACGGGCGAATGGATCAAGCTGTTGCGCCAACACCCCAGCGTCGAGGAGTATCAGCGGAACGTCGACCGCTCCGCCGACGGGCTCGAGGACGTCGCCAGCCGCCTGATCGACCCCGCCGCCCGCAAGAGCGTGCAGCGCGAGGTACTCGCGCTCCGCTACGTGGCCGCCGAGCCCGGCTGGCGCAGCGCCGAGGCCACACAGAAGCTCCTCGACGCCGTCGCACCGTACGACGAGCGGCTCGGCCCCACGCCCAGCCGCGAGGACCTGCTCGCCAACGCCGGCCTCATTGTCGAACTCTCGCGCGACTGGGTCCGCATTGTGGTCAACTCGACCGGCGACGCCGAACGCGCCCGCCAGGCCGAGCGCGCCGTCCGACGCTTCGACCTTCTCTACGAGGCGCTCCCCGAGGACCAGCGCGGCCCGAACCTCGTGCGGCTCGCCCAACACTGGCACACCCTCGTCATGGCGAGCGGGCGCAACATCCCGCGGGCACGCCAGCGCATCCGCGAAGGCGCCATCCAGCAGGAAGCGAAGCTGGCCGCGAAATGCCGCGAACTCAAGGGCCACCTCGGCAGTCTCGCGGTGCTCAAGCAATCAGGCGCACCGCCCGACCAGCTCCAGAAGGCGGCGAGCGCCGTCGCCCATGCCAGCATCGACGCCCATGCGCTCGTCGATCAGGTCGGAGCATTCTGGACCACGCTGCTCCGCAAGGACGCCGAGTATGCGGAGGACGCGAGGATCGCTGAGAAACACCTGAACGCCACCGCGACCGTCCTCGACGACGTCATCGCGATGGCCCGGGCCGTAATTGGGCAGCAGGACGACGCGAGCGACCGGCGCGACCCGCGGTCCCTCGTCTATCCCGCGCGCTCCATCTGGCAGATGCTCCGCGAGTTCGACCCGCGTAACATCCACTACCTGCGGAAGGCCGGTGTCCCCGTGCAGCGAAAGCGCCGCGGGCCCGCAAACATACACGACCTCCAACCCAAGGACGGTCCTGGTCACGAAGGGCACGATCACTGATACTTTGGAGCGCCGCTCGCGGCGCTCCGCCTCTTGTTTGGTCCACTGCGTTAAGGAGAGGGATATGAGCTTGTGTAGAGGCGTAGGCGTGGCGCTGTGCTTGTGTATGGTGTTGGCGGCCCCGGTCGTCTTCGGAGCCGATGCCGCCGCTCCGGCGACGCCGCCCGCGACGGCCGCCGCGTGCGAGGGCCCCGCTCTCTTCACGTGGGTCTCGTGGGGGCTCGCCCCGTTCGGCGCGATCCTCGCCCTCCTCTTTGCGTTCGTCTTCTACAAGGAGATCATGAAGAAGGACGAGGGAACGGACACGATGAAGACGATCGCATCGCACGTCCGGGCCGGCGCCAACGCATACCTGCGCCAGCAATACAAGGTCGTCGGCATTGTGGTCTTCATCCTCTTTGCCGTCTTCCTCGCGATGGCGTTCGCGGACATGCAGAGCATGTGGATGCCCCCGGCTTTCCTCGCCGGCGCGATCTTCTCCGGACTGTGCGGGTTCCTCGGCATGCGCACCGCGACGAACGCCAGCGCCCGAACGGCGAACGCCGCGCGGACCAGCCTGAACGGGGCGCTCAAGGTGTCGTTCCACGCCGGCGCCGTGATGGGCCTCGTCGTCGTCGGCTTCGCCCTGCTCAACATCTGCGTCTGGTTCCTCCTCATGTATCTCGTCGGCGTGCGCGGCAGGACGATCGAGCTGACGGCGATGACGGTCGCCCTGCTCTCGTCGGGCATGGGCGCCAGCACGCAGGCCCTGTTCGCTCGCGTCGGCGGCGGCATCTTCACGAAGGCGGCCGACGTCGGGGCCGACCTCGTCGGCAAGGTCGAGGCCGGCATCCCCGAGGACGACCCGCGCAACCCCGCGACCATCGCGGACAACGTCGGCGACAACGTCGGCGACGTCGCCGGCATGGGGGCCGACCTCTTCGAGTCCTACGCCAACTCCATCCTCGCGGCCGGCGTGCTCGGCGTCGCCGCGGCCTACGCGCTCGGGGCCGACGCCCTGCGTTTCAAGCTCCTGATGCTCCCGATGGCCCTCGCCGGATTCGGCTGCATCGCGTCCGTCATCGGCATCTTCATGGTCCGTACGCGCGAAGACGCCACGCAGAAGACCCTGCTGCGCGCGCTGATGCGGGGCGAAATGACGAGCGCCCTCCTCTTCACCGCCGGGTCGCTCGGCCTCGTGCTCTTCATGTTCTCCGGCGCGAAGCTCCCCACGGGCCTCAGCCCCTGGGGCCTCTGGCTCGCCGTCATCACCGGCCTCGTCGCCGGCGTCGTCATCGGCAAGGCGACCGAATACTACACGTCCGCCGACTACGCGCCGACGCAGGCGCTCGCCAACGAAACGAAGACCGGGCCCGCGACCGTCATCATCGGCGGGCTCGCGGGCGGGATGGCCTCGACCTGGCTGCCCGTCATCACCGTCATCGTCGGCATCATCGCCAGCTTCGGGTTCGCCGGCGGATTCACGCGGGTAACCCTCGGCCTCTACGGCGTCGCCGTCGCCGCCGTCGGCATGCTGTCCACGCTCGGCATGATGCTCGCGACCGACGCCTACGGCCCCATCGCCGACAACGCGGGCGGGAACGCCGAGATGTCCGGCCTCGAGCCGGAGGTCCGCGAGCGCACCGACGCGCTCGACTCTCTCGGCAACACGACCGCCGCCGTCGGTAAGGGGTTCGCAATCGGCTCAGCCGCGCTCACGGCGCTCGCCCTCGTCGCCGCGCTGATGATCGGCGTGAAGGACGCCCTCCGCGTTCTCCCGGCGACCGCTCTGCCGGCCGGCATCACCGACGCGTCGTCGGCGACGCTGCTCGATCTCGTCAACGCCTACCAGATTCACCTGATGAACCCGCGCGTCCTCGCCGGGATGTTCGCCGGCGCGATGCTCGCCTTCCTCTTCTGCTCGTTCACGATGAAGGCCGTCGGCCGCGCCGCCGCCGACATGGTCGAGGAGGTCCGCCGCCAGTTCCGCGAGCTCGGAATCCTCGACGGGAAGAACGAGCCCGACTACGCCTCGTGCGTCGAGATCAGCACGCTGGGCGCCCAGCGGGCGATGATGGTCCCGTCGCTGCTCGCGATTGTCGCCCCCGTGCTCGTCGGGCTCCTGCTCGGCGTCGCCGGGCTGACGGGCATGCTCGTCTCGGCGCTCGCGACCGGATTCGTGCTGGCCGTGATGATGGCGAACGCGGGCGGTGCGTGGGACAACGCGAAGAAGTGGATCGAGACCGGCGAGCTGGGCGGGAAGGGGTCCGACGCGCACAAGGCGGCCGTCGTCGGCGACACCGTCGGCGATCCGTTCAAGGACACGTCCGGCCCGTCGCTCAACATTCTCATCAAGCTGATGTCGATGGTCGCGGTCGTCTTCGCCGGGCTCATCGTCCGGCTCAGCCCGACCATCGCCGCCTGGCTTGGAATGGGGTGACGGCAGTTTAACGTTGAAAGTCTAAGGTTGAAAGTTCTTCGGGGCGTGCGGCTACCGTAACTCGGAGCGCGCTCTATCCCCGCAACTTTGGACTTTAGACGTTAGACTTTAGACTGCCGTCACGTCCTTGAGGTTGCGGTCGACCGCGTCGAGCTGCGAGCGGATGTCGGCGGCCTTCGCCCGCTCCTTCTCGACGATCTCCGCCGGCGCCTTCGACGTGAACGACTCGTTCGCGAGCTTCTTCTCCACTCCCTCGAGCTTGCCGCGAAGTTCCGCCTGCCTCTTCTCGAGCCGCTCCTTCTCCGCACCGGTGTCGATCAACCCGGCCAGCGGCACGAAGACCTCCGCGAACCCGGTCACCTCCGCCGCGGCCTGCGCCGGCTTCACGACCTCCGGCCCGACCGTCAGCGCCGACGCGTTCGCCAAGTGCTGAATGAACGCTCGATTCGTGTCGATCGACGACGCCGCTCCCTCGTCACTCGTCGATATCAGCAACTCGACCGGCTGCCTGGCGTTCACGCCGAGCTTGCTCCGGATATTGCGCACCGCCCGGATGACTTCCTGCGCGATCTCCATGTCCGACTCGAGCGCCGGCGCGCTCAGCCCGGCCTGTGCCTCCGGCCACGGGGCGACCATGATGCTCGCCGGGGTCTCGGCGCCCGCCCCCAGCCCGCGAACGGCGACCGCCGAGCCGAGCGACTGCCACAGCTCCTCCGTGATGAAGGGCATCACGGGATGGAGCAACCGGAGGATCGTGTCGAACACGTGGGCCAGCACGGCCCGCGCCTGCCCGCCTGTGGCACGGCCGTCCCGGCCGTGACCGTCCACGGGCGAGACGCCCGTGCCACTGCCGCCCGCAAGGCGCGGCTTGATGATCTCGACGTACCAGTCGCAGAAATCGTGCCACGTGAAATCGTAGATCGCACTGGCCGCGTCGTTGAAGCGATAGGCGGCGAAGGCGCTCGTCACCGCCTCGACCGTCGTGTTGCACCGGCTCAGGATCCAGCGGTCCTCGAACGCGAGGGCGGCCGTGTCGACCGTCGGCGCGCCGTCGGCCAGGTTCATCAGCGCGAACCGCGCCGCGTTCCAGAGTTTGTTGCAGAAGTTGCGGCCGACGTCGAACTTCGGGCTCGAATTGACCGCGCGGCCGTCGGGCAGCGTCACGTGCTCGACCGGCATCCGCACGTCCTGCGTCTGCGTCGTCATCGAGATGAGCGTGAACCGCATCGCGTCGGACCCGTGCGAGTCGATGATATCGAGCGGATCGATCCCGTTGCCCAGGCTCTTCGACATCTTCCGCCCCTCGCCGTCCTGGATCATCGCGTGGATGAAGACGTCGGGGAACGGAATGTCGCCGATGCAGTATTGCCCCATCATCACCATCCGGCTGACCCAGAGCGTGATGATCTCGCGTGCCGTGCAGAGCAGGTGGCCGGGGTAGAACGTCTTGAGTTCCGGGGTCTCCTCGGGCCAGCCCAGCGTGCTGAACGGCCACAGCGCCGAGCTGAACCAGGTGTCGAGAACGTCGGGGTCGCGACCCCAGCCGGCCTTCTCGATCATCTCGACCGCGCCCGGCTCGTCCCGGTCCACGCAGATGTACGTCCGGATCCAGTTGTCGTTCTCCGGATGCGGCTCGACGCGGAGCACATAGTGCACGTTGTGAGCGCGGAACATCTCGCTGAACGGGCCGCCGATCGCCTTGTCCAGCGCGGCGACCTCCTCTGGCCTGGGTCCGCGCCCTTCGTGCTCCGGGCCGTGCGGCACGTTCGTCTCGAGGTCCAGCGACCAGATCGGAATCCGATGGCCCCACCAGAGCTGGCGGCTGATGGGCCAGTCGCGGAGGTTCTCGAGCCACGCCTGATATGTCTTTGCGTAGCGCTCGGGCATGAACCGAACGCGCCCGTCGAGCAGCGGCGCCAGCGCCAGCCCGGCCAGCGAGAGCACCGGCACATCTGTGTCCTTGATGTGCGCGACGCCGTTCCGCTCCTCGATGAGCCCCCGCTCCCGCAATCCACAATCCGAAATCCGGGATCCGAGATCCGGGATCGGTTTCTTGACCGCGATGTACCACTGGTCGGAGAGATACGGCTCGATGGGCACGTGGCTGCGGTAGCTGTGCCCGACCTGGTGCACGTATTCGCGGACGTCCTCGAGCAGGTTCTCCGTGCGGAACCACTCGACGACGGCCTCGCGCGCCTCGAACCGGTCCATCCCAATCAGGTTCTGCGCCTCGGGCGCATCCGCGTCGTCCCAGCCGTGCCGGTCGCTGATTGTGCCGTCCGGCGCCATCACGTTGACGATCGGCAGCTCGTGCCGCTGGCCGATGGCGTAGTCGTCGGGATCGTGCGCCGGCGTGACCTTCAGGAACCCGGTCGAGAACCGCGCCTTCTCGTCCTCGCTTTCGGGATCGGGCAGCACGACGTGCGGGTCGGCGATGATGGGAATCTCCCGCCCGACAATGGGAAGCCGGACGAGCTTGCCGATCAGCACGTCCGCCCTCGGATCGGACGGGTTCATCGCGACGGCCGTGTCGCCCAGCATCGTCTCTGGCCGCGTCGTCGCGACCGTCACGTGCTCGATCCGCACGCCCTCGACCTCTCTCGTGGCACGGGCATCTTGCCCGTGCGTCCAATGGCCATCTTGGCCATTGCCTTCTCTGACGCCGCTCCACGGCCAGTCTCGAAGTCCCGCCCGGTGCGGGTTGCTCACGACATAGCTGATGATTGCCGCCAGCTCCTCTTCATCGCGCACGAGATGGTCGTAGTACTCCTCCTGCCAGAGCTGCCCCTCCTGACCGAGAACTCCATTGATTTTTTTCGCCGTGAAGGACTTCCAGGAGTGGAGTATGTCCGCCAGTTCGTGCCCAGGGAGCGGCCGGACCACTGCGTGCACGTGGTTCGGCATAACACTCCAAGCAAGGAGTCGGTACCGCTCCCCGTCGAACTGCAGCAGAGCGTCCTGCACAATCCTTGCGGCCCGAGCGTCGCGCAGGCAACACTCCCCTTCGCCAGCGGCCAGGTAGGCGCCGATGCGTTCCGAGTACAGCCGATTCAACTCCCTCCGCTCAGCCGGCGACAACTCACGGCCCTGGCTCCGCGCCCGGTCTACGATGGCTTCGCGCTCCGACCGCCACATGGCCAACACCTGTGACGGCACCGAGTCCATCAGCCTGAAACACACGTGATACGTCGCCCCTGACTGCGTCCAGTGCGGCAGGTAGGCGCCCTCCCGCTTCCTCAGCCCCGGTGCGCCCACGGACGGGACGTCCGTGGAACGCACGGGCGAGACGCCCGTGCCACGAGGAACAACGACCGGCTCGACGAGCGGATAGCGCATATACCAGAAGTGGCCCTTGACCTCCTCGTGCTCGACCTCGTCGTCGGCGAGCACCGTCTGCGTCGCCGGGTCCCAGTTCACGAGCCGCTTGCCGCGGTAGATGAGCCCGTCGGCGAAGAGCTTGAAGAACGCCTCGCGGACCGCGCGGGCGCAAACGTCGTCCATCGTGAATCGCTGGCGGCGCCAGTCGCACGAGCAGCCCATCAGCTTGAGCTGGTTGGTGATCGTCGCCTCGTATTCGTCTTTCCACGCCTGGATCCGGGCGACGAACTCGTCGCGCTCGAACTCGGTCCGGCGCCGGCCCTCCTCGGCGAGGATGCGCTTCTCGACGACCGTCTGCGTCGCGATGCCGGCGTGGTCGGTCCCCGGCATCCAGAGCGTGTTGCGGCCGGCCATCCGGCGGTATCGGATCAGCACATCCTGGAGCGAGTTGTTGAGCGCGTGCCCGAGGTGGAGCCGGTCGGTCACGTTCGGCGGCGGGATCATGATGCAGTACGGCGCGCGGGGATCGTCGGGCTCGGCGCCGAAGTAGCCCCCGTCCTCCCAGAGCTTCGCGACCCGGCCTTCGACGTCGGCGGGCGCGTAGCGCGGCGGCAAGTCCACTGGCATCGTTATTCTCCCTTGGGAACCGCGGGCACGCCCGTCACTCTTCGACGCTGAACTCGTCCCGCAGCATCGCGACGGCCCGGTCGGCCTCGTCTGCCGGCACAACAACCGACAGCTTGGCCTCCGACGTGCCGATCATCTGGATGTTGATGCTCTCTCGTGCGAGCGTGTTGAACACGCGCGAGGCCGCTCCGGCGTGGCTCCGCATCCCCACGCCGCTCAGCGACACCTTCGCGATGTCGGTCCTGATGTCGACCGGGTCGGTCGTCGCCGCGGGCGACATCGACGCGATCGCGTCGCGGGCGCGCTCCGCATCGGCATCGTTCACCGTGACGCTGATGCCCGACGAGCACGAGTTCTGCAGTACGACGTCGACGTTGATCCCGGCCTCGGCGATCGCCGCGAGCACCCGCGCCGCCTGGCCGGGCTCGTCCACCAGACCGCGGATCTTCAACTCCGTCTGGCCGCGGTCGCAGGTGATGTCCTGGACGCAATACCCCTCCATCGCGCCGACGCTCGAGAGCGCCAGCCCGGCGGGCGACTCGCCCGCAGGCCGGACCGCCGGCGGATGCGCGAGATCGAACGCGGCGTGAACGGCCCGCAGCGCCCGCTCGCCGTCCGCACTATCGACCACGACCGAAATGTTGATCTCCGACGTCGTGATCATCTTCACGTTGATGCCTTCCGCGCCGAGCGCTTCGCACATCCGCGCGGCGACGCCCTCGTGGGCCATCATGCCCCGGCCCACCGCCGAGACGCACGCGATCTCGCCGTCCACGGCCACGTCGTCCGCGCCCATCTCGCTCTTCAGCTTCTGGCACGCGCTCAACGTCGGCCCGAGGTCGATGTCCTTCACGAGGAAGCTCATGTCGGCCTTGCCCTCGTAGGGGAAGCTCTGCACGATCATGTCCAGGTTGACGCCGAGGTCGCTGATCGTGCCGACGATCTTCGCGGCGACGCCCGGCTCGTCGGGCAGCCCGCTGATCGTGATGCGCGACTCCTTCAGACTGAGCGCCGCGCCGCACACGGGCGCCGCGTCCTCCGGCTCGACCCGGCTGCAGATGATCGTGCCGGGGTCGTCGGTGAATGTCGACCGCACGCACACGGGCACGTGAAACTTCTTCGCGACCTCGACCGACCGCGACTGGACGACCTTCGCGCCCATGCTGGCCAGTTCGAGAATCTCGTCGTGGCTGATGGCGTCGATCTTGACCGCGTCGGGCACGACCCGCGGGTCCGTGGTGTAGATGCCGTCGACGTCCGTGTAAATCTCGCAGACGTCGGCCTCGATCGCCGCGGCCAGGGCGACGGCCGTCAGGTCCGACCCGCCCCGCCCGAGCGTCGTGATGTGCTCCTCCGGGTCGATCCCCTGGAACCCCGCGACGACGACGATCTTCCCGCGCTCGAGTTCGCGCAGGATCGCGCTCGCGTCGATGCTCTGAATCTTGGCCCGCGTGTAGGCGCTGTCCGTGACGATCCCGACCTGCCCGCCGGTCAGCGAGATGGCCGGGTGGCCCATCGAATGGAGGGCCATGCACATCAGCGCGATCGACATCTGCTCGCCGGTGGCCAGCAGCATATCCATCTCCCGGATGTCGGGCTCGGGCGTGACGCTTTTCGCGAGCCCGATCAGCTCGTCCGTCATGCCCGCGCGCGCCGACAGCGTGACGACGACCTGGTTGCCGTCTTCCTTGGCGCGGATGATCTTCGCGGCGGCTTTCTTGATGCACTCGACGTCCGCGACGGACGTCCCACCGAATTTCTGGACGACGATGCCCAAGTTCCTGCCTCCTGTGACCTCGCAGCTCGGCCTGTTGAACAGCTCTGTCTCTTGCCCCGAAGGGGCAACAGCGGCAGCTTCGCTGCCGTCGCAGTTTGCCCGGGGCAAACTGCAAGCGAGCGACGCTCGCCCACTAGCCCAGGGCGAAGCCCTGGGGAAGTGTGGGGCAGGCACCAAAGCCCTGAAGGGGCGATAGAACCCCTATGGCGCCCCTACAGGGCTTGGCCCAGCACCCACTTGTTACCCAGGGCTTCGCCCTGGGCTGATGGCTGACCCTTCGGGTCAGCTTGGCAGTTTGCCTTGGGCAAACTGCGCCAGCAGCTTTGCTGACGAATCCGAGCCCTTCGGGCTCAAGGAACTGCTCTTTCAACAGCCCCAACTGCGAGCCAATCCGGGCGAGGAGTCTAGCGCGTGCCCCTCAGCCCAGTCAAGGACAATCGCGGCGGCACGGGCCGCAGACGCCGCTATTCGCCGGACTCGAGGAACGCCTGCGCATCGAGCGCCGCCATGCATCCCATGCCGGCCGCCGTCACCGCCTGCTGGTAGTGGCTGTCGACGACGTCGCCCGCCGCGAACACCCCGTCGACGGACGTCTGCGTCGTGCCGCCGTTCGTGACGGCGTATCCCTTGGCGTCCAGGTCGACCTGGCCCGCGACGAGCGCCGTGTTCGGCGTGTGGCCGATCGCGAAGAAGACGCCGCCGCACGCGACCTCGCGGACCTCGTCGGTCTTCACGTCCTTCACCTTCGCGCCCGTCACGCCCGAGTCGGTGTCGCCGAGCACGTCGACGAGCACGGTGCTCCAGAAGAACTCTATCTTCGGGTTGTCCATCGCGCGCTGCTGCATGATCTTCGACGCGCGAAGCTCGTCGCGTCGGTGGACGATGGTCACTTTCGAGGCGAACCGTGTGAGAAAGGTGCCCTCCTCCATCGCGCTGTCGCCCCCGCCGATCACGAGCAGCTCCTTGTCGCGGAAGAAGGGGCCGTCGCAGGTCGCGCAGACGGAGATGCCGCGGCCCATCAGCCGCTCCTCCGCATCGAGCCCGAGCAGGTTGGCGTTCGCGCCCGTCGCGAGGATGAGGGACCCCGCCTGGTGGTCGGCGCCCGCGGCGGTCACGGTGAACGGGCGGCCCGAAAGGTCGACGGCGTCGACGTCGGCCTGCACGAACTCCGCGCCGAAGCGCTCGGCCTGGCCGCGCATCGCCTGGATCAGTTCCGCCCCCATAATGCCGTCGACGAAGCCCGGGTAGTTCTCGACCTCGGTCGTCAGCATGAGCTGGCCGCCGGGCGAGGCCCCCTCGAACACGAGCGGGGCGAGTTCGTTCCGTGCCGCGTACAGCGCCGCGGTCAGTCCGGCGCACCCGCCGCCGATGATGATGACCTTCCTCTCTGCGTCCATCGTCTGTCCTCGTTTAGAAGTCTATTGCGGCGTCCGCCGGCCGGCCCTCGCCGAACGGATGCTTGATGGCGGCCATGTCCGTGACCGTGTCCGCGGCCGCAGTCAATTCCGCGGGCGCGTTGCGCCCGGTCAGGACGACGTGCACCGCCGCCGGACGGCTCCCGATGAGATCCAGCACGGCGTCCGCGGCGATGAGCCCGAGGTCAACGGCGACGTTCACCTCGTCGAGCACGAGCACGTCGCACTCGGTCATCTTCGCGCGGGCCAAGCCGAGCGCCTCGGCCGCGCGGGCGCGGTCTTCCGGCGTGCCGCCCGGCTCGCGCACGAAGCCCGCCCCCGCAGGCAGGATCTCGAAGCGGTCGCCGAGCATCTCCCCGGCCAGGACTTCGCCGGTATCCGTGCGGTTCTTGATGAACTGGACGACGCAGACGCGGAGCCCGCGGCCGTAGGCCCGCAGCCCGAGCCCGAGCGCGGCCGTCGTCTTCCCCTTCCCGTCGCCGGTGAACAGCAGCACACGGCCCGCTTGCGGAACGTTCGCGCTCAATACTCGTCGGCCTTTGTGAGTGCGGATTCGAGTTCGTCGCCCTTGCTGGCGACCCGCCGGACGGATTCGATCAGCGCCTGCGGCGTCGCGGCCGATCGGACGAGCACGTCGACGACGACGAAGTTCGGATGGGCCTCGATGTCGACGACGGCGATCGCCCCGGCCGACATCTTCACGTTCTGCCGCAGGGCCCATTCGTAGTGCTTCTCGAGCGCGGGGCCGCAGCGCGTGAACGCGACGAGCAGCCCGCACCCATCCGAGTCCTTCGCTCGCAGGTTGATGATGACGTCCTGGTGGCGGTCGCCAAGCGGGACGCGCAGCACGTAGCCCGGCGGCTTCGGCTCGGCGGAGATGTCCGTCCCGTGGACGGCCTTGCGGATGAGATCATCGTCGGCCAGGCCGGCCGCTTCGGAGTCGCCGGACGCGGCCCCGCCCGGCGCTCCTCCGCCCGCCAGCCAGCGGCGCCACGCATCGGGATCGGTGCCGAAGTCCTCGCCGGTGATGTTGCGGAGCGCGTCGAAGGCGACGCTGGTCACGTCGGAATCGCTGAGCGCGTCGATCAGGTCGGGCACGGCCTCCTCGGCCCCGAGGTCGCCGAGCGCCGAGATGGCGGGATAGCGCACCCGCTTGTGGCCGCTCCGCACCGCTTCGAGCAGCGGGCCGACCGCCTCCTTGCCCTTCGCAATCAGCGCGCTCTTCGCCGCCGGGCGCGTCCGGAAATCCCTCATCTGGCCGATCAGTTCTTCGATGCTTGCCATGGGATGCTCCCTCTTACTCCCTGAGAAAATAGGCCATCAACTCGTGGCCGTGTTCGATCTGGAGGCCCGTGCCGGCGGCGTGTCGTTCGGAAAACGGCAGCTCGTGCACGGGCAGCACGTCGGTCCCGCAGATTGCGAACGGTATCGAGGCCGGTGGACCGGCCCCGGCCGCCCCCGGCTCTCCGGGGAACGCGGCGACGAGCACCTGGAAGTCGCCCTGATCGAGCCGGTCGCCGAGCACGCGGCCGACGACGTCGGCGTCGAGCGCCTCGACCGCCCTCGCCCGGCTCTGAACATCGGCCGACCCGGTCGAGTCGACCCGCAATGCAACGTGCAGGACGACGACGTCGTGCCGGTCGAGCAAGGCGAGCGCCGCCTCGGCCATCGCGGCAGGCTCGGGCGGCCCTTCGGCGTCACCGCGAATGTCGAACGGCTCCAGCCCGAGGTACTTCGCGATGCCGCGTGCCGCGGCCGAGTCGGACACAAGGGCGCCGCCCCGGCCGAACTGCTCGCTGAAGGTCCGGGGCGTCGGCGTCTTCCCGCCGCCCCACAGCCAGACCATCGTGGCCGGCGGCTCGCCGTGGTCGATCCGAACGAGGTTCACGTCGTGGGCTTCGAGGATCGTCCCCGACTGGTCCATCAGGCGCCGCAGGAATTCCGCGCCGGGGCCGCGGGGCAGGAAGCCGCCGATCTCCCGGCCCACAATGCGAGACGGCGAGACCGTGCCGGCGGAGACGTCCTCGCGCCCGGAATAGACCATCAGGTTCTCGTGTCCGATGCCCGGCCGAAACGCGAGGTCGGGCGCCGCGAGGCGTTCGTCGAGTGCGCGGACCAGCGCCGCGGCCTCCCTCTGCTGGATGCCGCCCGCGGTCGCGTCGAGCAGTCGGTCTTCGACGACGGTGACGAGCGAGGCGCAGAACGCGACCTCGTCGGGGCCGAGCCCGATACCGAGCCCGGCCGCCTCGAACGGGCCGCGGCCCGTGTAGCCCTGCGCCGGATCGACGCCGAGGACCGAGAGCATCATCACGTCGGAGCCCGGCTCGATCCCCTCGGGGACCGGCTGCATCGTGCCCTGCCGCCCGAGCAGACCGACGCGGTCGAGGTTCGGCGTCGCCGCGGCCTCGAGCGCCGTCTTCGCCCCGGGCTCGTCGCGCAACTCCTCGGCAGCGCCATCCAGTATGAGGATGCAATATTTCATAGGTATTCGATTGAGATTATAACGGGCGCGCGCCGCGCGTTCAACTAGTCGTAGGGGCCGCGGCTGATTTTGGGATACGGGGCGTCGAACCGCTCCCTCGGGCCGATCCGGTCGGCCGCGATCCGCACACGCGCGACCATCAGCCCGTTCTTATACGTCCACAGCGCGACCTGCCCGTCCCCGAGCGGCTGCGGGTCCTCGTACTCCAGCACGAGTTTGTCATCAATATAGTATCGGAGGTGCCCGCCTCGTTTCACGACCTTGAAGTAGAACCAGCGCCGGTGGATGCTTTTGGGAATCGTCCGTTCCAGCTCCGCGACGATCTTGCCGTTCCGCGTGATGGCCGTCTTCGTGTTGCCCCAGCCGCCGAACAGGAAGCCGTAGCCGGAGTTCAGGTCTTTGCCGTCGCCGCAGATGACGACGTTCATGTCGCTCGCGTGCTTGTAGCCGCCCTTCCTCCCCTGGTGTCGGATCCCGCCGGCGAACTCGACGCTCACGTCGCCCTCGAGCGAGACCTTGTGCCAGATGGTTGCCGCGCGCCTGAGCGATTCCCCGCCGAAGAACGACCACCGCGGGTCGCACCGCCATCGGTTCGTCACGAGCCACTTGCCCCCCGCCGTCCGCCAGTCCGCGGCGGCGCGCACGAAACTGTACACGATCACGTTGTCGCAGAAGACATCGACGCCCTCGGGCTTGACCTCGACGCCCTGCGCGACGTATCCCGTCGACCAGCCCTCGAGCGGCTCGGGATCCTTGAACGCGAGGACCGCGGCGCCGCCGATCTCGACGAGGATGTGGTCCGCGAGTTTCGTCAGGGCAACGCGGCTCGCCGGCTTGAACGCCTCGACCTGCGCCGAGCCCACCTCCTTGCCGTTGCGGAGCAGACGCACGCTGCCGTCGCCGCTGCGGCCGAGCGACTGCACCACGGCCTCGTAGCCCGCGGTCACCTGGGCTGACCCGCGGCCGGGCGTGACGTCGCAGCAGGTGAAGAGCCGCAACATCCCGCCGCGTGTCGGATCGAACGCCGCGGCGATCCGGATGGAGCCGCCGCCAGGGAACGAACCGCGATGCCAGTTGACCTTGGCCGTGTCGATCCAGCAGGTCGTCCGGATCGGCCGCCAGTCGCTCTCGGCCGCGGCCCAGTTCGTCATGGTCGTTTCCGCGGCGAACGTGTCGAGCTTCGTCAGCACCGGGGCCGGCCGCTCGGGAAAGCCGACGGCCAGATCGCCGAACGTCGCCGATGACTCGCGGCCGACACAGGCGCCCGCCTTCCCCGCCGGCGCGTTGCCGTCGTAGTGCGTCAAGACCTGCCGCCCGTCGACCTCGCACCGCGTGACGCCGCCGTCGAGCCGGACGGCGAGGGACCGCGGCCCGACCCCGCCCGCTGCGACCGTGTCCGCGACGACCTTCGGCTCCCCGTCCCGCACGAGCACGAGCTGATACTCCCCGGCTGCGGCGTCGTAGAGGAACAGGTCGTGCTGCGACTCGCTCTGGTATCGCGTGATGATGCCCGCGCGCCCTCCCGTCTCGGGCACGACCGTGGCGGCGACGCGGTAGTCCGTCCATCCATCGTCGCCGGCGAGCAGCTTGGCGAACTGGAGCCCGCTGCTGCCCGGCGGGCCGACGGCGCGCAATCCGCCGCTTCCGGGCGCATCATCGGCCGTCCATTCGCCGCCGCGCGCCTGCCACGCGACAGCCCCCCCGATGGAGTCGGCGACGGCCCCGCGCTGAGCGCGGATGAAGACGTCGTCGAAGTCCGCCCCGCGGCCTCCGCTCGCGAGCAGCCCGATCGCGCCGAACGCGAACGTGGGGTCGTCGGCGCGAAGCACCTCGTGCCCGTCGATGGTGGCCGTGAGGCGCGGGCCGAACGCGCTGATGCGCAGCCGCGCCCACTGTGTCGGTCGGAGCGCACCCGCGGCCTGCGCCAGCACCGCCTCTTTGCCGGCCTCGCGCCGTACGAGCCGAAGCACGGTGCCGCCGGACCCGCTTGTCTGCCGGAACGCGTAGTGGTTCCTGGGATCGAGATAGCGGAAGACGAGCCCCACGTCCGTGCGCCCGGCGGGCCGGACGGCGGCCTCGAACGTGTAGTCGTCCCACCAGCCCTCACCGAACACGGCGAGCGCCGCCTCGTTGCCCGCGGGCCGGCCGGTGTAGAAGAACGCGTTGGCGCTCCGGCCGGGATGCGTGACGGAATCGATCGTCCACTCGCCGGAGAGCGGCCGCCACGCCGTCGCATCGTCCTTCCCGCGCATGAAGTCGTCGGACGCATAGATGACCGACGCCGGCTGGACGCGCACCCTCGGCGCCGACAGGCCGCGCGAGCCGACGGCCACGCGGCCCTGCGGGAGCGTGTCGTCCTGCACCGCGAGCACCTTGCGATTTCCAACAGCGACGGCCATCTGCCCCGGCCGGCGCACGATCGTGACCTGCTGCTCCGTCGCGAACGCGGGCGAAGCCCCGGTGCCCCGCCACTCGGCCAGCGGCAGTTCGACGCCGCACTCGACCTTCCCGAGCACGAGCCCGTCGCGGGCCAGCGCGGCGTAGTAGTAATTCTCGTTGTCGGGCTGAAGCTCGAAGAGCACACGGACCTCGGCGTCGTCCTTCGTGATGGCGGGCGCCGTCAGCAGGATGTTGAACAGGCGGCCCCGGCCGGCCTCGACGTGGTGGAACTTGAACTCCGACCACGGGGCGACCCGCCGCGCCGCCGCGCGGTCCTCATCGAGACATCCACAGGCCGCCGCCAGGCAGACGGCCAGAATAGCGAGCCGCATCCTCAAGATCGCCTCCGAAACGCTATCCGCTTATACTACCACCCGGACGGATATCCGACAAGGTGCTGGGCCGCCGGAGAGTCGATACTCCAAACTCGGGGAATTCCGGCACCGGCGACTAACGCCGCCCCCGGAATCGTCCTCGTCGTCGTCCTCGTCCTCGAAACAACCGACGACGAGGACGAGGAGGAGGACGAGAACGAGGGAAACGCGGACATGCCGTGTTAGCGGATCACCCCGAGATTAGAATATCAACCGGCCGCCGGAGGCGCCGTCCGCCGCCAAGCCGCTTTCCGGATTCGGGTCCGCATCGGCTAAAGCGCCCCCCACTTCCTCCGATAACAAGCTCAGCGAGACACTTAGGCAGCGGCTTGCCAGATCCGACAGTCCGAGGCACCTTATGGGGCGCACCCCGTTCATCGTTGTGTTCTGCGGGCGACACCGCTACTGCTTCGTCTACGCCAAGGGGCAGGAAGCCGATCTGATCTCGACGATGGTCGAGTACGCGACCGACGACCGCTACAATTTCGGATGGTCGGAGTTGCGGTCGATCACGAAGCACATGGACACGCAGAAGGCCGGCACCCCGGACGCGCCCGCCGCCGACTAATCTCCCGCCCGCTCTCCCCTTTCGAGCCGGCCCTCATAGAGGAACCGCTTGGTCCGCATGGCCACGTCGGCCGGGTCGGCATCGACGCGCGCCTCACCACTTTCGATGGCGGCGCTCGCAATGGCCCCGGCGACCGCAGACGGCACGCGCAGGTCCATCGCGCTCGGGATGAAGTAATCGGGCCGGAGTTGTCCCTCGCCGACGAGGCCCGCAATCGCCCAGGCGGCGGCGAGCTTCATCGGGTCGTTGATTGATTTCGCGCGCACGTCGAGCGCTCCCCGGAAGATGCCGGGGAACCCGAGGCAGTTGTTGAGCTGGTTCGGAAAGTCCGACCGGCCCGTCGCCACGGCGAGCGCGCCCGCGGCGTACGCATCGGCCGGCATGACCTCGGGGACCGGGTTGGCCATTGCGAAGATGACGGGATGCTCGCCCATGGTGCGGATCATGTCGGCCGTCACCGCGCCGGCGGCGGACAGGCCGATGAAGACATCGCGGCCGCGGACCGCGTCGGCGAGCGTTCCCCTGACGCCGTCGTGATTCGTGACGTTCGCGATCGCCTCCTTCATCGGGTTCATGTTCTCCGACCGCCCCTTGTAGATCGCGCCGCTGCGATCGCAGAGGATCATGTCGCGGACGCCGGCCGCGAGCAGCAGCTTCGTCACGGCGATGCCCGCGGCGCCCGCGCCGTTGAACGTGATGGTCAGCTCGTCGAGGGTCTGGCCGCGGAGCCGCGCGGCGTTGATGAGGCCAGCAAGCGTGATCACGGCCGTCCCGTGCTGGTCGTCGTGGAACACGAAGATGTCGAGCCGTTCCTTGAGGGCGTCCTCGATCTCGAAGCAGCGGGGCGCGGAGATGTCCTCGAGGTTCACGCCGCCGAACGATGGGGCCAGCGCCGCCACGATACCGACGAACTCGCCGGGATCGCGCGTGTCGATGCAGAGGGGAACGGCGTCGCATCCGCCGAACGTCTTGAACAGGACGGCCTTGCCGAGCATCACGGGCAGCGCCGCTGCGGCGCCGATGTCGCCCAGCCCGAGCACGGCCGTGCCGTCGGTCGCGACGGCGACCATGTTGCCGCGAGACGTAAGCGTGTCGGCACGCTCCGGGCTCGTCTGGATGATCGCACCGGCGCGAGCCGCGTCGGCGAGCCATCTCCCCAGATCACTCCGCACGACCTTCGGCTGCATCCGAAGCGTGCCTTGCAGGCTCGCGTGGAGGCGCCGCGCCGCCTCCTCGGATTGCTCCGTCGCGAGCCAATCGTCGGCCGGCTCGAACAGCTCGAGCCGCCCCGTCTCCAAATACTCGTTCAGTCGCGCCTCGACGGCCTCCGGCGTGACGTCCGTCCGCGCAAGCTTCAGTTCCGCTGCCTTTTCGGCAACGGCCCGCGCCACGGAGGCCACGCGCGCCGGCCCGTCCGCCGCCTCGGCCGCGGCACCGACCAGTTCGCCATCGAGCGCCGGCAGCCGGAGGTCGAGGCCAGCACGCATCAGGCCCGCATACGCCGCAAGCTCGGTCGCGCCGAGCGTCCCGCCGGGCGGCGGGAGCACGACGGGCACGTCCGGCTCCGGCAGCGCGGCCAGCACCGCCTCGGCGTGCGTCGATTCGAATCCAAGGAGCCAAGCGGCCCCGAACGTCGGCATGATGGCGCGCACGGCGTTCGCCGTCTCGCCAGGCGTTCCGGTTTCAACGACAAGCGGCACGGCGTCGATCCCGGCGAGCACGTTGAGGGCGCACGCCGCGGCCTCGAGCATCGGCAGGTCGCCGACCTCGGGGCCGATAACGGCGACGGCGTTCCCGCGCCAAGTGTAGCGGTAGGACAGCGCGGGATCGCGAGCGATCTCCGTGCAGGGCTCCGCGACCCCGGGGGTGTAGATGATGCTGAGCGCGGCGTTGTCGCTCACAGGAATGGTCGGCCGCACGCCGATCAGCCCGCCGGGCCGCAGCCCCGCATCCGTTTCGCCCGTTGCGTCATCCGCCATGTGGGATTCCCTTCCGCCGCCGACCGCCTATCTTACGGGTCGCAGCCTCGGAGTCAACCGCTCGGCCGCGGCGTGCGATTCGGCGAGGCCGTAATTCGGATTCTGAGCGTTCAGCTGAACGCTCAGATTACCAGTTCCGAGAAGCCGCGGAAACGGGGCGCCAACGGACACCGGCCGCCCGACGTGCGGCCGCCGCTCAAAGCGGGAGCCCGGGTTCGGGCCCAGAGCGCCTGACGGAGCGGCGTGAATGCCGCTGAGACCGCTGCTCCTCAAAGTGAGGACGAGCCAGCGCGGGCGCGGATTGACTTGCCGGAGGCGGGGCGATACAATGCCCGCAGTTCGGAGGAACGCGGGCCGATGGGGAAGAAGAAAAAGCCGTCGTTCGAGGAAGCTCTGGCCGAGCTCGAGGCGATCATGTCCGAGCTTGAGAGCGGCGAACTGCCGCTCGACAAGATGATGGAACGCTACGAGAAAGGCGTCGACGCGCTTCTCCTCTGCCGCAAGGTTCTGGACGACGCGGAGAAGAGAATCGAGATTCTCGTCAGGAAGAAGAACGGCGAACTCGAGGCGCAGCCGTTCGATTCCGGCGAGGAGGCGTGACCGCGGGCGGGCGCCGGACGACTCGCTCCGCCCTCTGCCCTCATCGGACACCTCGCTATGACACGGCCCGTCCCCCAAGAGCTTGAGCGGTTCTGGAGCGACCTCGACGCGGTCCGCGCGGCCGTCGACGCGACGCTCGACGAGTGGCTCCCGCGGCCCGACGCCCCGCCGACGCGGCTGCACGAGTCGATGCGCTACAGCGTGTTCGCGGGCGGCAAGCGCGTCCGGCCGATCCTGGCCATCCTCGCCTGCCGCGCGGCCGGCGGCTCCGACGACGCGGCCATGCCGGGCGCCTGCGCGATCGAGTGCATCCACACCTACTCGCTCATCCACGACGACCTGCCCGCGATGGACGACGACGACTTCCGCCGCGGCCGCCCCTCGAACCACAAGGCGTTCGACGAGGCGACGGCCATCCTCGCCGGCGACGCCCTGCTCACAGTCGCGTTCGAGATCGCGACGACCCGGTCGGCGAAGCCCGAGACGGCCGCCGCCGTCGCGCGCGAACTCGCCCTCGCCGCCGGGTGGGCGGGCATGGTCGGCGGACAGATGGCCGACCTCGAGGCCGAAGGGGCGGACCCGAGCGAAGAGACGCTGAACTTCATCCATCCGCGCAAGACGGGCGCGCTGATCCGCGCGGCCGTCCGCTGCGGCGCGATCGCGGGCGGCGCCGACGAGGACCAGCTCGCCGCGCTCACCGACTACGCCGAGAAGGTCGGGCTGGCATTCCAGATCGCCGACGATATACTGGACGTGACCGCGACGTCGGAGGAGCTTGGCAAGACGGCCGGGAAAGACGCAGCCACGCAGAAGCTGACATTTCCCGCGGTCCTCGGGCTCGACAAGTCGCGGAGCGAGGCCGACCGGCTGGCCGCCGAGGCGCGTGCCGTTCTCGCCCCGTTGGGCGCCGCGGCCGAGCCGCTCGGGAACCTGGCGGACTTCATTGTCACACGAACGTCGTGAAGGGGAATCGTTATGCCGTCGCCGCCCAAAAAGCTGATCGTGACGGGCGACCGGAAGAAGGCGCGCGTCGAGGAGACCGTCGAGACGGCCCTGCCCGTCCTGCGCGAGGCGGTCGACGACATCATTCTCGATCTCGACGGGACCGAGCCGCTCGAGTCCGCCGACGCCGACCTCGCGCTCGTGTTCGGCGGGGACGGGGCGATTCTCAAGACCGCCCGCCGGCTGGGCTCGAACCGCATCCCGCTCTGCGGCGTCAACCTCGGCAAGCTCGGCTTCCTCGCCACCGTGACCGACACCGACCTGCTCGACAACCTCCGCGCGATTCTGAGGGGCGAGTTCGTCATCGCCCCGGCGATCATGTTCGACTGCGTTGTGCTCCGGGACGGCGAGCCGATCCACCGGGCGCGGGCCGTCAACGACGCCGTCGTGTCACGCGGGGCGCTCTCCCGCATCATCCCCGTCACCGTCCGCCTTGACGGTGATCGGATCGCCACCTACAATGGCGACGGGGTCATCGTGTCGACCCCGTTGGGTTCAACGGCGCACTCGCTGTCCGCAGGCGGCCCGATCGTCGAGCCGGGTCTCGACGCCCTGATCCTGACGCCGATTTGTCCGCATACCCTGTCGAACCGCCCGCTCGTTCTCCCGGCAAGCCGCCGGATCGAGTTGGAGGTCGACGACACGGCGAACGGAGCGGCGCTGACGATCGACGGCCAGGTGTTTCAGGAGCTTGCGAGCGGCGACCGTGTCGCCATCGCGGCGGCCGAGGACCGGTTCGATCTGGTCCGGGCCGCGGGACACGACTACTACCGGACGCTCCGCGAGAAGCTGGGCTGGAGCGGGCGATTCGGAGATTGACCCGCCGGGGCGGGCGCCAGGAGTTCGAATGTTCCTCGTCAAGATCAAGCGGGAGTTGTGCAAGAGCTGCGGCCTGTGCATCGAGTTCTGCCCCCGCGGCCTGATCGAGCTGCACAAGGACCTCAACCGGCGGGGCGTGCAGCCGGCGTCCTTCAAGGGCGACCCCGAGCAGTGCACGGGCTGTGGCAACTGCGCCGCGATGTGCGCCGACGCCGTTATTGAAATCGAAGAAGCCGACGCGACGCCGGTCCCGGCCGCCGCCGCGAAAGACAAGGACGACGCCTAGCCGAGATGTCGATCGCCATCATCGGAGACATCCACTCGAACCTCGCCGCGCTCCGCGCGGTCCTCGAGAAGCTCGACGAGCTTCGCGTCGAACGCCTCCTCTTCGTCGGCGATCTCGTCGGCTACAACGCATCGCCCGCCGAATGCATCCACCTGCTCCAGCAGCGCGACTACGAGGGCATCTCGGGCAACCACGATCGCTACACGACCGGCCAGGAGATGCGCGACGTCCGCGAGACGACGGTCGAGGCGGTCGAGTACACCCGCACCGCGATCGGCGACGACGGCATCGCCTATCTGCGCGACCTGCCCGACACGCGCATCGTCGACGACCGCTACCTGATCGTACACGGCTCCATCGCGGACCGCGATGAGTACATGCTCACCCCGGACATCATCATGAAGAACATGAAGTTGTTCCGGACCGACTACGCGGGGATGGACCTCTGCTTCTTCGGCCACAGCCATCTGCCGGCCATCATCGGAAACGGACAGGTCGACATGAAGTTCCCCGAGACAAGGAACGTGAAGCTCGATCCCCTGCGGCCGTACCTCATCAACCCGGGCAGCGTCGGGCAGCCGCGCGATCGGGTCCCGCTGACATCGTTCGCGGTCTTCGATCCACAGGCCTACGCCATCAAGATTCACCGGATCGAGTACGACGTGCAGGACACGCACGACCGCGTGCTGGAGGCAGGCCTGGGCCGCGCGCTCGCCGAGCGTCTACTCGTCGGCCGCTAACGCCGCGTCCTCTCCGAGCGGATCGCTTCCTCCACCTCCCGGCGCGACAGGAAACGTGAGAATCCGCGCGCGAGGTCGCCCGTCTCCCGGCCGAGGCACCGGACCGTGCGCCGCTCGGTGTCTTGGCCGGGCAGCGGCGGCCTGAGGCACCGCAACACGGCCCGCCGGCCGATCGACGGCTCCTCGAGCAGAAACCACACGAATCCCCATGCGACGAGATAGTCGGCGGCGCTCAGCTTCTCGTGCTCCGATTCGCCCAGGATGCGCTCGAGCCGCGAGTCGACTCCGCGGCGGCGCCGGAGCAGCGTGCGGAGCCGGTCGCGGTCTTCTGTCGGCGGGCACCCATCCTCGAGCACCTGCGCGAGCCCCTCGTCGAGCCACGGCATCGGCTCGCGGAAGTTCGCCGCGATCACGGCGTGTGTCAGCTCGTGGCGGAGGCCCCTCGGCGACTGGCCCGCGCGAACCCGCAGAGCGATGACGAGGCGGTGCTCGTCGTCGATGAAGCACGCCCCCGCTCGCCGCGCGAACGCCGGACATTTCCTGCGGAGGAAACGCCAGAGGCGCCAGCGGCTGGTGAACGCGTATATTCTCGGGGACGGGGCCGGGACGCCGAGGTAGCGGGCGGCGTCGGCGAGGAACAGGTCGGCGTCGGCCGCCAGGGTCGCCGCCTCGGCGGGCGACAGGTCGGCGTGGAGCTGGACGAGGCGCCCGCGGACCTCGGTCGACGGGTGCGGTGTGGCGCAGCCCGACAGGGCGGCGAGAGCGAGGAAGGTCAGGGCGATGGGACGTCGGAGTTGGTCAGGCGTCGAGGGCATTTGGGCTCATCGGGCCCCCTGGCCTAGAGGTCGAACAGGATGGTCAGGTCGACCTTGCGCTTCTTGCGCACGCGATACTGCTGCAGGCGGGCCTGCTCTTGGGCCCGGGCCTTTCGCTCGGTGGCTTCGGTCTGCGCGAGCAGGTCGCGCTTCTTGCCGAGCTTCTGCTTGGCGAGCCGGAAGATCTCCCGCATCTCCTTCGCGAGATTCTGATCGAGCCGCTCATCGGTGAGCTTGCGATCTCGAACGCGGTCCGCCTTCCCCTCGGTCTCCGGCGTGAGACGGTCCTGATCCTTGAACGCCTTGCGGATGTTGGCCTCCTCGATGACCTTCGCCTGGACCTTGCGGACCTCCTTGCGCTCCTTCCGCTTGACACGCTGGTCGACGCGCTCGGCGGCGCCGGCGGTCGAGCCGAGCAGGACACACGCGCCGAAGACACCGAGGTAACTCGAGAGCTTCATAAGACCTCCGCCACTAGTCTACCGCACCGCCGGCGAGAGTCAAGCGCGCTTGACAAGGTCGCGGGCCGTCCTAACATGGCCGTGGCCGCGAAGGAGCCCATATGCCCGTTCGCCTGAGATACGGAAGCGCCGACATCGTGTTCGACGTGCCGGACGAGCTGGTCGGGCGGGTCATACGGCCGCGCCGCCCCCCGGCGCCCGAGGATCCCGAAGCGTTCCTGGCTGAGACGCTCGCCGGCGGGCTCGAAGCCGCGCACGACGCCTGCGCCGGGCGGACGGTGCTGCTGCTCCTGCCGGATGGGACGCGCAGCATGCCGCACCGGACGGCCTGTTCGGCGCTCGCGCCGCTGCTCCGGTCGGCGCAGGCCGTGAACGTTCTGCTCGCCACGGGCACGCACAAACCGGACACCCCGGACAACGAACGGATACTCGGGATCCTCCGGGCGGCCTCCGCCGAACACAGCATCCCGCTGGCGTCCGCCGCGGCGCACGACTGCCGGCACGCGAACATGATCGACATCGGCGAGACGGGCTGCGGCAACGCCGTCCGGCTGAACGCGCTCGTGCGCGAGAGCGACGCGATCGTGATCGTGGCCGAGGCCGCGCCGCACTACTTCGCGGGCTACTCCAACGCGACCAAGTTTCTCCTCCCCGGCGTCGCGGCGTTCGAGTGCACCGAGCGCAACCACGCGTGGACGCTCGACCCGCTCGCGACGGCCTGCCGCCACCCGCTGCATCCGGACCCGGCGCGGCGGGCGAACCCCGTCGCCGAGGGGCAACTCGAGGCCGCCCGTCTCGTGACAGCCGAGACACCTGTCTTCGCGCTCACGCTGGGCAGCAGCTCGGGCGCGGTGTGCTGGGCCGCGTTCGGCCCGCTCGAGGACTCGGCCGCCGAGGGAATACGGTTCGTGAACGACCACCTCGTCGAACGTGTCGACCGCTGCTTCGGCCGCGCCGTGATCAGTTGCGGCGGGTATCCGAACGACGAGACAATGTATGTCGCGCAGCGGTCGCTCGAACTCACGCAGGAGGCGATCGCCGACGACGCCGACGTGCTCTGGCTGGCGGAGTGCCGGAACGGGATCGCGTCGTCGCAGGAGGCGGTCGACAACTTCTTCACGCCGCTCAAGGGGGACACCGCGGCGTACATCGAGCAGGTTCAGAAGCGGTATGTGATGTATGCCCACAAGACCGTTCGCTTCGTGCGCTTGATGGAGCGGCTCCGCGCGTTGCGCGTCGCGAGCGCCCTCCCGGCCGGCACGTTCCCCGCGGGCGGGATGACGGCGTGCGCCGACCCGCAGGCGGTCGTTCGCGAGTGGGTCGAAGAGGGGGAGCCGATCCTGTTCGTCGACGAGGCGAACAAGCTGGCGATCGAAGGGCCGGCGAGTTAGCCGGGCCTACCGGGGAGCGATGCCGAGCAACGCAAACCGCGCTTTCGGTCCGCCGAGATCCTGCGGCAGCCATTCCGGACGGCCCTTCGGCGGGCGCGAGGCACGAATCCCGAACGCAACGTAGCGGGCGTTCGCCAGGTTGGCCGGAAGCGGCCGCGCCTCGATCACGACCTCGCCCGACCGCGCAAGCCGCAGGGGATAGCGGCTCGAGCCGGCGGCGATTGCACGCTCGTCCCGGTGCAACGCCCGCCAGCGATAGTCGAGCACATATGTCTGCGGGACGTAGTCGCCGAGCACGGGCTCGAGGAACTCCCAGTGGTGGCGGATGAGTCCGGGTACGTCCCTGCCCGGATCCGGCGGCACGACGGAGTAGCCGAGCAGGCGGAGCTGGCCGCCGAACGTGACGGCGCAGGGGAATTGGGGTTCGAGCGCGGCCAGCCGCGTCGCGATTTGCGCTGCCGCCGCGGCGTCCTCCTCGGTCTCGGCGAGTCGTGCGAGAGCCAGGAGCGACGGCCGATGGGTCGGCACGAGTTCGATCGCCCGCTCGTACATCGCGCGGGCGGCGTCCGGCTTGCCCTGCCGTTCGCGGCCCACGCCCAGGTAGTAGGAGACGAGGTGCCGCTGCCGCCAGGCGGAGACCTCGGGGTCGGTCCGCGCGGCCAGTTTCTCGAGCCGATGGATGGCCGTCGTGCGAGAGCCGGCTCCGGCCCGCCCTCCCGGCTGCGACAGGATGGCCGCCGAGGCGATGAGTTCGGCGGTCCGCTGTTCCCGCGCCGACAGCGCCCGGAGGCCGTCGAGCGCGGCGGTCAGGTCGGCGCACTGCCGCGGCTCGAGCGCCGGGTTGTTGACGACCGCGCGGAAGAGGCAGGCGAGCGGCGCGTACGCCTCCGACGCGAGGTCGCGATGGTGCGGGATCGTGGTGACCCTCGCCATTTCGATAAGGGCATCGACGTTGTGCGGCGCCCGGGCCAGCGCGGCCTCGCACTGCACGCGCGCCGCCCTGTGGCGGCCGGCCTGCCGCAGCTCTTTCGCCCGCCGCACCGCCGCGGCGACGTGCCGGTTGGCAAGATCGGTGTAGCGGTGCAGCGTCGCGCTTCGCTCCGCCCACTTGCCGTCGAAGCCGAGCGCGCGGGCGCGGCGGCGCGTGATGTCGAGCTTGAACTCGTCGCCCGCGTATGCGCGGCTGGTCCAATTGAAGAGGGGGGGCATGGCCTCCGGGGCGCCGACCTTGGGGGGCGGCGGAGTTTCGAGCCGCTCGACGGCGCTCCGGGCCTCGGTCCCGTCGGCGGGCGCCTGGCCGGCCGCCGCTTCCATTCGGTCGAGGGCGACGACCACCTTCGCCCACTTCTGCTGTTCCCGGAAGAAGTCATAGAGGAACAGGTTCGCGAGCACGGTGTTCGGGGTGGCGTCGATGATCTGCCCGTCGTCGAACCCGGCCCCCTCCAGCAGGCCGAAGCTTCCCGTGGCAAGCTCGACGGGCGCGCCCCGCATCGCCCGGCTGAGGAGCGCGGCCGCCGACGCGATCTTCTCGTCGCGCGCCTCGCCGGTCACCTCGAACGCCTCCGAGACAAGCGCGTGCGCGGCATTGACCAGCAAATAGGGAACGTTGTGCCCGAAATAAGTCGTCCGCCCGAGTTCGCGCGCGACCTCCTGCCGCAGGGCATCGACCTCGCCGGCCGGCGCGTCGCCGGGCATCCGGGCTTTCAGGAGCAGCGTCCGCGCGAGCGAGAGGTGGTGTCGCCCGACGGTCGGTTCGAGCCGGATCGCGCGGCGGAACCCGGCCTCCGCATCGTCGAGCAGCTTGGTCTCGCGAACCTCGTCCGCGAGTTCGTCGTAGGCCGCGGCCCGGAAGCTGCGCACGAGCTGCCGAAAGTCCTCCGGCTTCTTCTTTCGCAACCGCACAATCAACGGGTTCCGACGGGCGATGGACTCGGTGACCTCGGTGATCCGCCGCTCGACCTCCTCGAACTTCATCTCGCCCCACGCGTGCGCGTAGGCCGGGTTCTGCGGCTCCAGCCGCGCGGCTTCGGCCAGGTCGAACTCGGCCGCCGTCTTCGCGTTCGGCGGCACGGCCCCCGGCAGGGGCAGGAAGAAGTACGACCCTGTTGGCTTCCCCGCATAGTGGAGATAGTAGTTGAAACGGATGTCGGCGACGGCCAATCTGCCGGCGGCGGCGCAGAGCCACAGGAGCGGGGCGATCAACACGAGTGCAAACAGCACGCGGGCCGGCGCCCACGCGATGGTCAGATCCCGGTGGGCGGGCGGCGAGCCCTCCTCGCCGTCCGGGCCGTCGGCGCGCGCCGCCGCGTGGGCCAGGGCCAGCAGGGCCGCGAACAGGAGGCCGTTCGACATCGTCCGGACGAGGTTGAAGTCGGTCACGCTGTGCAGCGCCATCGCGAACGCGCCGGCGAGGCAGCCGATCGCGACCCACTTGGCGAACCGTCCCGCCCGGCGGCGCGCGGCCCGCAGCGTCGAGAGCGCGAACCAGCCCAGACCGATGCCGACCGTGAGCAGGCCGACGAATCCCGCCTCGCACGTGACCTGGGCCCAGTCGTTCGCCAGGTAGCGCAGCTCCTCGACGTTGCCGAGGTTGAGCGACTGATACCGGCCGAACACGCTGCCCGTCGTGCCGAGGCCCGTGCCCAGGATCGGAAAGTCGCGCGCGAGATACCACGCGGACCGCACGATATCGAGCCGCTTCATCGTCGACGGCATCCGCGCGTCCATCTCCTGCTGGAACCCGGCGATCAGCGGGCCGGACGCGACGACGGCGACAACCACGCTGAGCGCGATCAGCAGGAGGACGAGGGTGCGTCCCGCACGACTGCGGCCGCGACGGACGACCGCCACGCCCGCCAGGAAGGCCAGTGCCGCGAACGCGCACACCACGCCCGACCGGGACACCGACATCACGATCCCAACCGCGAGCAGAACGGGCACGGCCGCGAGCAGCAGCCGCTTGTGCGTCGCCGGGTCGGACAGCGTCTCGGCGATCCAGTCCGACGCGAGTTCGAACCGCCCTCTGTCGTGTCGCCCGCGGATCGCGACGACGAGGGCGGCCGCGAGCGGCAGCAGCATTTCGAGGTAGCCCGCGAAGTGATTCTTGTTGAAGAACGTCCCGCTGAACAGCCCGAGGTAGTGGGTCTTCCTGACCCAGAACACGTAGTCGCCGTGCGATCCGACCGCGTGGTCGAGCAGCGCATAGATGACCTGAAACACCCCCGCCGCCAGCAGCACGGCCACGGTCCACACGATCGCGCGCCGTGTCCGAAGGACACTCGCGAGCAGAACGAACATCAGCGCGTATGCGCCGTAACGGAAGAGGACGACGCGGGTCGCGTTGGGGCACAGGGAGATCGTGCCGGCCGCGGGAGCGCCGCCCGCGCCGAACGCCTGCTCGCGCGCGGCCTGGGCGCCCGGCGAGAACAGGCCGACGACCTGCGCGGGCAGCGGCGTGATCTGGAGCAGTCCGATGAGGAGGAAGAGGACCACAAAGACGAGGGCGGCGGTTCGCGGAATGTGCCACGAGCCGCGGAGGGCGCCCGCGAGTGCCCAGAGCGCGGCGGCCGTCGCGATGACGATGAAGACGAGCCCCTGCGCCCACGGCGACTCTGACCCGATCGGAAGCGGGGCCAGGGCGAGCGCGAGCAGCAGAATGGCAAGGGCCACGCCGTCGAGGATGCGGGCCGCGCGGGAATCCAAATCGTCCCTCCCTTCGTTCTCTTCCGGCAGCGGCCGACCGCCTACCAGAAGAACCAGCGTTTGCGCGGCTTCGGCATGACGGGTTCCGGCGCGTGGACGTACCGCCCGTGGATCACGTTTTCGGGGTTCTTCTCGAGGATGTCGTTCGCGACCTCCTCGCCGAGCAGTTCGGTGATCCTCGCGGCCGCGGGGCTGAGCTTCGGGCTCCGCGCCCGGAGGCCGTGCATGTCGGTCGCGACCAGATGGGCCAGCCGCCGCTCGAGCAGGGTCTCGGCGCACGCCTGGACGTGCCGCCCGAACTCGCCGACGACGCTGGCCGCGGTGATCTGCACCAGACCGCCGGCCTGCACCAGCGGAATCAGCTCGTCGGGATCCTCCTGGATCGTCCGGTTCCGCTCGGGATGCGAGATGATCGGCCGTACGCCCTGGAGCTGGATGTTGAAGAGCAGTTGGTCGAGTTCGCGCGGCACGACGTCCTGCGGCAGTTCGAGGATCATGTGCTTCCCGAGGTCGGCGATGGTGACGAGCCCGCCCTCGCGGAGTACGTCGGGCGCGTCGGCCTCGGCGCGGACGTCGGCTCCGGCGAGGATGGTGACGCCGAGCCCGTGCTCGTCGAGGGCCTCGTTCAGCTCGGCGACGCCGGCGAAGATCTCTTCGCGTGCCACGTTGTAGATGCCGTCGAGCATGTGGGGGGTGGCGACGATGGTGTCGATGTGGTCTTCAACGGCGGCTCGAACGAGCGCGAGGGCATCGCCCATGTTGGCCGGGCCGTCGTCGAGCCCGGGCAGCACATGCGCGTGGACGTCGATCATGACGCACAGCTCCCTCCCGGACGCGGCTCAGGCCGTGGCGCGGTGTTCGTCGCCGTCGCGCGGCCGACGCTTCTCGCGGCGCTCCTTGCGGCGCCGTTTGCGCTTCGTGCCGTCCTCGGAGTAGTAGTAGTACTGGTGGTAGCGGTAGTACGTGTCGTAGTAGTAGGCGCCGCGCGGGACGTCGACGTTGTTGAGGACCGCACCGAGCAGCCGTCCGTTGGACTGGGCGAGGATCTCGAGCGCGCGCCGGGCGATCTCGCGCTGGGTGCGGAACCCGCGGACCACGAACACGACGCCGCCGACCTCGCCGCACAGCACGGCCGCGTCGGTCACGTTGACGACCGGCGGCGTGTCGATGATGACGCGGTCGTATTGTTCGGCCATCTGGGCGAGCAGAACCTTCATCCGCTCGCAGCCGATGAGTTCGGCGGGGTTCGGCGGGACCGGCCCCGACGGCATGTAGAAGAAGTTGGGCACCTCGGTCGGCCGGGCGACGTCGGCGATCGTCTCGGCGCCCTCGCCCACGAGCAGGTTCGTCAGGCCGGGGGTCTGGTCGGCCTCCAGGATCTTGTGGACGGCCGGCTTTCGCATGTCGGCGTCGACCAGCAGGACGCGTTTCCCGGTCTGGGCGATGGCCGCGGCCACGTTGATGGCGACGAGCGTCTTGCCCTCGGACGGGGATGCGCTCGTGACCATCATGCGCTTCACGTCGTGGGCGGCCGCCGAGAACGACAGCGCCGTTCGGATGGACCGAAACGACTCGGCAACGGCCGAACGGGGATGCAGGCCGACGGCCAGGGCGAAGCGCGTGTGATGCCGTTCGTTTCCCATCAGCTCGGGCACCCCGGGCACGTAGCCCAGCAAGCTGAGGCCAAGGTAGTGCGAGACGTGCTCCTTCGACTTGATCGTCGTGTCGAGGGTGTCGAGCAGGAAGGCGAGGCCGACGCCCAGCGCCAGCCCCATGATGCTGGCGAGCGCAAGGGTGAGGAACCGCCTCGGCTTCGCGGGCCGCGCTTCCTCCTTCGGCCTCCGGACGACGCGGACCGCGTTGTTGCTGACGGTGGACTTGTCGATGCTGATGGCCTCGATCTGCTTCAGGATCCCGTCGTACGTCACGTTCTGAACGTCGACGGCCTGTTTGAGAATCTCGTGCTTGCGCCGGAGGTTGTTGAGTTCCTGAACCCTCTGCTCCTGCTCGCCCAACTCCTTCTGCCGCTGGGCCAGGAGCTTCTGCGTCTGCCGGTGTTCGGCCCGGACGCCCTCGACAATACGGGCGATCTCAATCCGGATGTTCTCCTGGACGGACTCGAGCTTGGCGCGGTAGGCCTTGATCTCGGGATGGTTCTCGCCGAAGCGCTTGAGCCCCTCGCGCAGGGACTGCTCGCAGGCCGCTTTCTGGTTGCGGTAGTCGCGGATGAGCTGGTTCTCGAGGACGGCGGGCAGGCTCTCGGCCGCGGCTCCTCTCTTGAGCGCGCTCTCGGCTTCCTGCAGCCGCGCCTGCGCGGCCGACATCTGCTGGAGCGCCTCGCTGCGGGCCTTGCTCCGAGCCCGAAGCGCCTGGGTGATCGTGTTGTTCGTGTCCTCGAACGAGATGATGTTGTGCTTCTGCTTGAACGCGTGGAGATCCTCCCGCGCCTTGTCGAGTTTGGGATAGATCTCATCCCGCTTCTGCATCAGGGCCTCGATGCCGCGCTTGATCATGTCGACCTGCCGGGCGGCATAGTCGTCCACGTACGCCTGCATGTGATAGTCCAGTATCTGGGCGCCTTCCTTTGGGTCGGGCCAATAGAACGCGACATCGACGAGCGACGTGCGGCGGACGGCCTCGACCGTGAAGAGGCGCTTGAACCGCCGGGGCACGTTCCGCTCCTTCTCGTACTGGGGCAGCGTGTGGACGCCGAATTGAGTGATCGTCCCCTCGAGCAGGCGCTCGGCGGTGACGAGGCGCATCTGCGTCTCGAGGAAGTCGCGCCGCGGGGCGGACAGGTAAGATCCCTCCTCGAAGACGGGACGGAACGGCGTGACCTTGGGGGAGCCGGGCGATATCTCGAGCCGCGCGGTCGAGCGGTACATCGGCTGGCGCGTGAACGTCCACAGGCCCGCCACGAGCACGACGAGCAGGAAGGCGCTGGCCACGAGCCACCGCCGCGTGCTGACGACCCGGACGTAATCCATCAGGGTCGGCTCGGGCGTGTGGAACTGCTGACCGGGAGCCGAGCGGCCCGTCGATTGGCTTGAACTGTCGGGCACTGAATGGACCTCCGGAGCGGCGGCTACTGGTTGACGGTCCAGCCCACGTGGAAGATGCTCTTCACGCCTTCCCAAGTCGAGAGGAAGAACCTCCTCGCGAAGGTGGAGCGGACCTCGAGCACGTCGTCGGGCTGCAGGTACAGGTTGTCCTCGTCGCCGTCGGCGATCTTGACGAGGTTGACGGTGATCTCTTCGTTCTTGCGGCGAAGCACGCAGTACGAGGGCGACGCCATCGGCCTGTCGAGCCCGCCGGCGGTCGCGATCGCCTCGAGCACGGTCGTCCGCCGCTTCAGGTCGAAGGCGCCGGGCCGCGTCACGTAGCCATAGACGAAGAACTTCTGCGCGAGCGGCACGTGCACGACGTCGCCGTCGGCCAGGACGACGTTGAGCGTCAGGTCGCCGAGCACCAGAAGATCGTGGAGGTCGACGGTGATGACTTCCTTCTCCTTGCGGCCCTCGACGTCGCGGGTGCGGACGACGCGCAGCTCGCGGCCGGCCGTCTCGGCGACGCCGCCGGCGAGCGAGAGAATGTCGAGCAGCCGGGCGACGTTCCGCCGGAGCGTGTAGACGCCGGGATCCTTAACCGCGCCGACGACGGCGACGCGCTTGCTGCGGAACTCCTTGATCACGACGCTCACGCGTGGGGTCTTGATGAAGTCGCCGTCCTTCAGCGTCTTCTCGATGATAGCCCGCACCTCGCGGACCGTCTTGCCCTTCACGTTCAGGTCGCCGATGAGCGGCAGCGAGATGATCCCCTCCTGCGACACGCGCACCGCGAGGGTCTTCGTCTCTTCCGAAAGCTCCCACTGGAAGACGCCGATCTCGAGCACGTCGCTTGCGCCGATCTGATAATCCACCGTTTGCTCCGGGAGGCGGGCGAGGGTGGCGAGCGCAAGCTCGCGATCCCGGGTCGTCGAGAGCGAGGCCGCCCGATCGACCTTCGCCGCGCCGCTGCATCCCACGACAAGAACCGCCAAGCCGATTACGACAAATCCAAAACGTTTCATGTGTGTGCGTTCTCCTCAGACGTGAGTCAGCCGGAAGCAGTCGAACCCGGCGGGACGACCGGAGACGGCGACAGATCGGCCTCTCGCGGCCAACGATGCACGGCCGTCGTCTGGCGCTATCCGCGACAAAGGCCCCTCCCGAAGGGTATGTTGCAGGGCGGGCCCGCGATCGACAGGAGCCCGCGAATCAGGTTAATTCGGTCGTCAGATTACAGCACAGCCGCAAACAAAAGTCAAGGCGCGTTAGGGCTTCGGGCCGCTTCTCTGCCCCGCACGGCGACGTGTCATTCGCCGCGGCCCCGCCGCGTCAGGGCGCCCGCCAGCGCCCGCCACGCCGCGGCCACGTCGACGAGGCCCGCGGCCCTCAGCGCGAAGACCACGAGCGCGACGTACGCGCCCCCGAGCACGGCGACGCAAGGCAGGTCGCCGAGCCGCTTCACCAAGTAGGCCTTCGGCAGAAAGATCACCGAGCACGCCATCGCGATGCCCATGATCCGGATCAGCGTCCGCCACGGCAGCACGCCGCGCCAGCCCCCGCCGTAGGTCCGCACAATCGTCAGCAGAAAGAAGGGAACCGTCCACAGGTAGATCATCAGCACCGTCCCGATAACGGCTCCGATGTATCCGACATAGCGCACGAGCAGGATGCTCAGGGCGATGTTGACAACGACCCCGACGGCGCTCGTGACCAGGACCGACCCACTCCGCCCGGCGGCCTTGAGCATCGCGGTGAACGTGACGATGCGGATCGGGAGCACAAGCAGATAGAACCGGAACGGCGTCCCGCTCGCCCGATACTTCGACGAGAACAGCACGGCCATCAGCTCGGGCGCCAGAAAGAAGAGCGCGCACATCGCCGGAAACAGAACGAGGGCGCATTTCGCCGCCGACCGCTTCCACAGCGCGAGCGCCTCGGCCCGTTGTCCGCCGCGATAGTAACGCGTCAGGTCCGGCAGCAGCACGGCCGTCACCGAGCCGGTCACGATGCTGATGAGCGGCACCTCGAACGCGCCGTTCGCGTAGACGCCGAAGGCCTCGTGCGAGCACATCGCCGCGACCACGGCCTTGTCGACCGCCCAACTGATCGTGCCGAGCATCCCCGCCAGCCCGAGCGGGACGCTGTAGTGGATCTGCGCCCGCATGCCGCCGAGCGTGACCTGCGAGCCCTCGCCCCGTGTTGCCCGCCGCATCAGGACGAGCGCCCCCGCAAGCGCGACCGCGCCTGCGGTCACCATGCCGATCAGGGCCGCGTCGGTCGTCCCCCAGGCATACGCGGCCCAGACGATCAAGGCGAACGCGAGTACCCGCCGCGCGACGTTGAACGCCGCGAGTTCGCGCGCCTGCCCGCGCGACATCAGGCAGGCGGCTGTCGCGGCCACAGGCAGCATGAGAAGCGGGTACGGGGCGATCCAGAGCAGCGTGTCGCGCAGCGCCTTGTCTTGAAGCCACCTCGCGAGGAGGCGGTTCCCGCCACACACCAGCACCAGCCAGAACACCGCGCCCATTCCGGCGAGGAGCAGGAGGTTCTCGATCAAGACGCCGCGGCCACGCTCCCGCTCGACCGGCAGGAAGTAGTAGAGCGCGTGCGGCAGCCCCAGCATCAGGAGCGGCGCGGCGAACGAGAGCGCGAAGAACGTCTTGCGGTAAGTGGCGTAATCGGCCTCGGAGAGGATGCGTGACAGCGCGGCATACGTGAGGAGGCTGACAATTGCGCCCAGGACCTGCCCCGACGCGAGCACGCCGGCCCGGAATGTTCGCGACTCTGCCATAGGCGGGCGCGCGGTCAGGCGCGGCTCCCTTCGGCGTCAAGCCGGTCCGTGACAAGAAGCTGCACAATCCGCTCGGCGCTATGGCCGTCGCCGTAGAGGTCGTCGGGCCGCGGCGGCAGGTCGTCGCCCGCGGCCGCGGCCGCCGCGAGGATCGCATCCGTATCCGCCCCCGCAACCCGGTTCCATCCCGCCTCAACCAACTCGACCCACTCCGTCTCGTCCCGCAGCGTCACGCACGGCACGCCAAGCCAGTACGCCTCCTTCTGCACGCCGCCCGAGTCCGTCAGCACGAGCCGCGCGTTCTGTTCGAGCACGAGCATGTCCAGGTACGGGACCGGATCGACAAGCTGCACGTTCTCCGCCAGCCCGTCGAGCCCGGCCCCGAGCGTCTTGCGGGTCCGCGGGTGGAGCGGCAGCACGACGGGCCGCTCGATCCGCGCGAGGGCCGACGTGATCGCTCCGAGCCGCCCGGGATCGTCGGTGTTCTCCGCGCGGTGCACGGTCACGAGGCAGTAGGACTTCGGCTCGAGGCACAGGCGGGCGAGCACGTCGCTCGACCGGCCCGCGGCCTCGGCGTGGAAGAGGACGGAGTCGTACATCACGTCGCCGACCTGGTGCACGCCGCGGGTGATGCCCTCGTTCGCGAGGTTGCGAACCGCGGCGTCCGTCGGGCAGAAGAGCAGGTCCGAGACATGGTCGGCCAGCACGCGGTTGATCTCCTCTGGCATCGCGCGGTTGAAGCTGCGGAGGCCGGCCTCGACGTGGGCGACCGGGACTTGGAGCTTCGCCGCCGCGAGCGCCGCCGCGAGTGTCGAGTTCGTGTCGCCGTAGATGAGCACCCGGTCGGGCGGGTCCGCCGTGAACGAGTCTTCGAGCCGTTCGAGCATCGCGCCCGTCTGCCGTCCGTGCGAGCCGGAGCCGACCTCCAGGTTCTCGGCCGGCCGCGGGATGGCCAACTCGTCGAAGAAGACCTGCGAGAGCGCGTCGTCGTAGTGCTGGCCGGTGTGGACGAGGCGCTCGCAGACGGCCGGGCCCCGGCCCGCATCGTTGTGCGCGGCGACGGCGCGGCTCACGGCCGCGGCCTTGATGAACTGCGGCCGCGCGCCGACGACAGTTGTCAACTTGAGTGCGCTCATTCGTCCTCCCAACTCACGAAGTGCCCCGGCCCAGCACGCGCCGGCCGGCGGCCTTGAGATCCTCTCGGCCGACGGCCCAGGCCGCTCCGACGCCCGCGACCACGACCGCGACCAGTATCCAGCGCTCGGCTCGCCCGGACGCCGCCATCAGCACCGCGCCGAGCGCGAGCAGCAGGCACACGCCGTGAAGCAGCATCGCCGCGCGACGCTCGGAACATCCCGCGTCGAGCAGCCGGTGGTGGATGTGCCGCCGATCGCTCCCCGCCAAGAGCGACCGGCGCCGCGCCCAGCGGCGAAGGAGCGCCAGCGCGGTGTCGAGCCCCGGCAGGGCGAGCGTGACGACGGGGATTGCGAGCGCGACGCCGCCCCCGGCTCTCTCGCACGCTCGGAGAGCGATTCCGCCCACCAGGAACCCGAGCGCATAGCTGCCCGAATCGCCGAGGTAGATCGACGCCGGCTGGACGTTGAGGAAGAGGAATCCGAGCGTCGCGCCCGCCAGAATCAGCAACGGGAGCGCCGTCGAGCGGTTGCCGAGCATCAGCGAGATGACGAACAGGGCAGCGGCGGCGATCACGGCCGTCCCGCCGGCCAGGCCGTCCAGCCCGTCGATGAAGTTCATCGCCGTCATGCAGCCGACGAACCAGAGCGTGGTGACCGGCCAAGCACCCCAGCCGAACGTGATGCGTCCGCCGAACGGGCAGGCGACCGCGCTGACCCGATAGTCGGTCGCGCACATTGCCGCCGCGACAAGGGCCACGAGAACGAGCCGCCACCCGGGCTTCAGCCCCGCCACGTCGTCCCAGAGCCCGACCAACAGGACGGCCCCGGCGCCCAGGAGAAGTGGAAGGGAACCCGCCGTCCGAAAGCCCCAGAGCCAGGCCAGCCCGACACAGACCACGATAGCCAGATAGACGGCCGGGCCGCCTGTGCGGGGAATCGGCCGGCTCTGACGCTTGCGGAGGCCGTCCGGCCGGTCGAGGATGTCCAGGCGGCGCCCGACCGCCCGTGCGAGCGCCGTCAGCGCGGCTCCGGCCGCGACCGCCGCTGAAAAGACCGCGATGTAGTCGATCAGCCGCATCTGGCCTCCTGAGCGTCGGCCCCTACCGGTTTGCCGTCAACTCCGGGCTTCAAACCTACCGCCGGCGGTGAGCGAAATCAAGGCCGAATTCACCGCGCTGCGAGCGCTCGCCGGCCGATTCCGCCCCATGCGGCCGCAGGAGCCGCCTTCAGACCGGATACCGTCTGTCGGATCATCCGTTGCCGCGCGGAAACACGTTGTCTCAGGTCAACGGCCGTCGAGCAAATACGTCGCTTTTTTGAGACGTGATCGGCCTCAGCGCTGCCGGCACATGCCCACGTCGCGTTTTCTTTCTGCCCTAACACTCTGCATATACAGTAGTTATCTCCATGCGCAGGCGGCCGTGCGGAAATTTTCGTCCGAGTGGCACGCCAATTGCTCATAGGCCCAGTGATTATTCAAGCCCAGGCGTTGGGCGTCGCAGTTGGCGGCGTCCGAGGGCGGCTTGGCAAATGGATGCTTGAGCCACTTAGTTCCTTGGGTTGGACTTTTGGGACGCAAGATTGGAGACAGTTGAGAAGATTCACATAACCAGTTAAGTAGTACCTGTTAACCTGAAAGGGGTCGAAGGATGAAGACGAACAAGATGACGATGGTGCTCGTGTTGATGCTCGCCGGTGCGGTTCTGTGCGTGACGACGGTCGCGTCCGCTGGGCTCGTCGAGAAGAAGTACATGGTTGGTGACAAGGACGACTTCGACGATGGCGACGGTGACGGGGTTGTCAACCTCGGCACGGGCGACGTCGTCTCGCTGCCGTTCGAGACGATGGTGACGCCGGAAGCCGGCAACACCGACGTCACAATGAATGCGAAGAACAAAGACATCTTTGACTTTGCGTTCAACGTGGATGCCGCGCCCGGCGGCTCCGTTCTCAATTCGGCGACGGTGACCGTGCTGACCTGGGACAACGATACCAACTGGTACGGCAGTTGGGGCGGCCAGCCCATCAAGGTCATCGGCAGTGAAGTCATCCTGCCGGACACGCTGACCGAGGTCGCCAAGAGAACCGTGCAGTTGGACGTCTTCACATTCACGCCGGCGGCGCTGGCGCTCATTCCAGCCGGCGGCGGAACGGTGCACGTGACGATCGGCACGCCTGAGACCCTTGGCATCGGCTCCAGCGACGTTGTCATCATCGACTACGCCGAACTGAAGGTCGAGTATGAGACGAACGGCGGCGGCGAGACGAACGGCGGCGGCGAGACGATCCCCGAGCCGGCGGCTCTCGTGCTGGTCGGCCTCGCGGGCCTCGTCACGCGGAGGCGCCGCGGCTAG
>CAYLQD010000010.1:0-59151 GCA_964385685.1 uncultured Planctomycetota bacterium | reverse complement strand
CCGTGCCGATGTCCATCCCGCGGTAGACCTTCATCGAGTCGAGCGAGATGATCTCCGCGCCGATCTTCTGAGCGAGCGCGAACGCGGCGGCCCCCTTGCCGGTCGCCGTCTGCCCTGTCAGGAAGTGGATTCGTGCGGGAGCCATCGGTCAGCGATTGAGTTCCTCGATCCCTTCGAACCGTTGGCTGAGCATCTGAGTGTAGGCGCGCACGATCTGGAAGCCGATGTAGCACGCGACGATGATGTAGAAGACAATCGGGATGATGATGGCCGCTCGCTTGAGCGCGGTCTCGGCCCGGTCCTCATAGTAGTCGGCGGCGTTGGCCAGCATGCCCGAGAGTTGCCCGCTCTCCTCGCCCGTGGCGATCATGTTGACGAACGTGCTCGGGAACCCGCCGACCGCGCGCATCGCGTCGCTCAGCGTCATCCCGCTCTCGATCATCGGGGCCATCCGCCGCAGCTTGCGGCGCAGGATTTCGTTCCCGCACGCGTCGCCGGCGGCCGGCATCGCGTCGCCGAGCGTCACGCCCGCGCCATAGAGCCCCTCGAGCGCCCGCGCCGTCCGCCCGAGGGCGAGCTTCTCGGCAATGCCGGAGACGAACGGGATCAGACCGCGGACGACATCGAGGACATAGGCCGTGGCCGGGAACTGCCGCAGCACCCTGGGCGCCAGGAACAGCAGGAGGAACGCTCCGTACAGGCCGGCGAACGGGGGCAGGGCGAGCCGCCAGTAGGGCGTGTCGTCGCCGATCAACCGCTCAATGAAGGGCAACGCGAACAGCGCGAAGTGCAGCAGAAGGACGGGATAGAGGACCGCCGTGATGAAGATCTTCGTGAGCCGGGAGCGCCGCTTGCACGACTCCGCGAGGGTCTCGAACGTATCGTCGAGCCGGCCGGCCCGCTCGCCCGCGCGGATCATCGCCACGTGGATCGGATCGAAGATGCTCGGGAAGAGGGCGAACGCGTCGGCCGCGGTTCCGCCCTCACTGATCTGCTGCATCATCGCCGGGATGCGGCGCCGGATTCGGCCCGACCCCGCCTGCTCGGAGAGCGAGTCGAGCGTCCGCAGGATGGTCAGGCCCGCGCGCAGCATCGAGGCGCACTGGTTGTAGAATTCGCCCAGCGCCCCGGCCGGCGGCCCGGGCCGCAAGGGGTTCACGAGGAGGCGCGCGAGGAACGGTCGCTGGGGCGGGTCGGTTCCGTGCATTCTGGGAACCCAGAATACGCCGGAGCGGGACCGATTGCAACTTTACTGCGGGCGGGATAGCGTCAAGGGAAGTGCGCAGTTCGCTCCTGTTGCTGCCGCATGGCCTTGGGCCGCGAGAAACGCCTTCAGGAGTTTCTCGGCGGCTTGTTGGCAGTGGAAGCAGACGGTGTCGAACGGGACCCGCTCCGCCCGCAGATTGTCGTTCGCATTCAGGGTTGTTGAAGAGGTCTGTTTCTTGCCCCGAAGGGGCAACATTCACCAGCCCAGGGCAACGCCCTGGGTAGCAGATGCGTCTTGAGCCAAGCCCTGTAGGGGCGTCATAGGATTTCTATTGCCCTTTCAGGGCTTTCGCGCCTCACCCACTCTCTCCCAGGGCTTCGCCCTGGGCTGATGGCTGACCCTTCGGGTCAGCTTGGCAGTTTGTGGCAAACTGCGCCGGCAGCTCTGCTGCCGCTTCGAGCCTTTCAGGCTCAAGAAGCCACTTCTTCAAGAGCCCCGTTCAGCAGATCATTCCGGGCCTTCGCCAACCACTGCCTGGCGACCTCGACGGACATAGACGGTTTCCCCTTCCCGAAGGACCGCGGATACGAACGAGGCGGGCGAACGCTTTCCCCGCTCGATCTCCTGGGGGGTGTAGACGATTAAATCCATCCCGAAGGGATAGGGGCGCAGCATTCTGTACAGCCCGCGCGCCCGCTTGAACCTGGGCAACTCGCTCTCGGCGACGACCATCAGATCGACGTCACTGTCTTCGCGGGCGTCGCCCCGAGCGTGGGACCCGAAAAGCACCACGCGCTCCGCGTTCGCGGCGGCGCCGATCTGGCGCGCGACCCGTCTGATTCTCTCGCGCTCGATCATACGACGACTATATCACGAATGTGAACGGCCTTCAAACACGATTCGGCTTCGACCTGTCGGGGGCCGGTGAACTCTCAGATCAGCCCGCGGATGCGGTCGTCCATCGCCTTCTGGTCGGCCGCGAAGCTTTGGAGCCCGTGCAGGTTCATCAGCGCATCGAGCCCGATCTCGCCCGTCGCCAGGCGATGTTCCCAATCGCGGACCTTCGGGATCTTGCCGTCTGCGGCCGCCTTCGTCAGGTCGGATTCGGGCCAGGCCGGCAGGGCGCCGCCCAGCGCCGCGTCGGCGAGGTGAGCGAGAAGCGCGGGCCCGCCGAGGTCGTTCTCCGCGGCCACGTCGCCGACCGCGTTCTCGATGCCGTAGGGCACGTGCCAGAGCGTGTCGAGCCCGAACGACTCGGGCGCCACGCCCTCGGCCCACTGCGGATCGTAGTCGTTGTCGATGCCGCGTTCCAGAGCGTCCGGCTCCGGCCCAAGTGTGAGAAACTCGGCCGCGGCCTTGGGCGGGATCGTCAGCACGTGCGTGCCTGCCAGGTCGGCGACCTGTTGGCCCGAACGGATGCTGGCGCCGATCTGCCTCGTCGCCGGCTCGGGAATCTCGCCGATCCGCCCCTGGCTGGCGGCGGTCGCGCGCTCGCCGACATACAGCCCATCGCCCAGCCCGTGGTCGGACACGACCGAGTTGAGCCGCCCGAGGAAGACGTTGCAGTACGTCGGCTTGGCGAAGACGCTCGTGAGCACGTTCTGCCGCGCCGAGAAACCGAGCGTCAGGTTGATGGGCACGCCGTCGCGGCCGAGCTGCCGCGCCGCGATCAGCCCCTCGGCCGTCAGCGGGATCTTGATGATGAAGCGTTCGGGGCAGATGGCGTGGTAGCGTCGGCCGACTGCGACGGCCGCGTCGGCGTCGTGCGCGAGATCGGTGTGCTCTTCGACGGACACGAACGCGTCGAACTTCTCGACGAGCCGCAGGCCGTGATAGGCGTTGAGCACGAAGGCGATCTCGCGGACGAGGGTCGCGCCGTCGATATCGGGACACGCCGACCGGAGCGCGGCGGCCGCGCGCGGCACGAGGTCGTCGTAGGTGCCCTTCTGCACCTCGCGGTTCAGGAGCGTGTTGTTGGTCGTGAGCGCGGAGAACTCGCGCGTCCACAGTTCCTCGGCCGCGTCGATATCGCCGGTGTCGAGCCACAACTCGGTCCCAAGCTCCTTCATCCGGCGCCAGAGCGGATGCGACGGAAACGAGTCGGCGAGCGCGCCATAGTGCGGCTCGAACCCCTCGAGCACAAGCCCGCGAGCCACCTCAATCAGCCTGGATTCGTCGGTCGTCATCGTGGGACTCCCTGCTTCGGCGGCCAGCCGGATCGACCGTAGATTTCCTCCCGGCCTGTTCGCATTATAGCACAGTGTGGCCGGGCGAGCGAATAATTGTTGGCGCGGCCCCGCCGGACGATTTCGACCGCAAGGGACTGTGTGGCAATGGCTTGGGGGATCACGAGCCGCCCGAAACCCCCGCCGCGGCCGGGCCGGCCGGATTTGTCGGGATTTTCGGATTGACTGGCCTCGGCCGTGACCGTAAAATAAAATGATGACTTGCCGGGTGTCATGGAGGGCGCCTGGCGTTCCACCCGTGTTGGCGCTCGTTGATTGCCGTGGGCGGCGATGGCCGCTTGGGCGACGGAGAGCCATTGGGAGAGCATAGAGTCCTTTTTTAAGACACGGCGCGGCCGGCCGATGAGGGGTTTTCGTCAGGCGTTTTGGCCGCGACCCGTGAAGTTTGTAGGGTCGTGTGGCTGCGTTGCTCGGCTATTAAGTCATGTGCTGATATAGGATTGCAGCTGAGTCGGGGCGACGCGTAGCTCGCGGAGATTTGGGCAGGACAGGACCGGGACGCACCAAACGTGGCTTGAACCTGCTCGGCAGCGTGAGGTAACCGCTGCGAATCTTGCCAGCCGGCTGACGATGCGGTGACGCATACGCGTTGCCGGAGACCGCACGACGAGGCCCGCACGGGCCCTCTTTGCTCCCCCCGTTCCGTCTCCCCAGCCCAACGCCCATCCCAACGGCATCATCTGTCTCACCGTTGAGCGCCCTCACGGGTCTGACAACAACAACGGTGTGAAAGGAGTCGGGATCGTGAACGGTTATTTGTTGCTTGCAGGCCCCATGCTCGGGGACGCAGGGGCGGACATTCTGCTATTCGGCGTGCCGAGCGCCGTGGTCGGTCTCGCGATCGGCCTCACCATCCTGCTGCTCAGGCGCAAGGAAGCCCGCCAGAAGTACGACGAGATGGTCGTGAAGGGCGAGCAGGAGGCCGAGCGTGTCCTGAAAGATGCCCGGGTCGAGGCGAAGGAGGAACTGCTCAAGATCCGCTCCGAGTTCGAGGCGGAGACACAGGAGACGCGCCAGGAACTCCGGCAGCTTCAGCGCCAGCTCGCGAAGCGCGAAGACAGCATCGACCAGAAGAACGAGGGGATCGTCAAGAAAGAGACGTACATCGAGAACCTCGAGAAGGACCTGGCCGAGCGGCTCCGCAAGGTCGCGGCGAGCGAGAAGGAACTCGACGAGCTGATCAACAAGGAGAAGGACACGCTCTTCAATCTCGCGAACATGTCGCGCGACGAGGCCATCACGATGCTGCTCGACCGGCTCCGCGGCGAGGTCCAGCGCGACGAAGATCAGATCGTGCGGCGTTCCATCGAGCGGATCCAGGAGCGCGCCGACGAGAAGGCGCAGGAAATCGTCGTCGCGGCCATTCAGCGCTGCGCCGTCGAGCACACCGCCGACAGCGTCGTCTCTGCCATTGACCTGCCGAGCGACGACATGAAAGGGCGCATCATCGGACGCGAGGGCCGCAACATCCGCGCCTTCGAGCGAGCGACGGGCATCGACGTTATCGTCGACGACACCCCGGGCGTCGTGGTCGTCTCCGGGTTCGACGGCGTCCGCCGCGAAATCGCGCGGCGCGCGATGAGCAAGCTTATCGAGGACGGGCGCATTCATCCCGCACGGATCGAGGAACTCGTCAAGAAGTGCCAGAAGGACGTCGAGGAGATCATCCGCAACACGGGCCGCCAGGCCTGCGCCGACCTCGACGTGCAGGGGCTGCGGCGCGAGGCGATCGACTACATCGGCCGGCTCAAGTACCGCACGTCGTACGGGCAGAACGTGCTCCAGCATTCGATCGAGACCGCGAAACTGTGCGCCGCCATCGCCGGCGAGCTGAAGCTCAACACCGCGCTCGCGCGGCGAATCGGCCTCCTGCACGACATCGGCAAGGCCATCGACCACGAGGTCGAGGGCGGCCACCCCGAGATCGGGGCCGACCTCGCCCGCCGGTTCGACGAGAAGCCCATCGTCGTCAACGCGGTCGCAGCCCACCACGAGGGGTGCGCTCCCGAGAGCGTCTACGCCGTGATCGTTCAGGCGGCCGACGCGATCAGCGCCTCGCGGCCGGGCGCGCGGCGCGAGAGTCTCGAACGCTACATCAAGCGGCTCCGCAAGCTCGAGGAGCTGGCCAAATCGTTCCAGGGCGTCGAGACGACCTACGCGATTCAGGCGGGCCGCGAGGTCCGCGTCGTCGTCGATGCCGGCCGCATCGCCGACGATCAACTCGCCGTGCTCGCCCGAAACGTTGCGAACGAGATCGAACGCGAACTCGCCTACCCCGGCGAGATCAAGGTGACGGTGCTGCGCGAGACGCGGTGCGTCGAGTACGCCAAGTAGGCGGGAGCGAATGAGCATCAAGATTCTCGCCATCGGCGACGTCGTCGGGCGCCCGGGCCGCACGGTGCTGAAGGACCGGCTCGCCTCGCTCGTCGAGCAGCGCGCCATCGACCTCGTTGTCGCGAACGCCGAGAACTCGGCCTCCGGGTCCGGCATCATCCCCGCGCAGGTCGAGGAGCTGCGCGGCGCGGGCGTCGACGTGCTCACGACGGGCGACCACATCTGGAAGCGAGCCCAGATCGTCCCGCACATGAACAACGGCCTGCCGCTCTTGCGCCCGGCGAACTACCCGGCCGACGCAAAGGGGCGCGGCTACGGTATCTTCCGGACGGCGAGCGGCCTCGCAGTCGGCGTGATGAACCTCGTCGGGCGCGTGTATATGAATCCCGCCGAGTGTCCGTTCCGCACGGCCGACGCGGCCGTCGCCGAGATGTCGGCCGAGACGCCCATCATCATCGTCGACATGCACGCGGAGGCGACGTCGGAGAAGGTCGCGATGGGCTGGTACCTCGACGGGCGCGTCACGGCCGTCGTCGGCACCCACACCCACATCCCGACGGCCGACGAGCGCGTCCTGCCCGGCGGGACCGCCTACATCACCGACCTCGGAATGACGGGGCCGTACGACTCGGTCCTCGGGCGGCAGACGGACAAGGTGCTGCACCGGTTCACGACCGGCATGTACGCTCCATTCGACGTGGCCTCCGGCGACGTCCGGCTGTGCGGGGCCATCATCGAGGCCGACCCCGAGACCGGCCGGGCCTCGTCGATCGAGCGGCTGTGCCTGCGTCCCGATGCGTGAGTCCCCCCTACGCTCCGGCCGGGGTCGATATTTTAATCTCGGGGTGCGGGAACGGGCAGGCGCCTGTTTCTCGTGGCACGGGCGTCTCGCCCGTGTGTCCCACGGGCATCCTGCCCGTGGATGCACGCCCAGGATGGGCGTGCGACGCACGGCCAAGATGGCCGTGCCACGGGGGGCACGCCGCCCGACGCCGCGGGCAGCAACCGCGCCGAAATCCCCCAAGTTCGGAGTATCTACTCGCTCCGGCCGTGTCCTGTGGAAATAGCGTCGGTACGGGCTTATAATGGGTCACGTGGTCGTCGGGACGCATCCAGGAGACACCCGATGCGAGCAGGCGTGCTGACACTTCTGACTCTCGTCGCGGCGTCCGTCGCGCACGCCGCCGGCATCTCCGGCGTGATCCTGCCGCCGGGCAAGGCCAGGGGCGTCCGCGCGTTCGAGCGCCTCGGCGCGACGATGAACAAGATCAACAACCGCACCCACGAGGGGACGATCGACCCGAAGACGGGCAAGTTTGAAATCCCCGACCTGCCCGACGGCACCTACCAGCTTGTCGTCGACTGCGGCGACCTGGAGATCGAGGGCGTCGACCTCGGGATCGACGACGAGGAAGACGGGGCGACGTTCGACTATGTCTTCAAGTCGGAGACGCTGACGACCGAGCGGCTCGACCTCTCGGACTTCTTCGATCCCGATGAAGAGGTCTCGGACGAGCGGCGGAACAGGATCGTCGGCCGCCTCATGGGCATCCCGAAGCTCGTCGAGAAACTCGACAGTCTCACGAAGGTCGACCGGTTCTGCGATCACCTCCGGCCGCTGTATGCGCACGGGACGAAGGAGCAGGTGTTCGTGCTCGTCGAGAAGGCGCGGCTGCGCGACTTCTATGCGGGCGCCGGCCAGGTCATCTATCGCGTCGAGATCTGGCCGCTGCGGCGGGTCGGAGCGGTCTGGGACAAGCCGATGCGGGGCGTGCGCGTGCTGCAGCGCCACCGGTTCACAGACCGCGAGACGTACCTCAAGTTCGGGGCGATGTTCGAGCCCCGGCTCGGGGGCATCAAGATCCTCAAGGGCAAGAGCGTCTCCGACGTCGAATACACGATCCCCGACGCCTGGGATTCCACGCTCGGCAAGGTCCCGGGGGAGAACGTACCCGTCTCGAAAGACGCCGACGAACCCAAAGACAAAGCGGGAGAGCCATGAGCGGGGACGGGCAGGCCGGGTCGTTCTGGAACAAGTTTACGGGGTTCGCGGAGGCGGCCCCCGTCTACATCGGCCGGTTCGTGAACGGCCTGTTCCGCATGGTGCTCGGCGGCACGGCCGTCGAGCGAATCATCCGCGAACTCCAGCCGACCGTCGATGCGATCAGCGCGCTCGAGCCGGAGATGATGACGCTCTCCGACACGGAGCTGAGCGCGAAGACCGACGAGTTCCGCGACCGGCTCGCGGGAGGCGAGACGCTCGACGATTTGCTCGTCGAGGCGTTCGCCGTCGTGCGGGAGGCGGCGCGGCGGCTCGAGGGCACGCCCTACCCGAAGCGGCACTACGACGTGCAGCTCATCGGCGGGATGGTGCTCCACCAGGGCAAGATCGCCGAGATGATCACCGGCGAGGGCAAGACGCTCGTCGCCACGCTGTCCGCGTACCTCAACGCGCTCGGCGGCAAGGTGCACGTCGTCACCGTGAACGATTATCTCGCGCGCCGCGACGCCGCGTGGATGCGGCCCGTCTACGAGTTCCTCGGAATGTCGGTTGGTGCCATCCAGTCCGACATGGACCCCGGCGAGCGGAAGCCCATCTACGCCTGCGACATCGTCTACGGCACGAACAACGAGTTCGGGTTCGACTACCTCCGCGACAACATGAAGATCCACGTCGAGGATCAGGCGCAGCGCGACCTGCACTACGCCATCATCGACGAGGTCGACAGCGTGCTGATCGACGAGGCGCGGACCCCCCTCATCATCTCGGGCATGCCCGAGGGCTCGACGGACAAATACTACATCGCCAACCGCGTCGTGCAGCGGCTGCGCAAGGGCCCGCACTACGAGGTCAAGGAGAAGGAACACCGCTGCGTGCTGACCGAGGAGGGCATCCTCGCGGCGCAGAAGCTCGCGGGCGTGACCGACTTCTACTCCGGCAAGAACATCGAGTGGCCCCACTTCATCGACAACGCGCTCCGGGCGAAGGAGTTGTTCCAGCGCGACAAGAAATACGTTGTCCGCGAGGGCGAGGTCCTCATCGTCGACGAGTTCACCGGCCGCCTGATGGCCGGGCGGCGCTGGAGCGACGGCCTGCACCAGGCGGTCGAGGCGAAGGAAGGGCTGCGCGTCCAGGAGGAGAACCAGACCCTCGCGACGATCACGTTCCAGAATCTCTTCCGGCTCTACGACAAGCTCAGCGGCATGACGGGCACGGCCCTGACCGAGGCGTCGGAGTTCGCGAAGATCTACGACCTCGAAGTCGTGCCGATCCCGCCCAACCGGCCGCTCCAGCGGCTCAACCATCCTGACGTGATCTACGCGACCGACGACGAGAAGGTCGACGCGATCATCGACGAGATCGCAGAGACCCACGCGGCGGGGCGGCCCGTGCTCGTCGGCACGGTCTCGGTCGAGCGGTCGGAGATGCTCGCCGAGCGGCTGAAGCGGCGCGGCGTCAAGCACGTCGTGCTCAACGCGAAATATCACAAACGCGAGTCGACCATCGTCGCCCAGGCCGGCGAGCCGCGGGCCGTGACGATCGCGACGAACATGGCCGGCCGCGGCACCGACATCGTGCTCGGCGGCAACGCCTCGCTCCAACTCCAGGCCATCATCGAACTGCAGTACGACAAGACCGAGACCGAGGCGATGGACCTCATCAACGTGTTCCGCAACGCACAGCGGCTCACGGAAGACCCGCCCGATGCGCCGGCGACCCTCATCCTGCCTGGCTTGGCTCCGGGCGAGGAGGCCGTCTGGGATCCGGCGCTCGCGCCGGGCGAGAACATCCACCGGATGGCCGCGGCCATCGGGATCGAGATATCGGCCGAGGACTCCGAGAAGCTGCTCGCGCAGTTCGTCGAGATCGAGGAGCGGACCGACGTCGACCACGACAAGGTCGTCGCACTCGGCGGGCTCCACATCGTCGGCACCGAACGCCACGAGGCCCGTCGCATCGACAACCAGCTCCGGGGCCGCGCCGGCCGCCAGGGCGACCCCGGTTCCTCCCGCTTCTTCCTCTCGCTCGAAGACGACCTGATGCGCATCTTCATGGGCGAGTGGGTCCGCCGGTTCATGCACAAGGCCGGCCTGCGCGACGGACAGCAGATCGAGTCGGGCATGGTGAGCCGCTCGATCGAGCGGGCGCAGAAGAAGGTCGAGGAGTTCAACTTCACCGCCCGCAAGCAACTGCTCGAATACGACGGCGTGCGCAACGAGCAGCGGAAACTCGTTTACGGCGAGCGGCAGGCCGTGCTCGAGGCGTTCCGCGGCCGGGCGCCGGAGGACGTGGCCCAGGAGTTCGTCGCCGAGTTCATCGAGCCGCAGTGGCTCGAAGGCGGGGGGATCGAGGTCGCCCGCTCGTTCGAGCCCGTCGCCGCCGCGTTGGACTCCGCCTGCGGCGTCAGCGTCGATGAAGCCAAGTGGCGGGAACTCGGGTTCGAGGACTTCTGTATCGAGGCGGCGCGGTCGGCGAAGGCCGAGCGGCCGAGCGACGACGTCATCAAGAGCGCCGCGGCCGCAGCGGTCGAGGGCGCGGTCGGTCCGCTCGACGGCACGCCCGCGCGGTCGAACGATGAGCAGCGGACCCGCGCGCGCGAGTTCGGATTCGAGATTCAGGAGCCGTGGTTCGGCGTGTTCGCCGAGCTGCTGGCGGCCAAGCTGGCGGATCGAGTTGAGGCCGAGTCGGTCGGCGATCTCGTCGGCGATTGGGTCCGCCGCGGGCTGGCCGCCGATCTGCCGCTGCTGCCCGCTCGCGAGTGGACGTATGACGCGTATGAGCGATGGATAGGCGACGTGCCGTGCGAGATTGGCGGGGCCGAATGGCAGCCGATGCTGGCGCGGCCGGAGAATATCGAGCCGCTCGTGATCGAACGCCTGACGGCCGGGCTCGCAGATGCCGACGTGGGACAGGCCGCGGCGGCGCTGGTCGCGTCGGCCGTTCGGCTCTATCTCCAGTCGGCGATGTTCCGCCGCCGTCCGTCCGCCCTGCGGATCGCCCTGTGGGCCGAGTACCGGCTGGGGATGACGGTCGAGGAGGGCGATATCGAGGAGTGCGCCGCGGCCGCGACGGATCGCGTTGCCGAGGCGGCCGCCGCCGACCTGGCGGCGAAGCTCGACGGGCCTGAGGGCGTCGCGCGCCACTGGCACCTGCCCGCGATCGCGGTCGCCATCCGAGATACGCTCTGCTCGGAGGGGCGCGACTTCATCGCGCTGTGCCGGCGGCTCGGCGAGGAGTACGCGGCTGAGGGCGAGCCGTTCGAGCTGAGCAAGCTCGGCGGCGCCGACCTGTGCGGCGCGGTCGCGCGGAGCATCGAGGCGTCGGACGCCCCGAAGATCTACTGCGGCGGGCTCGACGCCGTCATCTCGCGGACATTCGAGAACGTCGTCGGCGCGGCCGTCAGCACGTACCTCGACGAGGAGCACGTGCCGGAGGAGCGCAACTACGGCCCGCTGTCCCGCTGGGCCGAGGGGCTCGGGCTGTCGATCACGCGCGATCAGTGGTTCGCGCTCTCGCGTCCCGAACTCGCCGTCGTGCTCGGCAGCCAGGTGCGCGGCCTGCCCGACGACGAGGCCCTCGACTTCGTCCACCGGTGCGTCGGCTCCGCGGTCGGGCAGTTCCTGTCGAGCGACGCGTTCGCCGAGGACCTCTCCTACGAACATCTCGTGGCGTGGGCCCAAAACCGGTTCAGCTTCGCCGGCTCGCCCGTGAAGCTCGAGACCGCTCTGCCGCGCGCGGTGGACGCGCGGCGTGGCGACGCGAAGAAGCTCCTCATCGAGCAGGTGCAGAAGGCGACCGCGGCCGAAGGGATGGAGCCGGAGGAGGCCATCGGCCGGATGGTCCGCGTCGCGCTCGATGCCTACTTCCAGACGCACGCGGCGACCGAGGCCATCGACCTCGAGCCGCTCGCGCGCTGGGTCAACTCGAAGCTGCACGTGTCGGCGCCGGCCGCGAAGATGGACGAGATGATGGACATCGACGAGCGGACGGTCGCGAACTTCGTCGAGGAGCGCGCCCAGAAGGCGCTCGCGCGGCAGAAGCCCGATCGGATCGTGGCCGACGCGGTCGGCGCCGCGATCGACTCGCTGCTGCCGCCCGAGACGTATCCCGACACGTGGCGGGTCGCCGAACTGGCGGAGTGGCTGAAGAAGTGGAGTTTCGATGAGGCCCTCGACGCGTACAAGCTGATGGAAGACGTGCGGGCCGATCTGCTCGGCGTGTTCGCCGATGCGGCAATGGCGGGCTACGGCGAGCGGCCGCCGGGAGCCGTCGCCGTCGAGGCCGTTCGCCACGCGGCCGACACGTTCCTCGAGGTCGACCTGGCGGAGGACGGCCGCAACGTGATCGGGCTGGCGCGGAAGATGAACCAGAAGCTCGGGATCGGGCTCGGCGCGTTCGAACTGAGCAAGCTCCGCGTCGACGAGGCGCGGGATCAGATTCTCAAGCGGGCGTTCGATGCGTTCGAGGCGCGGGCGAGGGCCATCGGCCGCCGCCGTTTGCACTGGATCGCGAGAGTCCTCATCCTCAACGCGATCGACTCGCGCTGGAAGGACCACCTGGCGGTGATGGATGGCCTGGAGAGCGGGATCGGGCTCCGCGGGTACGCGCAGGTCGACCCGAAGATCGCGTACAAGAAAGAGGGCTACGAGGCGTTCGAGGCGATGATCGGCTCCATCCAGGAAGAGGTGAGCGACCTCCTCCTCAAGGCGGACATCGATCTGGGCACCGAGGTGCACGATGAGGACGGCGGCGTGCAGACGGTGCACGGCTCGACGAGCGCCTACCGGCAGCAGCAGGAGCAGGCGATCGCCGGGTCGCAGCAGCGGCCCGAGGGGCCGCGGCCCGTGCGGGCGCAGAAGGAGCCGAGCCGCAACGACCCCTGCCCGTGCGGCAGCGGGAAGAAATACAAGCAGTGCTGCATGGGGAAGGCGTAGGCCGGCGCGGCCGCGGCGTCCGGGAAGACATGGAGACGGGCGGGTGCCGAGGCGCCCGCCCGCTGGATTTGAATCAGCCCCCTAGGGTTGCTCGCCGGCCTCCTTCATCATCTCAAACGCGGCCTTCATAATGGCGGCACCGAGTTCCTTGTTGATCTTCTCGGCCGTCATCCCCGGCTGTCCGATCTTCTCCTTGACGGCCTCGACCGCCTCGGTCATCTTCGGCATCATCTTCACCATCTTCTCGAGATCTTCGCCCTCGGGCAGTTGCTCGCCCAGATCGATCAGCCAGCGCTCTCCGACCTTCTTCAGCGTCATCGGCTGGCCGTCCCCGTCGGGCATGACGGCCGTCGCCGTATCGCCGTCGATCTTGATCTCCAACTTGTCGAGCTGCGACTTGTCGAACGCCTGGAGTCCTTGAGCGGGCCCGCCTCCCTTCATGCCACCACCGCTCTCGTCACCGTAGGTCGCAACCATTTCCTTCTGGAAGTCGAACAGAGTGGCCGTGAAGTCGCCCATCGACCGAAGCATCGGCTTCTGCTCCGGGGTCGCGTCGAAGCACGCGGCGAACGCATCGGCATCGCCGTCCTCCATCGCCTCGGCCAGGTGCACGACGGCCTCTTTCGGCGTCTTGGCGACCTTCTCGCCCGGGCCGCAGCCGCTGACCGCCAAGAGACCGCACGCCAGCACAACCATCAGCTTCTTCATCTGGAACCCCCTTAAGAGAGAGAAGAGCGGCGCACTACGCGACCGCCCCGGCAAACTCGCGCCCGACTTCGAGCGCCTGGATGTTCAGGTCGAACAAGGCCGCTTTGCCCTCGCCGAACGCGACCTTCATCTGCTCGATAAGCGTGTCAAACGGCACCAACTCCCGGATAGCGTTGTAGGCGCCCATCACGACCATGTTCGCGGCGCGGACGCTGCCGAGGTCCGAGGCGATCTGCGTCGCCGGGATCTCGAGCAGGAGCTTCGCCGGAGGCGGATCGGACGGCTCGACGAGCGACGCATTGACGAGGGCCACCCCGCCGGGCAGGAGGCGCGGCTTGAACTTCTCGTAGGACGGCTGGTTCATCACGATGATCGTGTCGGCCTCCTCGACGACGGGCGAGGCGATCTCATCGGTCGAGACGACCACATTGCAGTGGGCCGTGCCGCCACGTACCTCCGCCCCGTAGGACGGGAAGTAGGTGACGTGGAGCCCTTCGTCCATCATCATTTTCGCGGTCAGCTTGCCCATGAACATCAGGCCCTGGCCGCCGAAGCCCGCCATAATCGCGCGTTCAAGCATGTCCGTGTCCCCGGGCTTGGGTTCCTGACGGCGCGTTCAGGCGTGCGCCGCGCACCGGTTCCGGCCGTTGGCCTTGGCGTCGGCGAGAGCGGCCGCCGCAGCCCCGGCCAGGTCGTCCGCCGACTCGAAGTTGTTGCCGTCGAATGTCGCCACGCCGCAGCTGACGGTCACGTGCGCCGCCGTGTCGCCGACGGCGACGGCCGTCTGCTCGACGACCCGTCGAATCTTCTCCGCCGCGCCGAGCGCCTCGTCCGCGCTTGTCTCCGGGAGCACGAGGGCAAACTCCTCCCCGCCCCAGCGGCCGACGGTGTCGGTCTTGCGCGTGGACAGCCGGAGGATGCGGGCGAGTTCCTGGAGCGTCCGGTCGCCCGCGGCGCGGCCCAGCTTCTCGTTCAGCAGCCGGAATCCGTCCAGATCGACCAGGACGAGCGAGATCGGGGCGCCGTAGCGCCGCGACCGCTCGATCTCGCGCCGCAGCTCCCACTCCGAATGCTTCTTGCTGTGGGCGCCCGTCAGCGGATCGGTCGTCTCCAGCACGGCGAGCGACTGGCTCGTCCGGATCAGCTTCTGCTGCAGTTCCTTCATCTTGCGGCCGGTCTCGACGCGGGCGAGCACCTCGCTGTCCGTCAGGGGCTCGATAAGAAAATCGTCGGCGCCGTCCTCGACGTTCAGCTCGCGCGAGATGAGCGCATCCTTCGTCGTCCGCAGGATGAGATACGGATCGGTCCCGTGAGCGCGGCGGATCCGGCTGCACAGCTCGTATCCGCTGACATTGGGCATGTCGGCATCGACGACGACGATCCCGATGTCCTCGCGCGTCAGCTTCTCTTCGGTCTCGTTGGCATCGGCCGCCTGCTGCACGTCGAAGCCGGCGCTGGCGAGGAGCAGGGCGATTTCCTGGCGGCGCTCCGTCTCGTCATCGACGACGAGCACGGCCTGCGCGGGGTCCTTCAGTTCAGTGGGCTCGGCGTTCATCTTAGCTGCTCCCCGTCGTCTTGTCCCGGAAGACACCGAGCGGAAACACCTTCGTGAGTGTGTCGTCGATGTGGTGCACGGCTTCGACAGGCGACATCCGCCAGTAGGTCGGGCAGGGCGAGAGGAACTCGACGAGCGAGAACCCCAGGCCGGCGAGCTGAATCTCGAATGACTTCCGCACGGCCTTCTTCGCCTTGCGAACATTGGCGGGCGAGCTGAGCGTCAGGCGTTCCAGATAGGCGGGGCCGTCGAGGGTCGCGAGCAGCTCGCACACGCGGATGGGGTTGCCGTGAATGTGGGCGTCCCGCCCGGCCTGCGTGGTCTGTGTTCGCTGGTCGAGGAGCGTGGTCGGGGCCATCTGGCCGCCCGTCATGCCGTAGACGGTGTTGTTGATGAAGAAGACGGAGAAGTTGTCGCCGCGGTTGGCGGCGTGGACGATTTCGGCGGTGCCGATGGCGGCGAGGTCGCCGTCGCCCTGGTAGGTGAAGACGACCTTGTCGGGCTGGACGCGCTTGATCCCGGTCGCGACCGCGGGGGTGCGGCCGTGCGGGGCCTCGGTCGTGTCGAGCCGCCAGTAGTCGTAGGCGAGGACGGCGCAGCCGACGGGCGCCACGGCGATCGTCTTGTCGGCGATGCCCATCTCGTCGATGACCTCGGCGATGATGCGGTGCAGGATGCCGTGGCCGCAGCCGGAGCAGTAGTGCGTCACCACGTCGGTGAGCGTCTGCGGACGTTCGTATCCGCGCGAGCGCTTAGTTGTCGTCGGAGCAGCGGCGGAGTTCATCACAGATCTCCTTGGGAGTCGATACATTCCCGCCGACCCGGCCCGTGTGGGTGACGAGCCTCCGGCCCTCGACGGCGAGGCGCACGTCCTCGATCATCTGCCCGAGCGACATCTCGGGCACGAGGAAGAAGCGGACCGTCTCGGCGGCGCGGCGGATCGGCTCGGATGGGTATGGCCAGACAGTGATGGGGCGGATCATCCCGACCTTGAGGCCGGCTTCGCGGGCGAGCTTGATGGCGGATCGCGAGACGCGGGCCATCGTGCCGTATGCGACGATGCATATCTCCGCGTCGTCCATCTCGACCTCTTCGTACCGGGTCTCGTTTGCCTCGACGTCCTTGTACTTGTCGCCAAGCTTGATGTTGTGATTCTCGAGCACGTTGTGGCCGAGCAGCAGCGAGAGGATCCGTTGGGGCTCGCGGCCGGCGGCGCCTGTGAGCGCCCACGGCTTGTCGGGCGGGCTCGGCTCGGGCAGATGGTCGAACGACACGGGCTCCATCATCTGGCCCAGCCGGCCGTCCCCCAAGACCAGGGCGGGGTTCCGGTACTTGTCGGCCAGGTCGAACGCGAGATGGACGAGTTCGGCGCACTCCTGGACGGAGCTTGGGGCGAGACAGATCGTGCGATAGTCGCCGTGCCCGCCGCCGCGCGTTGCCTGCCAGTAGTCGGCCTGTGCCGGGCTGATATTGCCGAGCCCCGGCCCGCCCCGCATGATGTTGACGACCACGCACGGCAGCTCCATGCCGGCCATGTACGAGATGCCCTCCTGCTTCAAGCTGATGCCCGGGCTGGAGGAGGACGTCATCGCGCGCTTGCCGGACAGCGCCGCGCCCATCACCATGTTGATGGCGGCGAGTTCGCTCTCCGACTGAATGAACACACGGCCGTGCTCGATCATGTGCTTCGACATGTAGGCCGTCAGCTCGTTCTGCGGGGTGATGGGGTAGCCGAAATAGGCGTCGCAGCCGGCGCGGATCGCCGCCTCGCCGATGGCCTCGTTGCCCGTCATGAGGATCGTGTCAGTTCGCATCACGCAGGTTTTCTATCTCGCAGCCCAACCTCTTGGCGTGGACCCGCAAGTCTTCGTAGAAGGCCTCGAAGGAGTTGTTCGCCAGCCAGCTCTTGAGTGGAGCGTCTTTCACAATGTCGCGCACCTTCGCAGCGGGTGCCGGGCCCAAAGCGTTTTTCAGCGTTCCGCTAGGATCATCTACCTGGAAATTGCTGGTGGCTCGGCCAACCCTCTCGGCAATCCACCCCGCGTTCGCGCATATCCAACATTCAATGTTTCTGTCTGGTACGCCCAATGTGGTCAGGAACCCGTACTTCTCGGGCAGTTTCGCCATTTCATCCGCTCGGACCTGACGCCAAGAGCGAGCGTTGGCATCTGTCAGGATCACGACCAAGTCCACGCCTTCAGACAGCAACTGCCTGAACACCTTGTGGTACTCACGACGCAGGGATTGATGTGTGCTTCCTCGGTACGGCGCTTTACGCAGACCCGCGCCAGGGCACCAACGTTCACAGAGCCCCCAAATGAGGCCTTCGTCTACCGTGCCTTCGCACGCATATCCAATTCTCACGTTAGCATTTCTCGGAAATGCAGTTCGCCGAGCGAGAAGTCGTCAAGATATCCTTCTATTCTCGCCGGGTCTGGTCTCCTGAGTTGAGAACTGCCGGGCTCGACCCTGCTCAGAATGTGGACCCCCTCAGGGACGGAGTCGAACAGGTCAACGAAATAAGGGTTATGTGATGTAAAAATAAACTGCCCGTAGGCGCCTGTGGGGTCTACCTCCTGGAACACGCGCTTTAGATGACCGACGAACAGCCCGTCTTCAGGCTGTTCGATGATGATTAGCGGGGGGGGGCCCGTTCCGCGTGAGAAGTCCCGCGAGAACATCATCAAATACCACAGGGCGATGTAGCGCAGAGTGCCGTCAGAGGCCGACCACAGATCGAACCTGTTGCCGTCTGTGTCGACGAGATACGTGAATATTTTCTCGGCATCGGCCATCACGAAGCTTATGTCGGTGATACGAGGCTCAACCAACCGCACCTGCTCGATAACATCTCGCATGACCTTCGGGCGTTCGTTGTGTAGCGAGTGCAATACAGCCGCTAGATTCGCCCCATCCGGAGCGAGAACCACTTGGCCCAGCTTCACGTCGGGGCTACCCATTACGGCAGGATTGAGTTTGTGGTATGACCAGCTTCTAAGATAGGTCTTGAAGTGATTTGCGAGGCGATTCGTTTCCAGGTCATAGAGCCGGTTCAGCATGGTTGTATCTGTGGGGGCTGTAGTTTCGATCAGTTCCGGCGTTCCAAACAGATCTTGCTGTTCCGCCAAGTATCGACCCTCGTGCAGTAGGCGCACGTGCCCGCTGTCATTCGAGAGGAGGAGGGCATTCTCGAACTTCCCCCCTGAGACCCGCAGGACCTCGCTCTTCACGGACAACGCCTGCGCAACGGCTTCCTTTCCCCGGGGCCTTCTCGCGAGCAGCGACAGCTCATACGAGAAGTCATGGGGCTCATCGTCTATCGTCAAGCGACACTCGACCTGAAAATCGATTGTCGGTTTTGCGATGTAAACGTTGGGGAGTCTCCATCCGCTGCGCACCGAGTACAGAGCGTCTTCCAAGGAAAAGCCGGCCGTCCAAGAGAGAAATGTCAGCGCTTCGCAAAGGTTCGTCTTCCCGGTGTTGTTCTTGCCCACGACGAGGTTCACGCCTTGCGGAAGAAACTCGACGTTAACAAGGGTCTTGAAATTGTCCACCCAGAACCGTTTCAGCATTGGATGTCCTCCGTGGCCCTGACCACTGCGACGTGCCCCACGCTCGTCACGCTGTAATTCATGCGACTATTCTACGCCCGTCGCTTGGCGCAGGCAAGCAAAGATTGCGTACGGCGGTCAGGAGTTGTGGGCGCGGAGGAAGCCCGAGACGGCGTTTTCGATGTCGATGGCGAGCGCGAGCGCCCGGCGGCCGTCCTCGCCGGTGACGGGCGGCGGGGTATCGTCACGCACGGCGTCGAGGAACGCCGCGATCTCGTCGCCGAGGGCGTCGGTCTTCTCGGTGTCGATCTTGTGGGCCTCGATCATCTGCCCGAGCGCCAGCTCGCCGGGCTGGCCGGCCATCTTGGCGAGGCGGGCGGGATCGCTCTTCGCCGCGTCGAAATCCGGATTCTTGTGAAACACGCTCGCCTGCTTGGCGAGGAAGTCCATCGAGACGTAGCTGTCGGCCTGGAAGACGCGCAGCCGCCGCATCGGGTTGAACGAGATGCGGCTCGCGGTCACGTTTGCGACGCACGGCGGGCGGCCGTCGTCGCCGCGGAACGTGAGCCGGGCGTTCGCGATGTCGGTCCCGCGGGAAAGGACCGCCGCTCCGGCCGCGTCGATCGACTCGACGGATCCGCCGGTGATGTCGAGAATCAGGTCGAGGTCGTGGATCATCAGGTCGAGCACGACGCTGACGTCGGTCGACCGGAACGTGTAGGGGGCGAGCCGGTGGCACTCGATGAAGAGGGGCGTCTCAAGTTGCGGCCGCACGGCGCGGAACGCGGGATTGAACCGTTCGATGTGGCCGACCTGGAGCTTGACGCCGTGGCTCCGGGCCAGGGCGATGAGGTCGTCGGCCTGCTCGACTGTGGTCGTGATGGGTTTCTCGACGAGCACGGAGACGCCAGCGGCGATGAAGGAGCGGGCGATCTCGTGGTGGGTTGTCGTCGGCGTGACGATGCTGGCGACGTCGACCTCGCCGAGGATGCGCTCGGGGTCGGCGAGCGGCTCGCCGCCGTAGCGCGCGGCCGTCTTCTCCGCGCGGGCCAGGTCGGCGTCGACGACGTAGCGGAGTTCCACGCCCGGCAGTTCGGAGTAGACGCGGCAGTGGAAGGTGCCGAGATGGCCCGCGCCGATCACGGCGCCGCGGAGTGTCGAGTCGCCGGTCACTGGCGTGGCCTCGCCCTCAGAATCTCGCGCTGCCGGCCCTGGCGGCCGGCCATCTGGCGCTTGAGGAACTGAATCAGGTAGTGCACCTCGGGGGTGCAGTTCTCCTCGCTGCTCTCGAGAATCTTGAACGCCTCGGGCCGGGTCAGCTTCGACCGGTAGAGGATGCGGTGGGCGCGCCGGAGCGCGTCGATGTTCTCCGGGGCGAACCCGTGCCGCTGCAGCCCGATGATGTTGACCCGGTGGACGCGGGAGGGGTTGCCCTCGACCGTCATGTACGGCGGGACGTCGTGGAAGATCCGCGACATGCCGCCGGTGAACGAGTATTGCCCGACCGTCGTGAAGTGGTGCAGGCCCGTGAGGCCGCTGATGATCGCGTGGTCTTCGACCCGGGTGTGCCCGGAGATGCCGACGTTGTTGATCAGGATGATGTGATCGCCGATGAGGCAGTCGTGCCCGATGTGGACGTAGCTCATCAGGTAGTTGTGGTTGCCGATCGTGGTCAGCTCGCGGTCTTTGGCCGTGCCCATGTTGACGGTGCAGAACTCGCGCAGGATGTTGTCGTCGCCGATCTCGACGGCGAACGTCTCGCCGTCGTATGAGACGTCCTGGGGCGGGGTGCCGATGGCGCAGTAGGGATAGATTCGGTTGTTCTTGCCGATGGTCACCTTGCCGACGATGTGGCAGCCGTGTCCGATCTCGGTTCCGTCGCCGACGGTGACGCCCGCTCCGATGACGGCGTAGGGGCCGATCTCACACTCGTCGGCCAGCTGCGCGTCCGGGTCGACCACGGCGGTTGGATGAATTGTCGCCACGTGTTTTCAGTCTCCGTTCAAGAGCCGGCTTCGCCCGTGGCGGCCGGCTTGTCCACGAGCATGTAGGAGATGTCGGCCTCGCACACGACGTCCGGTCCGACCATCGCCCGGCCGTGCACCTGGGCGGTCCGCGAGCGGACGCGAACGGCTTCGACCTCGAGCATCATCTGATCGCCCGGCACGACCGTGCGGCGGAACTTGACGTTGTCCGCGGCGAGCAGCACGGCGAGCTTATTCGTCTCGAAGCAGCGGCGGGCGAACATCAGCCCGCCGACCTGCGCCAGGGCCTCGACCTGCAGCACGCCGGGCATGATGGGCTGGTCGGGCCAGTGGCCCTGGAAGAACTGCTCGTTGATCGTCACGTTCTTGATGCCCACCGCGCGGCGGTCGTCGACCAGCTCGACCAGCCGGTCGACCAGCAGGAACGGATAGCGGTGGGGCAGGACCTTCTGGATGGCCCGGACGTCGAAGACGGCGGCCTTGGGCGGCGCCGCGCGTTCGAGCAGGATCCGGCGGATCCGCTCGGCGAGCCGAACGTTCAAGGCGTGGCCGGACTTGATGCCGATGATGTGGGCGTTGATGTCGACGCCCGCGAGCGACAGGTCGCCGAGGATGTCGACGATCTTGTGCCGGCACGGCTCGTCTTCGAACCGGAGTGTGTTTTGGATGAGGCCCTCGCGGCCGAACACGAGCGTGTTGACGTGCGTCGCCCCTTTGCCCATGCCTCGCGAGCGCAGCTCCTCGATCTCCTCCTCGAGGCAGAAGGACCGCGCGGGCCCGAGTTCGTCGCGGAACGTGGCCGGCGTGACGGCCCACGAGGCGTACTGCGGGCCGAGGGTCGGGCGAAAGTCGAGCGTGAACGACACGCGCAGCCCGTCTTCCGACGGGAGCGCGATGATGCTGGCGTCCTTCGCGGAGATGGAGATGGGCTCGGAGATGACGATCTCCCGCCGCGGCCGGTCCTGCTCGACGATGTCCGCCTCGTCGAGCGCATCGACATAGACGCTCGCGCTGCCGTCGCCGATGGGCATCTCGGGCCCGTCGACCTCGACGATGATGTTGTCGACCGACATCCCGTAGAGGGCGGCGAGCACGTGCTCGACCAGTTGGACCTCGGCCCCGCTCGACGACGGGTCGCCCTTCTGCAGGGCTGTCCGCCGAAGCCGGCTGGCCACGTTGTCCTGCGTCGCCGGGATCTCCGGCTTGCCGGGCAGATCGATCCGGACGAAGCGCACGCCCGTCCCAGCCGGAGCGGGCTTCAGCCACACGTTGATCTCGTCGCCCGTGTGGATCCCGGCGCCGCTGATGTGGCTCGGTCGCTCAATCGTCCGTTGAAGTCGTTTCACTGTTCTGCGCCTCGGACAGACGCTCCACCTTTCCGGCTAGTTCGCGGACCTTCTGAATCAGATCGGGCAGCTTCTGCATGCCCATCAACATCCGGCGCCCGGTTTGATAGGGCACCGCCGGTGCGCCCATAACGGCCGCGCCGGCCGGCAGGTCTTTCGTGACGGCGGCGCCGGCGGCAACACGGGCCCGGTCGCCGATCCGCACGTGCCCGACGACCGCGGCCCGCGCGCCGAGCAGTACGCCGTTCCCGATCACGGTGCTGCCCGCGATCCCGCTCTGCGCGACGATGATGCAGTGCTCGCCGATCTGAACGTTGTGAGCGATCATCACCTGATCGTCGATCTTCGTGCCGCGGCCGACGCGGGTCGAGCCGAATCGCGCTCGATCGACCGTCGTGTTGCTGCCGATCTCCACGTTGTCCGCGACGACAACGTTCCCGATCTGCGGCACCTTCCGGTGCTGTTCGCCATCGAAGACGAAGCCGAACCCATCGCCGCCGATGACGACCCCCGAATGGAGGATCACGTCGCTGCCGACCTCGCAATCGTGGCAGACGGTTACGTTCGGATGGAGCAGCGTGTTGTCGCCGACGGCGGCCCTGCGGCCGATGAAGCAGAGGGCGCCGATTGTGCTGTTGTCGCTGATCTTCGCGCCGGGCTCGACGACGGCGCCGGGGCCGACCGATACGTCCGCCCCGAGGTCCGCGTCGTCGGCGACGGTCGCGGCGGGATGGACGCCGTCGTATCGCGGCGGAGGAGCCGCGGCGAAGAGGACCTCGGCACGCCCGAGCGCCGCATCCACGTCGGGCACGCGTATGACGGCCGCCGCCTTGTGCTCCGGTGGCAGTTCGAGTTCCTCGGGCACAAGCAGGACCGACGCGGCGCTGTCCGGGATGGTGCGAGCGTATTTCTTGCTGGATACGAAACTTAGGTCGCCCGCTCGGGCTCCGGGGAGGCCCGAAATGCCCGTGATCTCAGCCGAGGGATCGCCCTCCGCAAGCGTCCCGCCGAGTTTCGCGGCAAGGGAGCCGGCGGTGAAGGGCGGCGCCGCCTTCCGGTTCGATCCGCCTTCGCCAGACACTACCTATCCTCTTGCGGTTCAGCATCTTGCCGTGCCTGATTTTCTTTATACCGTTTGTTCATCTCGAGTGCAACCTCCAAGCTGATGTCGCGGGCCCTCGCGGCGTAGAGCACGGAGCGCGAGTCGAGCACGACGTCGAAGCCGTGGGCTTGGGCGTAGTCGGCCGCGGCCTGCACGATGACCTTGCGGGCCGATTCGAGCGCCGCCTCGGACTGCTCTTCGAGGCCGCGCTGAAGCTCACGGGCTCGCAGCTTCAGGGCCTGCATGCGGCCGATGAGCTGCTTCTTCCGGTCTTCGTGTTCCTTCGAGCCCGGCTTGAAGTAGCGCAGCTCGCCCTCGATGCGCCGGACTTCTTTCTCCTGCACCTCGAGTTCCTTCCGGGCCTTGCCCTCGACTTCCGCGAGCTGCTTGAGCGTGTCTTTCCAACTGTCGAGCCGGTCGATCACCTTGCGGAGGTCGAGCACGGCGAGTTTCGCCGCGGGCTCGGCGGCGCGCGCGCCCGGAAGGCAAATGAAGAGGGCGGCGCAGGCGGCCGCCAGCGCAATGCCCGGGTTACGGCAGGAAGAGACCAATGCTGAAGGTGACGGCTTCGGTCTCATCGTCGTCCTCCTTCTTGATAGGCACGCCCACGTAGAGCGCGATGGGCGCATTGCCGAGGGCGGGGATCACGAACTGTACGCCGACTCCCGTCGAGATTCGCAGATCGCCCAGGGCATCGCCGACGCCGAACGACTCCTCGGCGATGGAGCCGACGTCGATGAAGATCACGCCGCGGGCCGTACGTTTCGTGATCGGGAAGATGTACTCCGCGCCGCCTTCGATCTTGAACTTGCCGCCGATCTGGTCCTCGCTGGTGTCGGGCACCTTCGCCCCGCCCGGCGGGGCCACGTACCGGCGGCTGCCGACGGGGCTGATCCCGTGCGACTGGAAGCCGCGGACCGAGCCGAGGCCGCCGGCGAAGAACTTCTCGTAGATCGGCGGATCGGACCCGAGCATCGTGCCCGCGTTGCCCCAGAGCGAGAAGACGTGCCGCGACTTGTCCGGCGCCTCGTGGATCGGCGTGTACCACCGGCTCTCGACCATGAGCTTCACGATCTCGAATCCCGGCGTGCCCACGACCTCGGTCGTCGCCTTCCACTTCCCGCCCTCGGTCGGCAGCGCCTTGTTGTCGATGGTGTTCTGCGCGACGCCGGCGAAGATGCCGATCACCGTGTCGGTGCCCTTGTCGTCCCAGATCTCGGTCGCCGCCGCGCGGCTGACGTCCGACACCTCGACGAGGTGCACGCGGACGCCGACGAAGCCCGTGACCGACGGCCGGAACCGCTTGCCGACCGATACGCTGCCGCCGAGCTTCTCGACCGTGTAGTCGTCCCAGTCGTGCGAGGAGAACCCGCCGGAGACGCCCAGCTCGATGGGGCGTCCGTCGAGCCAGGGCTCGCGCCACTGAAAGCCGAACTGGGTGATGTCGGTGCCGGGCCGGAGGAAGATGGAGAGCATCTGTCCGCCGCCGGAGAAGGCCGTGCCCGACACGAAGTCGCCCCAGCTCTTCGCGGGGTCGTCGAGGTCGAAGTTCTGGTCTTGGTATCGGATGTCGCCGAAGACGCCGGCGCTCGAACTGGCGCCGACGCCGATCATCAGGCGGCGGGTGCTGCCCTCGTCGACATGGACGTGCAGTTCCTTGAACCGGCGGCCGTCCTCCGCGGGCCGCCGGCTCGGGGCCGGGCGGACGGTCGCCCCGGTGAAGTATCCCGTGTTTCCGAGGCGCCGTTCGCTCTCCTGGATCTTCCGAATGTCGAACCGGTCGCCAGGCTTGATGGCCATCTCACGCGTGACCACGTCGGCCCGCGTCTTGTCGTTGCCCCGCGTGCGAATGATGTCGATGACGAACACCGGGCCCTCGGTTATGACGTAGCGCAGGTGGTAGACCTTTTGTCCCGGCTCGATCATGTGGGCCTCGTCGAGCCGGACCTGCACGTCGGCGTGGCCCTTCTCCTGGTACGCGGTCCGAAGGGCGCCGAGGTCGGCGGCCAGGTCGGCGCGGGTGAACAGCGAGCCCTTCTTCATGCGAAGCCGGTCGCGCAGGTGGTCTTCGAAGAGCTGCTTGTCGGCGTAGGCCTTGGCGGTCACTCCGACGAACGAGAGGCTCTCGACGAAATAGCGCCCGCCCTCGTTGATGTCGATGCGGATGGTGGCCGCGACGGGCTCGGTGCCCGGGCCTTTGCGGATGAACTCCATGAACACGCGGTAGCCGGCGGGCCTGGGCTTGTATCGGGCGTCGACGAGAGCGTGCGACATCTCGCCGGGCCCGGTGTAGAGCTGGGCGATCGCCGCCATGTCCTCGAGCAGGGCCTCTTCGGAGAAGGCCGAGCCGGGCTGAAGCCGCTGCAGCAGGCCCGCGACGTGGTCGTTGCCGTAGGGCCCGGTCGCCCGGCAGTCGACCTTGTCGACAACGGCTGCGGCCGCTCCGGCGCCTGGCGCGCGACGGACGGAGACATCGAGCACGACCAGCTCGCGGGCGCGCCCGAACAGGATTTCGAACGAGATCTCGCCCTTCCCGCGGCCGCGGGCGGTCTCCTCGAACTTGATGTCGTCCGGCTCGGCGCGAAAGCCGGCCTCGTAATAGAGCGCCGTCACGAGCCGCAGGTCGGCGTCGAACTTCGCGCGGGTGAACTCGCGTCCCTTCCGGCACTTGAACTGCCGCCGGAGCGTACGGCTGCCGACCGTATCCCCGGCCCAGATCCTGAGCGACGTCACGAACGTCTTGCCGTCGTCTCGTTCCGCGTAGCGAACGGCCACCTTCATGCGCTCGGCGTCGAACAGGACGGGCTTGGGCTCGACCTTGACGTCCTCCCAGCCCTCCGCCAGGTAGCGGCGGCGGATGTTGTCGACGTCGATCTCGTAGTTGCTCTGGACGAACCGCCTCGAGCTGAACCAGCCGTCCTCGCGCGTGCGCATCAGCTTCAACAGTTGTTTGCGCGTCTGGGCGCGGTGCCCGGTGAACAGGATCGCCGCGGGCTGGACCTTGGGGCCGCGGTCCACCTCGAACGTCACGTTCGAGTAGCCGGCGCGGTTGGGGACCGGCTTCACGCTCGCGTTCACGGTCGCGAAATGATAGCCGTCGCGCCGGAGGAAGGCGACGATGGCCCAGCGGTCGGTATCGACGGCCGCGCGGCTGATGGGGGTCTCCTGCCGCAGCTTGACGGCGCGTTCCATCAGCGTGGTGCGCTCGATGGACGGCGCCCCCGGGGCCGCGACGATCTGGATGCCCCAGACCTTCTGCTGCCGCTCGAATACGAAGACGACGCGAACCCCCTCGGCGACGTCCTCCGTCCGGATCTCCCGGCAGAGCATCCGGTGCTTCGTGATGAATCGGGCGAGGTCTTCGTTCGCGACGGCCTCGGAGTATCGCCCGCCGACGTTCAGCCGGGTCTGGCCGGCGAACCATTGGGGGGAGGGGATGTCGACGGGAGTTTCGTCGCCGGTTTGCGGATCGACGTAGACGAATCGGAGTTCGCGGATGACGGGGCCGGGCTCGGCGCCCAGGGCGGCGAGGGCTGGAATCAGCGCCGCCAGCGCGAACGCGATCAACCGGATGCCTGTCTTGCCGGCGGCCCTGATGCGACCGTCCTCCTCTGCTGAGCGGCCGGCGAGGGCGAGCTCAGAACGGCTCGACATCCTCGTCGTCCTCCTCAGAGACCGCTCCGACCTGGGCGGCGGGGTGCGCCGAGTAATTCTCGAACCGCAGCTCGTTCTTCCGGAACGTCAGCCGGACCGTATCCGTCGGCCCGTTCCGCTGCTTCGCGATGATGAGTTCCGTCAGGTTCTTCTTCGACGGGTCCTCGTCATCCGCCGCCGGCCGGTAGAGCAGCAGCACGACGTCGGCATCCTGCTCGATGGCGCCCGACTCGCGCAGATGGGAGAGCCGCGGGCGGGAGGTGGCGTCGCCTTCCGCGGCGCGGGAGAGCTGCGACAGCGCGATCACGGGCACCTTCATCTCCTTCGCGAGGCCCTTCAGGCCTCGGGAGATGTCGGTGATTTCCTGCAGGCGGCTTGTGTCGCGCCCGCGCCGCTCGCCCGCCATAAGCTGCAGGTAGTCGATGACGATAAGTTTGATGTCGTGCTGAGCGAACATCCGGCGGGACTTGGCCCGAACGTCGCTGACGGTCAGCCCGGAGGAATCGTCGATGTAGATGGGCGCGTCGTAGAGGTTGCTCGCCCCCTCACGGACCTTGCCCCACTGCGCCTTGTCGAGCTGGCCCGTTCGGAGCGGGGTCGAGTCCATCCGCGCGTTGCAGCAGAGCAGGTTCCGGGCGATCTGGTCGCGGCCCATCTCCAGACTGAACATCAAGATGGCTTGTCCCTGGCGGACGCCGATACGCTCGATGAGGTTGATGGCGAGGGTCGTCTTGCCTGTGCTGGGGCGGCCGCCGATGACGATGAACTCGCCGCGGTGCAGCCCGCCCGTCAGGTGATCGAGGTCGACGAACTCCGTCTTCAGGCCGACGAGTTGCTCGGGGTGATGCATGATCGTGTCGACGACCTCCTGCACGACCTCCTTGATTTCGACGGGGTGGCTGGCCTCGTAGCGGGTCGCGACGCTGAAAATGCGTTCCTCGGCGCGGCTCAGGATCTCGTTCGTCTCCTGGCTTTCGCCGTAGGCCTCGACGAGCGATTCGTTGCAGGCGCTGATGAGCGCGCGGAGCAGGTGCTTGTGCCGGACGACGTCGGCGTAGTATTCGGCGTTGGCGATGGAGGGGACCGCTCTGCTGAGGGAGACGAAGAGGTCGGCGTTGGCGGCGATGTCCTCCTGGCCCATCCGCCGCAGCTCTTCGCGGACCGACAGGACGTCGATCGGCTGGTTGCGGGTGAAGAGGTTGGCGAAGGCGCCGTAGAGCTGCTGGTGGTCGCCGCGGTAGAAGCACTCGGCCTGGAGCTTCGGGGCGACGGCGCTCATCGCCTTGGGCTCGAGCATGATCGAGCCGAGGACGGCGACTTCCGCGTCCTGGCTGTGAGGAGGCACCCGTTCGGCCGAGCTTCCCTCTGCCATCGTCCGTCTCGTTTCGTTTCGGATGTCGAACCGCAAAGCGGATCGCCGTCCTTCGACCCCCGGCCGCGTCGGACGGCGGATCAGGCGTGTTCGCCCACAACCCAGACGCGCATCTGCGCGACCAGGTCTGCCGCCAGCTCCAGGTCGACGAGGAACACGCCGGTCTCTTTGAGCGGGTGTTCGAGGCGAACGGAGCGCTCGTCGATCTCATGTCCGTCTTCGTTCAGCGCGGCCGCGATGTCCGCGGGGCCGACGGAGCCGTAGAGGTGTCCCTCGGGGCTCGCGGGCGCGACGACGGTGCACGAGGTGCGTTCGATTTGGTCGCGCTCGGCCTCGAGGGCGGTGTGCTCCGCGGCGGATCGCTTCGCGATCTTCGCCCGCTCGATCTCGAGCTGGCGGAAATTCGTCTCGGTGGCCATCACGGCGAAGTTCCGCGGCAACAGGTAGTTGCGTGCGTACCCGTTCGCGACGTCGACGATCTCACCGCGTTCGCCGAGCTTCTCGATGTTTTCCTTCAACAGCACCTTCATGCGGGTTCTCCAACCTGTGCGTGTGTCGGCATCCGGACGATTCCGGCCGGCCGCGGGCTCAGTCCCCCGTGAAGGGCAGGAGCGCCATGAACCGGGCGCGCTTGATGGCGGTCTTCACGAGGCGCTGATGGGCGGCGCAGTTGCCCGAGCGTTTCCGCGAGAAGATCTTGCCCTGTCCGGTCAGCAACTTCCGGAGCGTGTCCGTGTCTTTGTAGTCGACGCGCCGGACGCGGGCCTTGCAGAACCGGCAGCGCGACTTGTCGCCGGGCCGAACGTAACGCTTCTTTGCCATACTCGGGTGTTTCTCCTGTCTTCGCTAGAACGGAATATCGTCGTCCGAGAGTTCGGGCTCTTCGGGCGCCTGGTCTGGTTTCGCGGAGGATGCGGGCCGGGAGCCCTTGCCTCCACCACCCCCGCCGCCGCCACGGCCGCCGAGGAACTGCACGCTCTCGGCCGTGACCTTGAGCTTGCTGCGCTTGTCGCCGGTCTTCTTGTCTTCCCACTGGTCGAACTGGAGGCGGCCTTCGACGAAGACGGGGCGGCCCTTGCTCAGATACTCGGCGCAGTTCTCGGCCTGCTTGCCCCAGACGGTCACGTCGATGAAAGCGGCCTCTTCGCCCCACGTGCCGTCGCTCTTCTTGACGCGGCGGTTGACCGCGAGCCCGAGGTCGAGCACGGCCGTGCCCGACTGGATGTATCGCAGCTCGGGGTCCCGCGTGAGGTTGCCTATCAGAAGCACTTTGTTCAGACTTGCCATTGGATCGTCCCCCTGTTACTCCTCATTCTTCTCGGGTTCGGCGTCGGGCTCCGGCTTCTTCTCGGGCTCGGCGTCGGGCTCGGGTTTCGGGTCCGGCTCGTCCGGGCTCTCGAGTTCGCTGACGTCGCCCAGGATATCCGACGCGGGTTCCGCGTCGGCCTCGGCTTCCGCCCCGGCCTCGGCCGGTTTTTCCGGCTCGCCCTCAGCCGCGGGCTCCTCGCCCTCGGCCTCGGGCCCGGCTTCGGCCCGCAGGCGGGCGGTCTTGGCCTTGGCCTTCGCGACCTCCGCCTCCTGCACCGACACGCCGACGTGCTCCGCCCGGAGCATCAGGGCTCTCAGGATGATGTTCGAGAGCCGGCAGTCTTCGGTCAGAGGCGCGATCATGGCCGGATCGGCGGAGAACGTCGCCAGGACATAAGTCCCGCGCTTCTTGCCGTTGACCGGGTAGGCCAGGCGGCGCGAGTCCCACTTTTCCATGGTGTCGACGTCCGCTCCGTGGCGTTCGAGCAGCCCGGTGATATGGTCGGCCACGGCCTGAAAGTTGTCGGCCGTGCGGCCTTCGTCCACCAGGAACATTCCTTCGTATGGTCGCAACGTGGTCAGCCCTTTCTGTTAAACCCGTTCATACACGCGTCGATGCCTTCGACGGCCCAACACGCGGCCGCGTCGGCGGCGGTCTCGACCGCCTGGTCGATCGTGTCTTTTTCCGCCTTCGCGAAGGCGGTGAGTACGTAGTCGATTGCGTCCTCGCCGGGCGGGCGCCCGATGCCGATGCGCAGCCGCGGGAAGTCATCGGCCCCGAGGCACTGAGCGATGGACTTCAGGCCCTTGTGCCCGCCGCTGGACCCCTTCCGGCGGACGCGGAGCGTGCCGGGCTCGAGGTCCAGGTCGTCGCACACGACGAGGATATTGTCAATGTCCAGCCCATACCAGTCCAGCGCGGCACGGACCGACCGGCCGGACTCGTTCATGAACGTCTGCGGCTCGGCCAGGAGCACCGGCTCCGAGCCGATGTGACTCTCGGCGACGCGCGCCTGGAACCGGCGGCGAGACACGCCCACGCCGGCCCTCTCGGCCAGCGCGTCGACGACCGCGAAGCCGATGTTGTGGCGCGTGCCCTTGTAGCGCCTGCCTGGATTGCCAAGGCCGAACACGGCCAGCAAGTCGATGCCTCCGTCGGACGCTGCCGTTGGACGCGGACCGGCGGGCGCCGGCTACGCCGAGCCCTCCGCTTCGTCGGTCTCCTCGTCCTTCTTGCGGCCGACGACCTCCGGCTCCGCCGGGGCATCCTCGGCCTCTTCCTCCGGGACCTCTTCCTCGACGACCTTGATCGGCGGACGGATCGTCACCAGAATCGCCTCGGGGTCCGTCAGAATCGTCACGCCCTCCGGCGCTTCGATGTCCTTGACCGCAATGCTGTCTCCGATCTCCAGATCGGACACGTGAATCTTGATCGCCTCCGGGATGTTCCCCGGCAGGCACTGCACGTGCAGATCGCTCGTCGGATGCTCGAGTACGCCGCCGGCCGCCGCGCCTTTCGACGTCCCGGTCAGCTCGACGGGGCATTCGACCTCGATCATCTCGTCCATTGCCACGCGCTCCAGGTCCACGTGCAGGACCTCTTCGCCGAACACGTCGAACTGGACGTCCTTGACGAGCGCCGACTCGACCTTCTTGCCCACGGAGACCTGGACCATCTTGATGCGGTGCGAGACCATGCGCTGCACGTCTTCGCCTCGAAGCAGCACGGGCACGGGGTTTTCCTTGTGGCCGTAGATGACCGCCGGAATCTGCCCCGCGAGCCGAAAGCGGCGCGCGGGCGCCGAGCCCGTCAGGTCCCGAACTTCGGCGGTCAGGGTGGTGTCGTCCATTACGTGTCTCCGTCGTTGAACAGGCGGCTGACCGACATGTTCATGTGGATCCGCTTCATCGCTTCGGCCAGGAACCCGGCCACGGAAACAACCTCGAACTTCTCCGGCACGCCGGACTCCGGCAGCGGAATCGTGTCGGTCACCAGGACTTTCTCGATCGGCGCCGCGTCGAGCGTCTCGAACGCGTCGCCGCACATCACGGCGTGTGTCGCGCAGACATAGATGTCGCCCGCGCCGGCATCTTTCAATACCTGGCTGGCCAGCGCCAGCGACGTGCCGCTCGCGACCAGATCGTCGACCATCAGCACGTTCTTGCCGGCCACCTCGCCGACAATGGCGTTGATCTTCACGTCGGTCCCGCTGGTCCGCTGCTTGTGGCACGACGCGACGCCCGTCCCGAGCGCGTTCGCGTAGCCGATGGCCATCTTCATGCTGCCGATGTCGGGGCTGGCGCAGACGAGGTTGTCCAGCTTCAGCGTCCGCACGCGTTCGAGCAGCACGGGTTTCGCATAGAGGTGGTCGACGGGGATGTCGAAGAAGCCCTGAATCTGCGGCGCGTGCAGGTCCATCGTCAGGACGCGGTCGACGCCGGCCGTGACGAGCATATTGGCGACGACCTTGGCGGTGATGGGCACGCGCCCCTCGTCTTTGCGGTCTTTCCGGGCGTAGCCGTAGTAGGGCATGACGGCCGTGATGCGGTGGGCCGACGCCCGCTGCACGCTGTCGATCAGGAGCATCAGTTCCATCAGGGTGTCGTTGGGCGGGGTGCACGTCGGCTGGATGATGAAGACGTCGGAGCCGCGGACGTCGTCGCGGACCTTGACCTCGATCTCGCCGTCGGCGAAGCGGTCGACGTTTGCGTCGCCCAGCTTGACGCCGAGGTGCGAGCAGACGGACCGCGCGAGGCGGGGGTTCGCATTGCCCGCAAGCACCACGAGTTGTGCCATGGCGGCAGATTCGGCCATTGGCGCACCATGCCCTGGCAAGACAGACTGATATCGCGCCCGGTTCCAGTGCCCGAGCGACCCTGAAACGGCGGATTATAGGGCTGTGCGGATGGAAAGTCAAGCACGGCGGCTCAATCAGAGGGTCATTCAATTCCCCGCCTCGGGTGCTGCCCGTTCCTGATGGATAGGAGAGGGTCGCGAGCGCCCCAAAGGGGCAAGATTCAATAGCCTGGGGCAACGCCCCAGGAACCGGTGGGCCATCGCAGGAGCCCTGTAGGGGCGACATAGGTGCACCGGATTCGATCTCGCCCCTACAGGGCTCTCCCTCTTCACGCCCGACGGCACCCAGGGCGTTGCCCTGGGCTATCACATCATGCCCCTTCGAGGCTCAAGAACCACGGCGCCCGGGCAGACGCACTTGGTCATGCCCACTTTCGCGGCACGCGGCGTGAACGCCGCTCAAGAAGAGCGTCAGAAAGCCGCGGGGATGATTTGGCGGGGGCTCTTTGGCTTGCGCGCCGCCCCGGAGCGGGCGGCTACTTCCGTGCGCGGACCGCCGGCTTCTTCGTCGCCGGCCGCGGCTTCCGGAAAGCGGCCGCGACGGCCTCGTCGATGGTCTCGACGGGGATGAACTCGATGCGTTCGCGGATCTCCGGCGGCACGTCCTCGAGGTCCGTCTCGTTCTTCGCCGGGATGATGACCGCGCGGATGCCCGCCCGGTTGGCCGCGAGCACCTTCTCCTTGAGCCCGCCCACGGGCAGCACGAGCCCGCGGAGGGTGATCTCGCCCGTCATCGACAGCCGGTCGCGCGTCGGCCTGCCGGTCAGCAGCGAGATGAGCGAGATGGCCATCGTCACGCCGGCCGACGGGCCGTCCTTCGGAATGGCGCCGGCCGGGACGTGCAGGTGAATATCGGTCTTGGAGAAGAAGTCGTCGGCGATCCCGAGTTCGGCGGCGTGGGTTCGCGTGTAGCTCAAGGCCGCCTGGGCCGATTCCTTCATCACGTCGCCGAGCTGGCCCGTCAGGAGCAGGCCCTTGCTGCCCGGCATCCGGGTCGACTCGACGAACAGGATTTCGCCGCCAGCGGCCGTCCACGCCATGCCCGTCGCGACGCCCGCCTGGCGGGTCCGGTCGGCCAACTCGGGGTGGTAGCGGACCGGCCCGAGATAGTCGTCGATGTTGGCGGCCGTGATCCGCTGGAGCTTGCAGCCGCCCTCGGCGACGAACTTCGCGACCTTGCGGCAAAGGGTGCCGATCCCGCGTTCGAGGTTCCGCACGCCCGCCTCGCGCGTGTAGCTGCTGATGATCTTCTTGACCGCGCTGTCGGCGATGCGGATCTGCCGGCTCCCCAGCCCGTGCTCCTCTATCTGCTTCGGGATCAGGTGCTTTCTCGCGATGGCCAGCTTGTCCTCATATGTGTATCCCGGCAGGGCGAGGACCTCCATGCGATCCCTGAGCGCCGGGGGGACGGGGTCGAGCAGGTTCGCGGTCGTGATGAACATCACGTTCGACAGGTCGAAGCAGACCTCGAGGTAATGATCGGAGAACGTCGAGTTCTGCTCGGGATCGAGCACCTCGAGCAGGGCGCTCGAGGGGTCGCCGCGGAAATCGGAGCCGAGCTTGTCGACCTCGTCGAGCATGAAGAGCGGGTTCTTTGTGCCGACCTTGCGGATGCCCTGGATGATGCGGCCGGGGAGGGCTCCGACGTAGGTGCGGCGGTGGCCGCGGATCTCGGCCTCGTCGCGCACGCCGCCCAGCGAGAGCCGGTGGAACTTGCGGCCGAGCGCCCGGGCGATCGACCGGCCCAGACTCGTCTTGCCGACGCCGGGCGGCCCGACGAAGCAAAGGATCGGCCCCTTGCTGTCGGGCTTCAGCTTGCGCACGGCGAGGTACTCGAGGATGCGTTCTTTCACCTTCTCAAGGTCGTGGTGGTCGTCATCGAGCACCTGCTGCGCGGCCTTGATGTCGAGCTTGTCGGCGCTCGCCACGTCCCACGGCAGCGTGATGAGCCAGTCGAGGTAGGTGCGTGCGACGGTGTATTCGGCGGCGTTGGGCGACATGCGGCCGAGCCGGTCCAGCTCTTTCTCCGCGGTCGCCTTGGCCTCTTCGGTCATGTGGGCCGCGTCGATCTGCTCGCGCAGCTCCTCGATCTCACGGAGATGGTCGTCGCCGTCGCCGAGTTCCTGGCGGATCGCGCGGAGCTGCTCGCGAAGGAAGTACTCACGCTGGTTCTTGCCCATCGTGCTCTGCACTTCTTTCTGGATGCGCGAGCCGAGTTCGAGCAGCTGGATCTCGCGGCCGAGGATGCCGGCGACGCGTTCGAGCCGGGCCTCGACATCGAACTCCGCCAGAATCTCCTGCTTCTCCTCGACCTTGATGGCGAGGTTCGACGTGATGAAGTCCGCCAGCTTACCCGGCTCCCGGATGTTGAGCGCCGCGATCTTCACCTCGTCGGCGACGTTCGGCATCAGGTTGACGAGCCGCTGGAATTCGTTCGACACGTTCGCGAAGACGGCGTCGAGCTTGTGCGACTTGACCTCGTGTTCCTCGGGCGTCGTGACGGTCGCCCGCCAGTAGGGATCGGCCTGGATCAGCTCGCCGACCCGCACGCGCGCGATCCCCTGGGCGAGGATGCGGGTCGTGCCGTCGGGGAACTTGAGCATCTTGAGGATCGCGCCGGCGCAGCCCACGTCGTAGGCGCCGTCGGGGGCCGGGTCTTCCTGCTCGGGGTCCGTCTGCGCAACCAGCGCGATGAGCCGGTCGTTGACGACCACGTCGTCGATGCAGCGCATCGAGCGCTCGTTCGAGAAGACCAGCGGGATCATCATCCCGGGGAAGATAACGTTCGCCGCCGTGGGCAGCACGGGCAGCACGGGCGGAATCTCGGGCGGTTCGCCCCCGGCCAGCTGCGACAGGTCCGACTCGACCGATACGATGTCGGAGAGGTCGTGGTTTTCGTCATCGCCCATTCGGGGGCCCTCAGGACTCGATCTCGATCCGCCGCCGCGACGGGCGCTCGGGCTCCGCTTTCTCGATCGTGATCTCGAGGAAGCCGTCGCGGTAATGGCCCTGCCGGGCCTCGGGGTTGATGGCGTGGGGCAGCGTGACCACCTTCTCGAAGTAGCCGTAGTGGATTTCCATCCGGTGGAAGCTCAGAATCGAGTCGCAGTTCGCATCGCGCCGGTGGCCGCGAACGGTCAGCACGTTCTGCGTCAGCTCGATCTGCACGTCGGTCTCGATGTCCTGAATGCCGGGGATCTCGATCCGCACGACGTAGCGGCCCGGCGTTTCGTAGACGTCGGTCGGCGGGCTCCACAGATTGTGCGGGATTGTGTTGAACAGATTGCTCTGCGAGAAGAAGTGCTTGAAGAGTCGTTCAGTCTCGCTGTCCTCGGGCCGGCGGAGGGACAGGCCGGCGCCGGGCATCACGTCCGGATCTGCGGAGCGCGTCATTGTCGGTGTCTCCTCTAGGCGGGCCTAGAGCAACGGCTCGCTGTAGTTTGGCCGGTAGTTGGGGGCCTCGTGCGTGATGGCGATGTCGTGCGGGTGCGCTTCGGTCACGCTCGCCGGCGACACCCGAATCATGACGGCCCGCTCTCGAATCTCGGGAATCCCGCGGGCACCGATGTATCCCATCCCCGCTCGCACGCCGCCGACCATCTGGTAGACGAAATCGGCCAGGGAGCCGCGATGCGGCACCCGCCCCTCGACGCCCTCGGGCACGAGCTTGCCGGGCCTGTCGACGCCCGCCTGGCCGTAGCGGGCCTTGCCGCCCTTGACCATCGCGCCGATCGAGCCCATCCCGCGGTATGCCTTGAAGCTGCGACCCTGGTAGTAGATGATCTCGCCGGGGCTTTCCGTCAGCCCGGCGAAGAGACTGCCCATGATGACCGAACTCGCGCCGGCGGCCAGCGCCTTGATGATGTCGCCCGAGTAGCGGATGCCGCCGTCGGCGATCACGGGCACGCCGCCCGCGCCCGACACCGCGTCGAGGATCGCCGTGATCTGCGGCACGCCGACGCCCGCGACCACGCGCGTCGTGCAGATCGAGCCCGGCCCGATCCCGACCTTGACCGCGTCGGCCCCGGCGTCGACCAGGGCCTTCGCCCCTTCCGCCGTCGCCACGTTGCCTGCGATGATCTCGATGTCGTGCGCCTTCTTGTATCGCCTGACCGCGTTGAGCACGTTGACCGTGTGCCCGTGGGCCGTATCGATGCACAGAAAGTCCACGTCTTTCGCCAGAAGCTGCTCCGCGCGCTCGTCGTCGTCCGGGCCGACGGCGGCCCCGACCCGCAGGCGGCCGCGGCCGTCGTGGCACGCATTCGGAAACTGCTGAATCTTGTCGATGTCCTTGATCGTGATCAGGCCGCGGAGGTGCCGCCTGTTCTCGACCAGCAGCAGCTTCTCGACCTTGTTCACCTGCAGAATCTGCTCGGCCTGCTGGAGCGTCGTGCCGAACGGCGCCGTCACCAGGGCATCCTTCGTCATCACCTCGCTAATCTTGACGGTCATGTCCGACTGGAACTTGAGGTCGCGGCGTGTGAGGATCCCGACCAGGTCCTCGCCCTCGACGATGGGCACGCCCGAGATCCGGTGCGTGTCCATGATGTCGATCGCCGTCGAGATCTGCTCGCCCGGGGGCAGCGTGATCGGGTCGATGATGACCCCGTTCGCAGACCGCTTGACCGTATCGACCTCGCGGACCTGGTTCTCGATGGACAGGTTCCGATGGATGATGCCGACGCCGCCCTCTTGGGCGAGCGCGATGGCCAGGGCCGACTCGGTCACCGTGTCCATCGGCGCCGAGCACAGCGGGATGTTCAGGTCGATTGACCGGGTGAGCTTCGTTCGCGTCTCCACGTCGGTCGGCAGGACGCCGGATTCCTGGGGGACGAGGTAGACGTCGTCAAACGTGATACCGCCTTCGAGCATCTTCATTCAGACAATCGGCTCCGCTGGACTGATTGTGTGGCTGGTGAGGACGACTTCCAAGTCATCCGAGAACTCCGACACCCGCGGGGGTGGGGTGGTCAACGAGGATAGCACACGCCGTCTGGCGAGTCAACGGAAAAAGGCATTACGTGGCCGCGATCTTGACACACGCGCGCGAAGTGGATAGCATCCTGTGTGTGAGGAGGTGACTTCGGTGCTTATCCCCGAGCTTGGCCCGCCGCGCTTTGAAACTGACGAGGTCAACCTCTACCTCGGTGATTGCCTCGATCACATGCGGCGCATGCCCTCGGAGTCTGTTTCTCTGACGGTGACCAGCCCGCCCTACAATATCGGCAAGCCCTACGAGACCCCCCTGCCGCTGGATGACTACCTCGATTGGTGTGACGAATGGCTCGGTGAGATACATCGAGTTACTCGGACTGACGGAGCCCTTTGGTTGAACTTGGGCTACGTGGAAGTGCCGGACGCGGCGAAGGCGCTCCCGCTCCCGTACCTGCTCTGGAAACGAATCCCATTCTACATTATCCAGGAAATCGTCTGGAACTACGGAGCGGGGGTAGCCGCACGGACGTCCTTTTCGCCGCGCAACGAGAAGTTCCTGTGGTGTGTCAAGAATCCTGATCGGTACACCTTTAACTTGGATGCAGTTCGCGACAAGGACGTCAAGTATCCGAATCAGCGGAAGAACGGCAAGCTCAGATGCAATCCGCTGGGGAAGAATCCGACGGATGTGTGGCATTTCCCGAAAGTCACTTCCGGCGCGAATCGATCTTCGCCCGAACGCACGGCCCATCCGGCGCAGTTTCCTGCCGCGGTCATCGAACGAATCGTCAGAACGTCCAGCAATCCGGGTGAATTGGTCATGGATCCGTTTCTGGGATCAGGTACGACGGCGGAGGCGTGTCTGCGGACGGGGCGCCGGGCGCTGGGCTTTGAGATTAGAGAGGATTACGTTCGAATTGCTGAGCAGAGGATCGACGCGCACCTCAGGAGGAAGGCTCTCCAAGGCGACCAGCGACCTCTATTCTCCGGTGTACAGATCGACTAGCTTGTACTTCTCCGCGGTCGAGCGCAGGTGCGCCTGCTGGCCGGTCGCAGCCGCTTGTCCAATCCAGTCGCTGTGGTCAAGCCACCCGAATCGAATTCGGACGATGGCGGGCTTTGGTGTATCTTCGCTGAACTTCTCGAAGTTCACCGTCAGGTAGTACCCCGACTTGTCTTTCTTCGTTGCCGAGGCGGGCTGCGCGTAGCTGCGGTTCCCGAATACCTTCGACTTGTGAGACGAGGCCTTGATCTCGACCGACAGCGAAGGCTCGCGTACGTACACGAGGTCCTTTTCCTCGGCAGACTCGTCCCTCCTCCACAATCTCGGATGTTGCGCCGCCAATCTGAGCGGAATCAACTCGTGCAGGAAGAAAGCCATGATCTGGGGTCTTGGAAACAGATCTCTGCCAATCCGGGCCTTGGGCCTGCCAATACTTGAACGGAATATGCTCTGCCACACGTCCAGCACAACGTCAACGATCTTGTGTTTGGCCAGAGGGTGGGCCTTGAAAAGCGCACGGGTCGTGTCTTCCCAGTGCGACCAGTGCACGCCGTGGTACGGGGAGAGGACCGGTGTCACTCGATGCTCCGCAAAAGGCGAGAAGGAGCCACGTCCAACGCACGGGCGAGCTTAACAATGTTGAGCAGACTGATATTGCGTTCACCGCGCTCCACCCCGCCGACATACGTGCGGTGCAGGCCCGAGCGGTGGGCCAACTCCTCTTGCGAGATGCCAAGCCGCAGTCTCGCCCGCCTCACGTTTCGTCCGAAGTTGGTTAGCTGTTTCGTCTTCATCAACGCCATCTCTTACCGGAGTGTCGATTATACGTCTACAGCTTATAAGTATCGGTGCTCGGAAACCTACCCAGCGTCCCTCAGAACAATGGCCGAGTGGATATTTCGAACGCGGGTCCTGACCGCTTCCGATGACACGACTCATTGTGCTATAATCCTTCCGAACCGGGGGAAGGCAAGAGGGCTGCTGTGTCCAGAATCCTTATCGTCGACGATGAGCCCGGCATCAGCCAACTGATCGCCTACGCGCTGGCGCCGGCCGGCCACGAGTTGGAGACGGCCGACCGCGCCAATCCCGCCGTCGACCGCATCCGCGGGGCCGACTACGACCTCGTCATCACCGACGTCATGATGCCCGACGGCGACGGATTCGACGTGCTGGCGGCCGCACGGGCGAGGCCCGACCCGCCGGACGTCATCATCATCACGGGCTTCGGCTCCGTCGAGTCGGCCGTTCGCGCGATGAAGCACGGGGCCGCCGAGTATGTCACCAAGCCGTTCGACGTCGCCCGTTTGGCCGAGACGGTCGCCGGCATCCTGGCCGGGCGCGGGGAAGACGCCGAGCGGACGCCGTCGGCACCGGCTGCGAAGGCCGCGGCGGCCGAGGGCGACTTCGCCGGCATGATCGGCCGCAGCGAACCGATGCACGACCTTTACGCGCGGATCGAGCAGGTCGCCCGCGCCGACACGACCGTCCTCATCTGCGGCGAGAGCGGCTCGGGCAAGGAACTCGTCGCCCGCGCGATCCACGCGCGAAGCGGCCGCTCCGCGGGGCCCTTCGTCGCGGTCGATTGCGGAGCACTGACCGAGACGCTCCTCGAGGGCGAGCTGTTCGGGCACGTCCGGGGCGCCTTCACAGGAGCCGTCGACGACCGGACCGGGCTCCTCGAAGCCGCCGACGGCGGCACCGTCTTCCTCGATGAGATCGGCGAGATGACGCCCCGCGTCCAGCAACGGCTGCTCCGGACCATCCAGGAGCGCGCGGTCCGGCCCGTCGGCAGCACGGAGGAGCGGCAGGTCGACGTGCGGATCCTCTCGGCCACGAACCGCGACCTCGAAGACCTCATCGAGCGGGACCTCTTCCGCCGCGAACTCTACTACCGCCTCAACGTCGTCCGGCTGGCGATCCCGCCGCTCGGCGACCGGCTCGACGACGTGCCGCTCCTGGCGCAGCACTTCGCCGAGCGCACGGCCGCGCGGCTCGGCCGGCGGGCGCCCGCCATCGGCCGCACCGTGCTCGAGATCCTCCGGAAGGCCGAGTGGCCCGGGAACGTGCGGCAGCTCGAGAACGTCGTCGAGTGCGCCGTCACGTTCGCCGAGGGCGACGAGGTCCGCCCGGAACATCTGCCGCCCGATTTCGTCGAGAGCTTCGCGCTGTCGGGCGCCCCCGCCCGCGACGACCTCTCCGCGGTCAAGCCGGGCCGCGTCACCCCGCTCGGCGCCGCCGTCCGCTACCTCGAACGCCAGATGCTGTCGAAGGCGCTCGACGCCTCGGACGGCAACAAAGAGAAGGCGGCGAACATGCTGGGAATCGACCGCGCCACGCTCTATCGAAAACTCAAGGCCCACGGGCTCGCGAAAAACGCCTGACTGCGTCCGATGCGGCCGCGCCTTTGCGTCGGACCTTCGTGATTGATAATCGCGCGCCGAGGGCATAGAATGCGCAAGACAGGACAGGAGTGCGATGGAGTTCGTCTGCAAAGAGTGCGGCGGTTCGTTCGACGCGCCCAATGACGGGGGCGACGCCGCGGACGCTGTCTGCCCGCGGTGCCGCGAGGCGCCCGATGCCGAGCCGGCGTCGCCGGCGGCGACCGCGAAGCACCGCGAACTCGGCGGCTACGAGATCCTCGAGGAAGTCTCGCGCGGCGCGATGGGGGTGATCTACAAGGCGCGCCACAACAAGCTCCGGCGGGTCGTCGCGCTGAAGGTCCTCATCGCGGGCGACTACGCGTCGGCCGAGCAGGTCGCGCGGTTCGAGAAAGAGGCCCGCGCCGCCGCGCAGCTCCGCCATCCGAACATCGTCCCCATCTACGAAATCGGGACGGAGAACGGCAACCCGTTCTTCACGATGGGGTTCATCGACGGCGTCCCGCTCGACGTGCTGATCGCGCAGGGCGGCCTGAGCGTCCGCCACTCGCTCGAGGTCGGAGCCGCCGTCGCCGACGCGCTCGCCTACGCGCACGACCACGGCGTCATCCACCGGGACATCAAGCCGAGCAACATCATGGTCGACCGATCGGGCCGGCCGCAGATCATGGACTTCGGGCTCGCGAAACAGGTCGACTCCGACTCGAAGTTCACCCGCACCGGCACGACCATCGGCACGCCGGCCTACATGGCGCCCGAGCAGGCGCGCGGCGAGAGCAAGCAGATCGACCGCCGGTCCGACGTCTACTCGCTCGGCGCCGTGATCTATGAGATGCTCTCGGGCCGCGCCCCGTTCAGCGGCGAGACGATGATGAACATCGTCATGAAGGTCATCCACGACGAGCCGTCGCCGCTCCGGCGGCTCGCCCCGAAGCTGCACCGCGACATCGAGACGATTGTCGCGAAGGCGATGGAGAAGGAGCGGCGGCGCCGCTACGGGGGCATGGCCGCGCTCGCCGACGACATCCGGCGCTATCTCGCCGGCGAGATGATCACCGCCCGCCCGGCCGGGCTCGTGCGCCGGGCTGCGCGCATCGTCCGGAAATCCCGCCACGCAATCGTCGTCGGCCTCGTCATCGGGCTCATCACGGCCGGCGTGTCCGCGGTCGTCACGACTCTCGTCACGCGGCACGAGGCGGCGAAGCAGCGCAAGGCCGACCTGCTCGAGCGCGAGCTGGTGCTGGCCGCGGCCGAGCAGGAGCCCGTGTGGTTCGAGCACTTCCGCGACGGGTTCTCGGCCCCGCAGCTCGATCCCGTCTGGAAGCCGTCCGGGGGCGAGTGGCGCATCGATGCCGGTCGGCTCGTCGTCGATGCGAAGGCCGAGACGCACGCGCTGCTGAACGAGGAGATCAGCGGGAACGCCGCAATCGAGTTCACCGCCTCGGTGACGTCGAAGGCCGCGCGGATCAACTGCTTTCTGGGTGCGTCGCGTCGCGACGCCTACACCCTGCGGTTCGGCAGGGCGCGAGGCGACAGCTTGTCGCTCTACCGCCTCGGCCGCCTGTTGGCCGACGTCGCAACCCCGGCGCTTCGGCCCGGTGTCCCGTACCGGTTTCGAATCGAGCGGCACGGGGTGTCGCTCAGCTGCCGCGTGTCGAGTGGCGACGACGTTCGGGAACTGCAGTACAACGATCCGGAACTGCTTCGGGGCGCCGGGCCTCGCTTCGGGCTCTACACGTGGGGATGCACCGTCGCGTTCGACGACGTGAGGATCCGGCGCGAAGAGTTCACCGGCTCGCGGCTCAGCAAGCTGCAGGCGATCGACTGGCACGTTCTCGGCAAGGGCCGGCTCTTGGAGGCGCTGGACGAATACGACGCGCTGATCAAGAACCACGGCGGCCAGCTCATCGCCGTGCTGGCCGAGCACAAGCGCGGGCTGGTCCGCGAGGCGCTCGGCCCGCACCCCGAGACGGGCTGGGGCGCGGCGCTGCAGTCCTATCGCCGCGTCGAGCAGCAGCAGGGCCTGCTGACCGCCAAGCACCGGCCTGTCCTGGCCGCGAACAAGGAGCGCATCTTCTTCCTGCTCGTTCGCCTGGGCCGATACGAGCAGGCCGCGAAGGAACTCAGGGAATTCTGCCGCGTCGGCCGGATCCGCTCCGGCGCGGTCTGGCAGTTTCCGTCCGTGCTGTCGCGGTACATCGGCGACCGCGCCTATGTGCCAGCCCTCGATGTCATCGAGGGCGTGCGGTTCGGTGGGCCGCGAGCGACGCTTCGCGACCAGTGGGCGGAGGCGGGGCCGGGCGCGCGGGCCGCGTTTGGCAAGGTCGCCCACGACCTGTGTACGGGGTTTGCCGGCCAGCGGAACTACGATGGGATGAAGCGGGCGTTTGCGGCGCTGCCCGCGCGGGAGGCGGTGCCCGCGTTCGAAGCGACGGTCGCTCGGGAGGTCGCGGCGAAGGGGCAGGCCACGGCGCTCGGCTTGCTCTTGTTCGCGAACACAAGCGGCATGCAGACGCCGCGCCTCGATCGCGCGGCTTCTCTGCTTGCCGGGCAGTTCATCACCTCCAAGCAGTACGGTCGGGTCCTGAACGTGCACGCGGCTTATCCGTTCGCGGGCCTTGTCGCCTCGTTCGACCGGGCGATCTTGGGCTTGGTCGGGGAGGGCGACACGGCCGGCGCGGCGGGGCTGCTGGGCGAGGCCTGCGATCGGTTCCCCGCGAACCGCGGCGCGTTGCGGGCGTCGGCCGACCGGTTGATGGCCGTGTTGCTCGACGCCGGCGAATACGCGGGCGTTGTGGCCGTGCATGCGCGGGTCGGGGACGAGCAGCTCGCCGGGCGGGTTCTGGCGGCGGCGCGGGGGCAGATGGTCTCCGACGATCTCGAGGGCGCCTATTCGACGCTCACGCATGCCTGGGCGGCCGTCCCGGGGCGGAAGGGCGACTTCGCCGCCCTCGCCGCCGAGGTCGCCGCGGAACTCATCGCCGAGGACGACTCGGCGCGGGCGGCAAGCTTGATCGAGCGATTCCCGGGTCCGCAAATGGCCGGCCCGCTTGCGGCTGTCATGAGGGTCGGCGTGAGGTCTGCAGATCGCTCCCTGGTGCGGCGGCTGATGATCCAGGCGCTAACCGGCTTCGAGACGGAGCGGGCCGTTGTCGCCGCAACGGAGGAGACCGCCCGGGCGCTGATCGCCGCGCACGCGGGCGGCACGGTCCTCGAGATCTACGAGACGGCCGCGAGGCGGCGGGCGGGCGACCCGCGTGCCGCCGCCGGCATCCGGCTGGCGGCTGCGCACATCCTGCTCTCGGGGAGCGACTATTTCCACGCGGGCGATGCGTTCGCCGCAGCCGCGGCGACGCCGCCGGACAAGCGGACGGCGGCGGGAGCGCTCGCGAAGGCCGCCGCGATCTGGCAGCACCTGGGCCGCCAGGAGAAGGCGGAGGGGGCCTGGGACCAGATTGCGGAAGACTATCCGGCGGAGTTCCCCGAGGTGAAGGTCGCGTTGCTGACGGCGGGCGTGACGTCGCCCAAGGAGTTCGCAAAGTGGCTCGCGGCGAACCCGAACGCGTTCGGGCCGGGCGAGGCGGACTTCTACATGGCCCAGCGTGCGGCGGCGGCCAGGGACACGAAGCTGGCGGAGGAGTTGTTTCGGAGGGCGATGGATGCGAGCGAGGATGCGTGGTTCAGCGGCATCGCCCTGGCGGAACTTCGCAAGTCGGGCTGGTAGGGGAAGGGGGCGATCCCACTATGTTGAAGACCAGACAGAGACATACAAGGGAGATTCTTCGCTAACGCTCAGAATGACGGCCATTGCTCCGCAATGGCTTGGCAGTTGCTCCGCAACTGCTCTCATAACTCGGTCCTATCTTGCTGAGCCCTTTGGCTTCGCTCAGGACAGGCTCCGCGAAGTTCACCCGCCCAAGGCGGGCTTGCCTGCCGCAAGCAGGGATCTCGCTTTTCAGCAGAGCAGCGCGGTCTCAGCCTTTCTTCGGCGCCGGTCCGCCGGACTTGATCTGCTGAATCAACGACTCGACGGTGTCTTTGAACTCGGTCTTCGCGGCGAGTTCGCGCTCGATCCGCTCGCGGGCGTGGGCGACGGTCGAGTGGTCCCGGCCGCCAAAGGCCCGTCCGATCTCCTCGAGCGACTTGTTCGTGAGCTGCCGGGCCAGGTACATGGCGACCTGGCGGGGGAAGGCGATGGACCGTGCGCGCGTCTTCGCCTGAAGCTCGGCCGGGCGGAGGCCGTACCAGCGGGCCACGACGCCCTGGATCGTGTCGCAGGTGACGGGCCCGGCCGCGGGCCCCTGCGGGCGTGCCTGCAGGATCTGGGCGGCGAGTTGCAGGTCGGCCGACCGGTTCATCAATGACGCGTAGCCGATGGTCTTGAGGACGGCGCCCTCGAGTTCGCGGACGTTCGTCGGCGCGATCTCCGCGATGTACTCGACGACGTCGTCGGGCAGGAACTTGCCGCGCAGCTCGGCCTTCTTGCGGACGATGGCCATGCGGGTCTCGACGCAGGGCGGGTCGATCCGCGCGACGAGGCCCCACTTGAACCGCGAGATCAGTCGCTCCTCGAACGTGGGGATGTCCTCGGGCGCGCTGTCGCTGCACACGATGATCTGCTTGTGCGCGTTGTAGAGCACGTTGAACGTGTGGAAAAACTCCTCCTGGGTGCGGGTGCGGCGGGCGAGCACGTGGATGTCGTCGATCATGAGGGCGTCGACCTCGCGATACCGCCTGCGGAACTGCTCCAGCCCGCCCTTCTGGAGCGCGTAGATGAACTGGTTCATGAACGATTCGCAGGAGAGGTAGCGGATCCGGAGGTCGGGCCGTCTTTTCAGGAGCGCGTGGGCGACGGCGTGCACGAGGTGCGTCTTGCCGAGCCCCACGTCGGCGTGCAGGAAGAGGGGGTTGTAGGACAGGCCGGGCGATTCGACGACGGCGAGCGCGGCCGCGTGGGCGAGCTGGTTGGACGGCCCGACGACGAACTTGCTGAACACGTAATCGTGGTTGAGCTTCAGGTCGGAGCGGGGTGCGCGGGGGGGCGGCGACGAGGGAGCGGGAGCGGCCGGCTGCGGTTTCCGCTCGCGCGGGGCGATTTCGAAGTGAATCTCGGGCCGGCGGCCGAGCGACGTGTGGAGCGCGTCGGCGAGGAGGCCGGCGTAGTGCATCTCGAACCACTTGGAGTAGAAGGCGTTAGGGACGCGGATGACGGCTTGCTGGGGGGTGGCGTGGGTGAGTGCGACGTCGGTGAACCAGGTCTCGAACTGCTCGGGGCTGATGTACTTGGTCATCTCCGTAAGCACGGATGACCAGATGGCCTCAGCAGTCTGCATGGCGGCCCCCCCACGCATTTGTTTAACTGTGCGGATGCGTCACGAGGACCGAGGCAAGAGGACCGTTGCTTGTCGTCTTCGCAGACTCCGACGCCCCACCACAGAGCTAGCCGGCCCCGAGAGCGATAAGTCGCCTCGCGCTGCTACTTGTCCGGTTGTTCGGGAGGAAGCGCGTCAGCCCCTCCCGTTTGATTGGCACCCAGAAGAGCTAGGAACCCTCGTGGACGCTTCCGCGATCGTTGGATTGAGTGACTACCAGTACGACTCGCGGATAATAGCGCCGGACCGAAAGCGTGTCAACCGAAAATCGGCAGCAGGCGGAGTGTTTTTTGGAGAACGCAAACTGTAAGCGCGCAAGAGGAATGACAGCGCCTCTGTCGTGAGGTGTGCTATGCAGTTCACGCAGTGCATGAGCTATATATGTCTATATGTGCTGTACTATGTATCGTCTCGATGGCCTGAGCGGGCGCCATGGGCCGTGTGCGGGCAACCGCACGCGGCGCCGGCGCAGCCCGGACGGGCGGGGCGAACGGGTTTGTGCGCGCGGCGCGGCCGCTCGCCCGGCGCTTCGCGGCGGGGCCTCCGAAAAAAAGTCGGCGGAATCGCCGGCGAGCGCACACGGCGAGCGCTCTTCTCGCGGGGCGCGTCGAAACAAAGTGCCTTCCGGCGCGGGTATCCGTTGAGGGTGAGCGAAAAACGGGACAGGCAACGGGGTGCGAGTGGGGCTGCTGAAAGAGCCTGTTTCTTGCCCCGAAGGGGCACTATTCACTAGCCCAGGGCGAAGCCCTGGGTGAGCAGATGCGCCTTGAGCCAAGCCCTGTAGGGGCGTCACAGCGTCTCTATCGCCCCTTCAGGGCTTTCCCGTCTCACCGACACTTTCCCAGGGCTTCGCCCTGGGCTGATGGATTTGAGCCTTTCAGGCTAGAGAAGGCACTTCTTCAACAGCCCCGCAGTCCCTGTTTGTCGCCGGCGTGAGCGCAGCGGGGGAGCGAAAACCCGGGACTGCCAGCAATGGCTAACGTAAGGCCGATCATCCGCCGCCAGAGAGAACGGGCGGGTCGCCACCGTCTTCGCCGTAATCCTAATCATAATCGTAATCCTCTTCGGCAGCGGGAGTTACGAAATGGCGATTACGATTAGGAGTAAGATTACGATTACGAGCGGAGCTCGGCGACACGGACCAAGCCCCTTATGTTAGTGCCATTGGGGACTGCCAGCCCATTTCGGCTTTGAGAAATGGGTGGCTGTACCGCGGTTTTCGCAGGCGCCAAAGGGATGCCGGCGCGGGGCCGGAAGGCACTGTCGGTGCGTGCGGGGAGTGAGCTAGTTGTACCAGCCCTTGGCGTCTTCTAGGGTCGCGGGCTCGTAGTCGCCGGCGTGCCCGGCGGTGCCGAAGTCGATCATCTTCTGCTTCATGACGTCGTAGATGCCCTTGCGGCCCTCGCCGAGGTACTTCCGCTGGTCGAACACGTCGGGATGCTCGGCCATGTACTTGCGGATGTTGCCGGTGAAGGCGAGCCGGCCGTCGGTGTCGACGTTGATCTTCTGAACGCCGAGCTTGACGGCCTCCTGGATCTGGTCCATCGGCACGCCCATCGACTTCTTCATCGCTCCGCCGTACTGGTTGATGATGGCGACGAGGTCCTGCGGAACGCTCGAGGAGCCGTGCATCACGAGGGCCGTGTCGCCGGCCTTCTCGCGGATCTTCGGGATCAGGTCCAGCGCCAGCGTGGGGGCTTCTTTGAACTTGTACGCGCCGTGCGACGTGCCGATCGCGATGGCGAGCGCGTCGACACCCGTGTTGGCCACGAACTCCGCGACCTCGTCGGGATCGGTCAGGTGGATGGCCGAGGCCTGTGTGTCGTCCTCGATGCCGCCGAGCGTGCCGAGTTCGCCCTCGACGCTCACGCCGAGCTTGTGGGCGTAATCCACGACCTCTTTCGTCACGGCCATGTTGTCCTCGAACGAACGCGGCGGATGGGCGCCGTTCTCGTCCTTCGCGGCGTAGTCGATGGAGCCGTCGATCATAACCGACGTGAACCCGAGCGCGATAGCTTCCTTGCAGGTCTTCAGGTCCGGGCCGTGGTCGAGGTGGCAGACGACGGGGATATCGGGGTTGTCCTCGACGGCCGCCTGGATGAGGTACTTGAGGTAGATCATCTTGCTGTATTCGAGGGCGCCCTTGCTGGCCTGGAGGATGATGGGTGTCTGCGTTTCCGACGCGCCCTGCATCAGGGCCTGGATCTGCTCCATATTGTTGACGTTGTAGGCGCCGACACCGTAACCGCCTTGGCGGGCCTCATCGAGGACTTGCTTCATCGGGACCAATGGCATGCGATGACACTCCTTTCATCGGGGAATTCACGAAACAGCGGGGACGCAGGTGCCCGCGCTCACTCGTACTTTTCGTATTTCTCCTGCCCGTGCCAGAAGATGGACGGAGCGGGGATGCGTTCGCCGTTGGGCCCGTCCTGCATGTGGAAGGGCGGCGGCACGCGGAAGCCGCTGATATGGAAAAAGCCCAGCAGCAAGTCAGGGATTTCCCCCAGATTCACCCCGGCCTCGATCTTGGGCAGGCACGGCAACTGCGCCTGGACCCCCAGCGTCAGCGGGTGGGCGTTCTCGTCGTCGTAGAGGTTCAGGTCGTCCGGCGTCAGCTCCTTCTCGTCGCCGACGTCCCCGAAGAACACATTGCGGCGCTTCGCGTCCTCCGTCTCCCAGATCACGTCGCGGGCAATGTAGCTCACGTACCACAGCGAGAGGCCCGCCTCGATCTCGGCCTCCTTCATCACGCCGACGCAGCCGCGGTCCATCGCGACGACCCAGCCCTCGAAGCAGCCGGCGCCGACCTGGACCAACCTGGTCGCGCGGACCTGGACGCCGATCGAACGATGGGTGCCCCAGCCGAGCTTGAGCGTGACGATATCGCCAACGTCGCGGACCCGTGCCCAGATGTAGCCGCCGATCGCGGTGATCGGATCGAACTCCGTGTCCTCTATCGGCTCCACGGGGTCGGTCGGAATCGGGTTCACATCAAGCCGGCCGTCGGGGTCGGCGGATTCGGCGGCGAACGTCATACCGGAGCCGAGGACGCAAAGGACGAGTGCACACACCACTGCGAAGCGTTTCATTCAATGCCCTCCGTTCGTCACGAGCGGCCCGCGGCGCACCGCGAACCATTTTGCGGCATTATAAACGCACCCCAAGGCCAGTCAAGCGGAAACTCGCAACTGGGTCAAGTCTCAGAGCGGTCGCGATTCTCCGTGTGGCTCCCTATCGAGTTCGGAACTCGTGAAGTCTCGTATGCTCCACGATCCCCGCCAACGTCTTGAACGTGAACACCTTTCCGCGAGTGGCATAGAGCATCTTCTTCATGTCCTCTCTTCGGACTCCAAATCCGCGCCCGGCGACGCAGGCCACGACTTCGTATTTGGGCGAGTCCGAGGGTTGTCCCGCCGTACTCAACTCGGCGAGGTGTTGAATCCTGGTCACCTTGTCGCGAGCCGTGCCATCATCTTCGGCTATCTTCGCCTCGATGATGACCTGCGGATTGTATTCGTCGGGGATTATGAAATCCGGAGTCTGGTCGAACCCCGAGATCGTTTCAGCGCGTCTCGTCTTCCGAAAACCGACCCCGGCTCCGGACAGAACGTCCTCGATGGCCCCCTCTAGGGTGTTACCCATCAGTTCGCTGACGGAGTCCCTGTGCCCTGCGAATGGTCTGCCGAGGAACCTCTCGTAGAGAAGCATCGCGTACGGCGCCCCGAGGTGAGAAAGGTTCTGGACCCCCTCAGACCCGCCGCGCGTGTCGGCTTTGTCCAGGCGGTGTATCAGGCCCTCGTCCCCTGTTGCTGCTCCTTCGCCCACCAACGCGCAGGCCGTCCCGACAAGCGCTTCGAGTCGCGCGCGCACGAGCTTCGTGGGCTTGAGCTTGGTCGACGGCGCCATCCGAATCTTGCGGTCGAGAGTCCTTGCGGCGCCTTGAGTCACGCTGACGCCCGTTCTCTGCGTGGTCACATATGCCCACTCCGGCGGAGTGAACCCCATGATGCTGCGCAACACCACGAAGGAGATGGGAACGTCACAGATTGCCTGCAGGAGCCTTTCGGGCGCCCAATCAGCGAAGTCGCCCGTTGCGCACTTGAGGGCTTCATACCCTCTTTCGAACACAGGATACTCAATGAATCCGGGGCCCTTTGGCATCACCATGAATTCGGACCCAAGACAGGCAAACACGGAATCCACGTAGACATCGGGAGACGCTTGGATGTCCTCGAAAGACGCTTCAAAAGGAAACGTCACTGTCTTCCTCCCCATAGGTGTCTGACCCCTCCCGAACGGCCGCGACCTGCAGCGCCGGCTCCGCAATAGCCCCGTCATGCACAAGGGACAGGGCTCTGCTCGGGGCCAAGTTCGTTTCTATCCAGTCCCGGACCGTTGTGATCCGTTCCTTCGCGGGAGCATGCGGATTCCAGGTGGCGCGGAGTTCCCAGATGGCCGTTCGCACCACATGCCCAAAGAGAACGCAGCGCACATCTCCCTGCGTGGGGCGCAGACCGGCGCCGCGAAGCTGGCCGATGTCCGCCTGGACCAGCTTCGCCAGCCCTTCGATGTCGGTCACCACCCATTCCCGTGGTACCCGCCCCGTCGAACGACACACGAACACGGTGTCGACAATCGAGGAGCCGGTGCCGCTAATGTGGATCGACGCGCCCATTTCCGCGGGACACGGCAGCGAGGCCGAGCAGGCCAGAGACGCATCGAGAATTGCCACAGCCAAAGGAAGGTACGCCTCGATCTTGTTGTGATGATACGTGAACGCCAATGGCGCTCCAGGTTTCAGGGCCCTTGCCATGTTTCTGAAGACGAGAGACAGCCCCTCCGTGAAATGCTCTAACCCACGCCCCATGCTCTCGTTGCCTGTCAGCTCGTCGGGGTGTCTGGTGGTTGGCGAGGCAAATGCCGGCTTCTCCTGTCCGAGCAGGCGCCGCAGCCAGACGTAGCAGAAATCCATTAGCTCGGCATACTGGACGTTGCCGAAGTAGGGCGGGTCCGTGAAGACGCCGTCGAGACTGTCTGGTTCAATGTCGGCGGAGGTTGCGCTTGCGCAGTGTAATACGACGTCGCGACTCCCTTTCCCTTGACGGCCATCAGCGCGGTCGCCGATCCATTCACCTTTCATGGGAACGCGCACCTTCCGCTTTCCCTCGTGACGCGTTTCATACGGTGAATCGCAGTAGGCCTTCGCCTTGGCGTACTTCTCTGTGATGTTCAGCCACCCGCCGCTTCCGATGCAGCATCCGTTGTTGCCGTTCCGTATCCCCATGAAATTGGACTCGCACTGTATCAAGCTCACGGGAAATCCATGGACAGAGAAAATGTCGAGGGACTTAAGCGCCGTGGGATCGTAGCGGCACAGCATGTTCTGATACCGCAAGAGATCGGAGAGATTCGTGGCGAGAGCATTTCGGAGCCTCTCATCAGATTGGCTCTTGATGAGGTTGGCGGTCAATTCGAGGGCGAGAAGCTGGCGCTCGTTGAACAAATCCCGGTACTTCTTGTACCCCCATCGGTGCAGCCGCGTCGTCTCGTCTCCGGGGGGAATATCGTCGTCTGGGACGGACTGCGAGCGCATACTGCGGTAAGCGGTTTCCGCCTTGGCGAAGAGGTCCAAGTCCTCTTGGTCTGGTTGCTTGAAGAAACGCCCGGTATGCTTCGGTTTGCAGTTCGGACAGTGGTACTCAATGGCGAAAAGGCGGTGTTGCGGAGGACCGCCTTGCGGGTCCGGGTACTTCCCTGCCGCTCCGCAACCTCGGCACCGGCACGTGTTCCGCCTCGCGGGAGGCGCACCGCCGAGCGTGCAGCCACAGCGAGAACACATTCCCGGGTCTTCTCTTGATGGGGTCTCAGTCAGACCCCCGCACTCGGGACACACGAACACGTTCATCGGGTGCCGACTGTCCCGGGCCACAAGGTATCCCGGGAACAGGTCTACGCTCTCCCCGCATTCCGAACAGGGCAGTGTCTTCAACCAGAGGAAGTACTTGGCGTGTGCGTGATGTGAGCCACATTCCACGCACCGGGTGCGGTAGAGGTGCCCGATTTCCGATTCGAGGGCCGATCGGACTGCGAGCGCCGCGGCGCGGTATGCATCGAGATCCAGGTGCTCCAGCTCTTGTTTGACGATCCAATATGCCATCGGGTTGATGTCGTACCCGATGGTGCTACAACCGATGCGGTTCGCTTCAAGCAACGGGGTGCCCCCGCCCATGAACGGATCGGCAATCTTCACTGACTCAAGCTGGTGGCTCTGGTAGTACGATTGTCTGACGGGACCGGCGACGAATTCAGATAGGAGGAGGCCCCTGAACAAAGCGCCCGGCCGCCTGGCAAACCACTTATGCACTGCGATGATCGGGCGGTAGCTCTGTTGGATCTGTTTCTCTCGGAGGGCGAGATTGCCAATGAAGGGCACGTCGAACTGGTGCTCTATCACGAATGGCGCCCTCGAGTTCAAGCGTGTGTCAGAACGCTCTTACTTATACAGAGCGCATCATCCACCTGCAAGGGAAATGCACGGGCGCCAGTGCGTCGCTGTTCTAATTCACCGCCACGCGGCGCGGTAGAACAGGAGCAGCACCGGCAAGATCTCCAGGCGGCCCGCCAGCATCCCGATGATGTACGTCAGCTTCACGCCCCAGTGGAGTTCGGCCATCTCCGGCGCCGGGATGTAGCACGGGCCGATGTTGCCGAGCGCGCTGAACATCCCGCTCGCCGACTCGACCGCGCCGTAATCGCTGAGCGCCGCCGTGACGAGCGCGCCGATGAAGAGCAGCAACGCCCAGGCGAAGAAGAGCCCGGCGATCCGCCGCAACTCCTCGACGTCGACCCGCTCCCCGTCCACGACGACCAGATTGACGGCCGTCCGGCCCTGGGCAACCCGCCGCACCTGCCGCCCGAGCATCTTCAAGAGGATGCCGACTCGGAGGACCTTGACGCCGCCGCCCGTCGACCCGACGCACCCGCCGACGACCATCAGGGCCAGGAAGACGAGCTTCGCGAGCGCGGGGAAGTAGTCCGTGCCGATGTCCTTCGTCCCGAAGCCCGTCGTCGTCATGACCGACACGACCTGGAAGAGCGAGTGGCGGAGGGCGTCGGAGACGGACGGCGCGTCGGGCGTCCGCAGGACGCCGGCCATCACGAGCGCCGTCGCGCCCGCGATCAGAATCCAGTAGAGCCGCGTCTCCATGTTGTCCCAGAGCGCCCGGGCGCCGCTTGTAAGCACGCGGTAGTGGATGAAGAAGTTCATCCCGCCAAACAGCATCCCAAGGATGACGGTGTATTCGATCAGGGCGAAGTGGCGGTAGCCGGCCTGCTGGTAGTGGGCGATGCTGGCGTCGTGGGGCGAGAAGCCGCCGGTCGAGAGAGCCGTCAGCGAGTGGGCGATCGCGTCGAACGATCCCATTCCCTCGAGCCGCAGGATGGCGGCGATGACGACCGTCAGGCCGGCGTAGATCATCCAAAGGATCCGGAGCGTGTGGAACAAGCTCGGCGCGGGCCGCTTCGCGTAGATCTTGTGGCTTTCGGCGCTGAAGATGCGGTGGGCCGAACTGAGGCCGTGCACGAACGCGAGGAAGAAGGCGAGGATGCCGAGCCCGCCGAGCCACTGCGTCAGCGCGCGCCAGAACAGGATGCTCCGCGGCATCCGGTCGAGCCCGCTCAGCATCGTGATGCCCGTCGTCGTGAATCCGCTGACGGCCTCGAAGAACGCGTCGAGGTAGCCCACGCCGAGCGCGAAGCAGAACGGCAGCGCCCCGACGGCCGAGACCACGATCCAGCCGAGCACGCACAGGAGCATCGCGCCACGCGAATCGAGCGGCTGGAACCGCCGGCTCCGCTTCAGCACGAGCCCGAGCGCGAGCGAGAATACGGCTGGCCCGAAGAAGCAGTAAGGCGAGACTTCCTGATATCCGACCCTCACGGAGATCAGGAGCACGACGACGGGGATCAGCAGCACGAACCCGGACGTCCAGAGCAGCGCGCCGAGGTAGTCGAGCACGGGGAGCAGGAAGGCGAAGCGATTACGCATAGAATCGGGGCACCCGCAGGTCAGATGCGGCGGATTCAAGCATAAGGCGCCCACGGCAGGCGGTCAACTTTTTTCGGCGGGCCGCCCGCGGTCTCACGGTCTGGGAGTTGATGCTCTCATTCGGTCTGGGGACACGTACCGATCCCCTTCCGCCGGAGGCGGAAGGGGCTTCCGGTACATGTCCCCGTCCGGCGCCTGACCGAGATTCCCCGAGCTTGGAGTATCGACTCCGGCACCTGTTAGCGCTGGACGCCCGCCGGCCCGCGGCCTAGTCCGGCGCCTGACCGAGATTCCCCGAGCTTGGAGTATCGACTCCGGCACCTGTTAGCGCTGGACGCCCGCCGGCCCGCGGCCTATCCTATTATGTGGAGGAAGAGGTCCCCGTCATGGCCGCGCGGCAGATCGAAATCAACGACCGGCTCAGCATCCCCAGGGACGAACTCTCATTCGCCGCGTCTCGCAGCGGCGGGCCGGGCGGGCAGAACGTCAACAAGGTCAACACACGCGTTATGCTGAGGTTCGACGTCGCCGGCTCGCCCAGCTTGACCGACTGGCAGCGCGCGCGGATCCGGTCGCGCCTCGCGACGCGGATCACGAAAGACGGGGTGCTCGTGATCGCCTCGCAGCGGCACCGGACGCAATCGGCCAACCGCGCCGCGACGGTCGAGCGGTTCGCCGAACTGCTGCGCGACGCGCTCACGCGCCGGCGGGTGCGGAAGAAGACGCGCGTCCCGAAGAGCGTGGTCGAGCGCCGCCTCGAAGCGAAGAAACGCCGCGGCCGCCTCAAGCGGCAGCGGTCGAAGCAGGTGTCGTGGGACGACTAGGGGAGGAGGGCAGCCCGCCACACGGAAGGCGGGCAAGCAGGCGGCTGGCAGCCCGCCACACGGAAGGCGGGCAAGCAGGTAGCCGGTAGCAGGCAGCGGGCAGCAGGCGAGATGGAACTCGGAACCAGGAACCGGGAATCAGGAACGTCACCCGCCGAAGTTCACCCGCCAAGGGCGGGCTCGGCGGAGGCGGGCCGGGATTCTCACTTGGAGGCGATGTGATGGACTTTTTTGATGCCGTCAGGCACCGGTGCAGCGTGCGGAAGTTCAAGCCGGGCGACGTGCCGGATCGCGACGTGGCGAGGATCCTCGAGGCCGGGCGGCTTGCACCGTCGGGCTGCAACCTGCAGAACCGCGAGTTCGTCGTCGTCCGCGACGCCGACACGATCGCGAAGCTGGCCGAGGTTCAGGATTCGTTCGAGAATGTGCCCGTCGTGATCGCCGTCGTGATGTCGCCCACGGCGACGAGCTTCGGCAGCTACTGGGTCGAGGACTGCGCCGCCTGCGTCGAGAACATGCTGCTGGCGATCGCGGCGCTCGGCTACGGCTCGGTCTGGGTCGAGGGGACGCTTCTCCAGAAGGAGCAATGGGCGAAGGAGCTGCTCGGGGTGCCCGACGATCTTCGCCTGTATGTGCTCCTGCCGGTCGGTCATCCGGCCGACGAGGCGCAGCAGGCGGCGAAAAAGCCGCTCGACGAGATCGTGCACTACGAGAGCTACGGCACCCGGAAGCCGGGCGTCTAGCACGGCGGCCGCATGTGTTTGGCGTGGGCGAAAAACGGGACAGGCAACGGGATGCCAGTCCCCGTTTTTCGCAATCGCCGGCGTTCCCGCCAAGCAGATACGGCCGGCGGCTCTCCGCTACGCCGCCAGTTCCTGCGCGACCTTCTCGAAGAACGCCACGCCCTCGGCGATCTCGGGCACCGAGTCGTCCCAGTTGTGCTCGTACTCGATCGAGAACACCGCGCGGATACCCTGCCGCAGCAGTTCCCGCATGCACCCGCGGACGTTCCCTTCGCCCTGGCCGAACGGTACGTCGTGGCAGTCCATCGTGCCGAACTTGTTCAGGTCTTTCATGTGCAGGCTGATGATGTGTCCCTCGAGCTTCTTCAGCGCCTCGAGCGGGTCGACGCCCGACCGCATCCAGTGGCCGGTGTCGGCGCACGAGCCGATCCGCGGGCTGCGGCCCTCGCACACCTCGAGCACCGTGTCGGGCTTCCAGTACGTCGACGGCTCGGGGTGGTTGTGGATGGCGAGCGTGATGCCATATTCCTCCGTGAGGCCGTCGAGCAGGTCGAACGTGTCGCGCTCCGGCTGGCTCACGAGCGTCTCGATGCCCATCGCTCTCGCGAAGTCGAAGACCCTGCGGCTCTCGGACTCGTCGCTGCTGAGGTCGACGACGCCGTAGCACGCGAGCGCCACGCCGGCCGAGGCGAGCTTGTCGCGCACGGCCGCGTGCAGCGACGGGTCCATGTCGTGATGCATCTTCGCATCGCCGTGCTCGGCGCCCAGCCGCTGCCCCGGATACGACTCGATGACGCGCAGTCCGAGCGATGCGGTCTTGTCGATCGCCTCGAAGAACGTGAAGCGGTTGAACGTGTAGGCCTGCATTCCGAGCCGCCAGCCGAGCCTCTCGGCCGTCGGGGCGCCGTCCGCGATCTTGTCCGGGCTCATGTGCCTCCTCCTTGTTGTGAATGCCGCCCCGTATGGCTCGGGACCGTTGCGCACAGCATAGCAGCCCGCTCCGGAACGTCAATGGCGCGGCTGGGCGCGGCGTTTGACTTTTTCCGACGGGGCGGATAACCTTCCCCGTCCGTTCGCCGCACCGACCGGAGCGAGATCGGTCAATGCCGGAGTTCGAACCAGCCATCTGGGTGCTCGTCGCGTGCTACGCCGTCATCGTGGGCGTGTCGAAGACGGGCGTGCCGGGCATCGGCCTGCTCGGGGCCGTCGCCCTCATCACGTTCGGCGAAGGATGGATTCCCGTCAAGGAACGCGTCGGCTTCATGCTGCCGCTGCTGCTCGCGGGCGACATCTTCGCGCTCATGTACTACCGCCGCCACGCCGTCTGGCGGCACGTCATCCGCCTGTTGCCGTGGGCCGTGGCCGGAATCCTGATCGGGTACTGCGCCATCGGCTTCATCGACGACCGGGTGATGAAGCGGACGATCGGGGGGCTCGTGGTTCTGCTGCTGGTGGTCGACCTCTGGCGGCGGCGGGGCGCGGCGGCCGAGGTGCCGACCCAGCTCTGGCTTGCTGCTGCCATCGGCCTGCTGGCCGGCTTCGCCACGATGCTGGCCAACGCGGCCGCGCCGCTCATCATCGTCTACTTCCTCGCCATGCGGCTCGAGAAGAAGGAGTTCCTGGGGACCGGGGCGTGGTTCTTCTTCATCCTGAACTTCTTCAAGGTGCCCTTCTTCCTGCACCGCGAGATGATCACGGCGACCACGCTCACGGCGAACGCCATCCTCCTGCCCGCCATCGCCGTCGGCGCCGTCGTCGGCATCCTGCTGCTGAAACGAATCCCCCGCAAGGGATTCACGGTCGTCGTGCGGGTGCTGACGCTCGCCGCGGCCGTCAAGCTCCTGTTCTTCTGAGCACCGCGCCCCTCCACCTCCCGCGCATTCTGCCCGCCGCTCGCGCGCACCATCCATCCGCCAGCCGTTGCTTCAGGGAGACAATGCTGCAACACATTGTGTGCTAATGGGTTGTGGATATCGCGTGCCCCGATGTGCGTCTGGGCGTCCATTTTTGGCAACATCCCTCTCCGTCCCGCACAAGACTGAGCCACTACGCAAGCCACTGCTGCGCAACGTGTTAAGAATAGATCGGCGAATTTGGCTGCTTTTCGGCACGCTTCTTGCTCAAGAACCGTATGTGCCGAATGAGGAGCGCGAGGGGTCGGTTGCACCCTCGGCTCTTCCGGAGGCATCGGGCGTCGGCTGTGTTGGCCGACGCAAGTCCTTGGGAGGGCTTGAGATGACTGAATTGACGTGTTTTGGGCAACCCGTTTTAGAAAGGGGTAAGGGAATGACGCGGAGAATTATGGTGTGCGTGTTGGGATTGGGTCTCGTCGTCGGGCTGGCTGCACCGGCTCTCGCCGTGGCGAACGAGACATTGACGGATGGCGATTCGACGGTCGAGATCGACCCGTACAGCTCGGCCGGCGTGTTCAGTTGGAAGATCGGAAACACGAACTACCTGAACCAGCAGTGGTTCTGGCTCTGGACCGAGGGCGGCCAGCTCGACGGCCGGGAGCACTCGCTCGACGAACTGGTCCAGCTCCCTGGCGGCGGCGTCAACGTCAATCAGGTCTTGCCGAACATGATGACGCTGACCTACACCGGTGGCGGCCTCGAGGTCGAGGTGACCTACATCCTGACCGACGAGCCCGGGCCGACCGGCGGCTCCGACCTGACCGAAGTCATCCTCATCACGAACACGACCGACCAGGAGGTCGAAGTCGATCTGTTCCAGTACTCCGACTTCGAGCTTGGCGGCGACGCCAACGACACGAAGGTCGAGATCCTCGACGGCAACAAGGCGAATCAGCACGACACGCAGGTGGCCGTGCTGCTCTCCGAGACCGTCGTGACCGGCAGCCCGGGGTCGTCAGAGGTCGACGACGACGGCAGCACGCTCGCGAACCTGATGGACGGTGACGAAGACGACCTCGACGGCTCGACGTTCCTCGAGGAGGTCGCGGACCTGACGTGGGCGTTCCAGTGGCAGATGACGATCCCCGCTCACCAGGGCTTCCCGATCAGCAAGAACAAGCACATCTCGCTCACGCCTGGTGGCGGCGAGAAGATCCCCGAGCCGGGCTCGTTCGCGCTGTTGGCGCTCGGACTGGGTGGGATCGTTCGCCTGAAGCGGAGGAAGTGAACAACGCCGGGGCCGGCCCGGCTGGGAGAATCCCGAGCAAACGGGATTCTCCGAAGGCGACGGCCAAGCCGCTCGCCCGCCGGCCTGGGTTGGGGCTCGTCGGCGTGGTGCTGCTGGGGCTTCGGAAGAAGCGGAGCTAGAGGCGGCTGACACATCACCAGCGGGCGGCGGATGGACGTCCGCCGTCCCCTGATTCGCACGAATGCCCGTCCGGCGGCGAAAGTGGCCGGACGGGGCCATGCACGCCCGGTCGGGGTCTCTCGGGGCCGCGGCGGGCGAGGCGTCGACAGGGCCCGACAGTTGCCCCGTGTGATGCCAGTTGGAGCCGCATCCCCTGACGACGGCCCCCCGAAAGCGGCACCGGAAACCGGTTGGGTCGAGCAGGGGCAAAGAAGTGCGCTGACGTACTGATCAGCCCCGTTCGCCTGCGCCCGGCCATACGTGCCCGGGCGCGCAGAAGGCGGCCGCAGGGCTTCCGGCCGTCGCGAGAGTCGCAAGGCCGGGCACACGTTGACGCGCCGCAACGCGGGACGGGCCGCAG
>CAYLQD010000009.1:6930-61406 GCA_964385685.1 uncultured Planctomycetota bacterium | reverse complement strand
GAACTTTCTAGGCTGAATCATCCCCAGTTTTGTCGGCAGGTGAGGCCCGTTCACGGGGCTTCCCCAAGCGGCTCAAGCCGCGGCCCTCTGGTGCCGGAGAAGCCCCGTGAACGGGGCTGGATTCGGAGAGGAGCGACCGGGCGCGTGACCCCCGCTCAAAGCGGGGGCCTGAACTCGGGCCTGAAGGGCCTCGCGAAGCGGCGTAAACGCCGCTCAGGCAAAGCATTAGAAGACTGGGGATGACTCAGCTCTCTAGGCGGATACAGCGTGTTGTCGAGTCCAGGTCACCTCGCATCGTTCCCGGGGCTCAGGAGGTCGGGAAGCTCGTCGAGGGAGCGGATGACGAGGTCGGGCTCAATGTCCGGTCGCGGCGGCGGGGCGCCGGTCGGGTTCAGCCAGCACGCGTGCATGCCCGCGGCGTGGGCGCCGACGACGTCGAACTCGAACAAGTCGCCCACGTACAGACATTCTTCGGGGCGCCTGCCGAGCAGGGCCGCCGCGTGCAGGTAGATGGCCGGCTCCGGCTTCCCGCTCCCGAACTCCTCCGACAGAACGATGCACTCGGACACCTCCCGCAGCCCGAGCGTGTCGAGCTTCCGGTACTGCACGTCGCCGAGCCCGTTCGAGACGACGCCGACCTGGAATCGCTCCGCGAGGTCGCGGACGACCCGCCGCGCCCCGTCGACGGGCGCGTCGATCATCGGATATCGGCCGACGTACATCTCGGTGATCCTGTCCGCGAAGCTCTCGCCGACCCCCAGCATCCGGAGGAACAGCCGGCTTCGGCGGTCGCGGAACGGCCCGGCCGGGTCCCCGCCCTTGTATTCCTGGAGTGCGACGCGGTCCGACTCGTAGAACGCCTCCTCGGCTTCCGCCCAGCCGACTCCGGCGAAGAGGTCGGGCAGTTCGTCCATTATGAGACGCAGGATCCCCCGCTGCGCACCGTGCCGGTCGAAGAGCGTGTCGTCGATGTCGAAGAGCACGGCGTTCAACTCTCGGGCCATTTGCGCTCGGCTCACGGCGCGGGGGCCTCCTCTCGGGCGGGACGAGGCGGATTGTCGGAAAGGGGGAGTTGCTCCTCGAAATAACGCGCAACCACCGTGTCGATATCTCGCTGGAACTCCTTCATCGTCATGCCAACTTGTTCGGCGATGGCTTCTTCGATCCCCTTGGGGCGGAGCTTGCGGTCCCGGGCGGAGATCAGGAGTTCCCTAAGGAAGCCCGGCTGCCTTTCCTCGATGTACCGCACGACCCAGTAACCACGGACGTACCGATAGAGGAACTGCGTCGCCGCGACGTCCAGATCTTTGTACGTGCACTTGGGTCCGTGTTCTTGGAAGGTGCGCAGGAGATCAAGCGTTTCCGCTCGCACCGTCTGCTGCTCCAGGAGCTTGTCGACGGTCCACACTGCCACACCCTCGTTGAGCCAGCCCGGAGCCCAGATACCCGCGGCGAACGCGTGAGCGAGCTCGTGGCATGTCGCGTCACGGAGTTTCGCGCGAGTGTCCTCTGCGTCGACGTACAAGTGCTGACCCACTCGCTTGTCGCCCTTTTCAAGCACACACGGCGGCTTGATCCCAGCCACCGGACACGCCGGGTGTTGGATCGCGCATCCTGCCGTATACCGCCACCGGCCCACGGTCGCCCCGTATACCAACGGCCACAACATGACTTGGGCGATTCGCTGCCACCAGGAAGAGAACACGAGACCGAGAAGGAGCAGCTTCGCCGGTGTTGTGAGGACGCACAGCCGGAGTTTCGGCGGCGGGGCGAATCCCCAAATCGCCTCAATGCAAGGTCGCGCCTCATGGTACGCGGACTCAAGGATGTCGGCCGTTTCCTTTTCGCTGTCCGGGTAGTGCAGCCGGACCCCCGGAGCGACATCGCGCACCCGGGTCGGTCCGTGCCAGGGCTTCGTTGGCTTCGGGATCTTCGGCCGCACGGCCATCGCGATGAGGATGAAACAGCAAGCTGCGACCACGGCCGATTCGGGGCCTATCACGCTGTATCCGGAGTCTCGCAGCGCCAGCGCGACCGACCCCGGCATCATGAAGACCGCCACGAAGGCCAGAGCGCCCCAGAACATCCCGGCCAACGCAGCGAGCGTCTGGCACGCCGGCTCACGCGCGCGAGCGGCGTAGGCCCAAACCAGTGCGCCCGCCAGCAGCGGCATCGAACACGCAAAGAGCAAGAGGTGGTTCCACTCCACCAAGCCGTCGGCGATGAAGAGGAGGCAGACAACCACCGCTTCCGCCAGGAAGAGGAGAGCGATCGACCGAGGCCGCACCTCTTTCCGTTCTTCGCGTGGATGCTGCAGCCACAGAGCGTTGTCCCAAGCGGCGGCCGGCAAGCCGACGAGAAACCATGTGCACAGCAGGCCCGCCGGCCATTGGTAGATCGGCATGAAAACCGCGGCTAACGTCCAAAGGACGAGAAACGAGCAAGCGCACCAGCTGGCAGCAGTTGATCCACTGCCCCGTAGTCTCCCAAGTGTATCGCCCTCGTGAGCACGAGTCGTTCGGCCAGGCATTCCCCGTTCCTGCTCCCAAGGAGGGTCCGCGTTTTCGCTTCGGTGCTTCCGTTGAGTGCATCGAATTATACCATAGCATCGCCTGCCCCTCGCCGGCGCGTTCGCTCGGCCAAGCCGGTTGACTTGGCGCGGGGCAGCGGCTAGAATCCCCGCGTCTCGTCACCGGATTCGTCGTCTCAGGGGCACACATCCCTCAATGGCTGAGTTCGACCACATCACGATCATCGGCGTCGGGCTGATCGGCGGCTCGCTCGGCCTGGCGCTCAAAGAGCGCGGGCTCGCCAAGAAGACCGTCGGCGTCGGCTACCGCGACTCGACACTCAAGCGCGCGCAGGACGCCCGCGCCATCGACCGCTGGACGCTCAACATCGCCGAGGGCGTCGCCGGCGCGGACATCGTCGTCGTCTGCACGCCCGCGGGCCTTGTCGCGGCCAAGGCGTCCGAGGCGCTGCCCGCGATGAAGCCCGGCAGCATCCTAACCGACGTCGCCAGCACGAAGGCCGCCATCACGCAGCAGATCGAGTCGATCCTGCCCGAGGGGGTCGCGTTCGTGCCCGCGCATCCGATGGCGGGCTCGGAGAAGCGCGGCAACGAGAGCGCGCGGCCCGACCTGTTCGACGGGGCCTGTTGCATTCTGACCCCGACCGACAAGACGCCGCCCGACGCCGTCGATGCCGTCCGCGAGATGTGGGAGGGCGTCGGCGCCCGTGTCGAGACGCTCGACATCGACGAGCACGACCGGATCGTCGCGCAGATCAGCCACCTGCCGCACCTCGTCGCGCCCGCCGTGCTCAACGCCGCCGACGAGCCGAGCTTGTCGTACGCGGCGACAGGAATGAAGGACACGACGCGGATCGCCGCGAGCGACGTGCGGCTCTGGGTCGACATTTTCAAGAGCAACCGCGAGAACGTACTGGATGCGCTGTCGAGGTTCGGCGGGGAAATGGATGCGATCCGCGACGCGCTCGAACGGTCCGATTGGCGCGGCCTGGCGGACCTGCTCGACGGGGCGCGTGAACGGCGGCGCGCCATGGAAGAGAACGACATCGACGGGCTGCGGGGCCTCCTCAGGGGGGGCGATACGAAGATCGACCGGGAACAGGACCGGGTCTAGGTCCGGTCTCGCGGCCTTGCACGCCCGCAGCGCTGTGATATAATCTCCGAAGTTGGAGGTGCGGTGACATGACGTCCGAGTCCCGACAGGTTCTGAAGGAAGCCCTTGAGCTGCCGCCCGTCGCTCGCGCGGAACTGGTCGAGCAGATTCTTGCGAGCTTCGACTTCCCTCCGCGCGAAGAAATCGACAAGCTCTGGGCCGAGGAGGCCGAGAGCCGGATCGACGCGCACGAACGCGGCGATATCGGCTCGAAACCGGCCAAGCGCATGTTCGATGCCGTGGACGAGCGGCCGACCTCATGAACGTCGAATTCCTCGATCCGGCGGAACGCGAGTTCACCGAAGCCATCGCGTACTACAACCTGCAAAGCGAGGGGCTTGGCTACGAGTTCGCCGCCGAGGTGAAGAGAACCCTCGGCAGAATCGTGCAATATCCCGACGCCTGGACACCGCTCTCGAGCCGGACACGTCGCTGCCGCACCAACCGGTTCCCCTATGGGATTGTCTATCAGGTCAGGAAAGCCGAAATCCTCGTCGTCGCTGTAATGCACCTGCACAGGCAACCCGAACACTGGAAATCGAGACTGGAGACGAACGAATCCTGAGCCAGCCACCTGCAAGTCCCCAGCCGAGGACCCAAGCAGCCGACAACCCTCGATCAGTCCTCGCGGGTCCGCCACCGCGTCGCGGGCCCGTTTCGATCTCACGGAGGAGAATAATTGCTCTGGCAGATTGACGTTGCACTGAAGCCGGAACGGAACGACCCCGAAGGCCAGGCCGTCAAGCACGAAGCCGAAGGCATCGGCGTGACGGGCATCGACGACATCCGCTACGTCCGCGTGTTTGTGATCGAATGTGAACTCGACCGCGAGCAGATCGACCGGGTCGCGAGCCAGCTCCTCGCGGACCCCGTCGTCGAGCAATATGCGATCGGCGAGCCGGTGCTCGACGAGGACGGGGACAACGTCCACATCGTGCAGGTCGTTCGGAAGCCGGGCGTGATGGACCCGGTCGAGGCGAGCACGCTGAAGGGCATCGCCGACATGGGCCTCGAGGCGACGGCCGTCCGCACCGCGCGGAAGTACCATATCTATGGCGAGCTGCCCGACGGCGCCGCCGGCCGCATCGGTGAGAAAGTGCTCGCGAACCACATCATCGAGCGCATCATCCTCGGCCCCGAGAAGATCGACATCCCGCACGCCGAGAAGTACGAGTTCGAGAAGATCGAGGTCCCGCTCCTCGAGGCCGACGACGACGAACTCGTGCGGATCAGCACCGAGGGCGTGCTCTCGCTCAACCTCCACGAGATGAAGGTCATCCAGGACTACTACCGCGACCTCGGCCGCAATCCGATCGACGTCGAACTCGAGACGCTTGCGCAGACGTGGTCGGAGCACTGCGTCCACAAGACATTCCGCGGCATCATCAACTACAACGGCGAGATCATCGACAACCTGCTGAAGCAGACGGTGGTCAAAGTCACGCGCGACCTCGACAAGCCGTGGTGCCTGTCGGTCTTCAAGGACAACTCGGGCGTGATCGAGTTCGACAAGAACTGGGGGCTCGCGTTCAAGGTCGAGACGCACAACCATCCGTCGGCGCTCGAGCCCTACGGCGGCGCGGGCACCGGGATCGGCGGCGTCATCCGCGACCCGATGGGCACCGGAATGGGCGCGAAGCCGATCCTCAACACCGATGTCTTCTGCTTCGGGCCGCCCGACCTGCCGAACGAAGAACTGCCGCAGGGCGTCATGCACCCGCGGCGGATCATGCGCGGCGTCGTCGCCGGCGTCCGCGACTACGGCAACCGCATGGGCATCCCGACCGCGAACGGCGCGGTCTTCTTCGACAAGCGCTACACCGGCAACTGCCTCGTCTACTGCGGCAACCTCGCCCTCATCCCGCACGACATGACCGAAAACGCCGCGCAGACCGGCGACCTCGTCGTCGTGCTCGGCGGGCGGACGGGCCGCGACGGCATCCACGGAGCCACGTTCTCGTCGGTCGAGCTGACCGAGGAGACGTCGAGCAGCCACGTGCAGATCGGCGACGCGATCACCGAGAAGAAGATGCTCGACGTGCTGCTCCAGGCGCGGGACCGCGGGCTCTACACCTGCGTGACCGACTGCGGCGCCGGCGGGCTCTCGTCGGCCGTCGGCGAGATGGGCCAGCAACTCGGCGCCGAGGTCGACCTCGAGACCGTTCCGCTCAAGTACGCGGGCCTGAGCTACTGGGAGATCTGGATTTCCGAGGCGCAGGAGCGGATGGTCATCGCCGTCCCGCCCGAGCACGAGAAGGCGGTGCACGAATTGTGCGCGTCGGAGAACGTCGAGTCGACGACCATCGGCCGCTTCACCGACACGGGGCGGCTCGTGCTCCGGTACAGGGGCGAGCAGGTCTGCGACCTCGAGATGGACTTCCTCCACGACGGCGTGCCGCGGCTCGAACGCAAGGCGCTCTGGGCCGAGCCGGCGACGCAGGAACCCGACCTGCCCGCGAAGAGCGATTACGGCGAGGACCTGCGGAAGATCCTCGGCTCGTGGAACGTGTGCAGCAAGGAGTGGATCGTCCGGCAGTACGACCACGAGGTGCAGGGCGCGAGCGCCCTCAAGCCGCTGGTTGGCGTCGAGGATGACGGGCCCGGCGACGCGTGCGTCATCGCGCCCGTGCTCGGATCGACGCGCGGCGTCATCGTCTCGAACGGGATGAACCCGAAGTACGGGCTGATCGATCCGTACCACATGGCGGCCTCGGGCATCGACGAGGCGATCCGCAATCTGGTCGCCGTCGGCGGCGGGCTCGACCGCGTCGCGCTGCTCGACAACTTCTCGTGGGGCAATCCCGACAAGCCCGACCGGCTCGGCGGGCTGGTCCGCGCGTCGCGGGCGTGCTACGACATCGCCATCGTCTACGGCACGCCGTTCATCTCGGGCAAGGACAGCTTGAACAACGAGTACCAGGTGCCGGGCGCGGGGTCGATCGCGATCCCGCCGTCGCTCCTCATCTCGGCGATCGGCGTCATGCCCGACGTGACGAAGGCGGTGTCGATGGACGCGAAGGCGGTGGGCAACGCGGTCTACGTCGTCGGGCTGACAAAGGACGAGCTTGGCGGTTCGCACTACTACGACATCCACGGCGAGCTGGGCCGCAACGTGCCGGAGGTCGACGCCGAACTCGGGCTGCGGATCTTCACCGCGATGTCGAAGGCGACGGATACCGGGCTCGTGCGCGCGTGCCACGATTGCAGCGAAGGCGGCCTCGCGGTCGCCGCGGCCGAGATGGCGTTCGCCGGCGGGCTCGGGATGGTGCTCGATCTCTCCGCCGTGCCGCGCACGGACGATGCGAAGGACGACGCGACGCTCCTCTTCTCCGAGTCGAACTCGCGCTTCGTCGTCGAGGTCGAGCCGGGCAAGGTCGAGGCGTTCGAATCCGCGATGGGCAGCGTACCGTTCGCGCGGGTCGGCGAGGTCACCGGCGGCGACGCGTTCGTGGTCGCCGGGCTCGGCGGGAGCGAGATCATCAACGAGTCCGTCGCGGGCCTGAAGGAGTCGTGGCAGGCGCCGATGCGGTGGTAAACGCCGGCGTCATGTGCTAGCATGACTCAGGCACAGTCAACGCAGGGAGCACTGAGATGAGCAAGAAACACGACGATTCGGGCGAAGTGCGAGAGCCTCATGCGACCTATCGGATCCCACGTAGGGTGAAGAACCGCAAGGCAATAGAGAGAGCCATCAGAATCCAGGATGAAATACGGAAGCGCCACGCGAGCAACCCGGGCGATGGCAGGGACAGCGTCGCCATCATCCGGGAGTGGAGGGACCGCGGTTGTGCAGCAGTTGCCCGGGGGCATGGGCGCCTGAGGAGCGAGGAGTCGTGAGATGACAAAACCGAATGATGATACGGATCGCGTTCGCGAATCCCAGATGATGTATAAGATACTCCCGCGTGTCAGGAACCGCAAGGCAATGAGGAAAGCGGCCAAGCAGATGGATGAGTTCCGGAAACGGCACGCCAAAGATCCGAGTGACGGGAAGGATGTTGTGACGTTGCTCCGCGAGTGGAGGTATCACTAGTGTACGTCGTCGATGCCTCGGTCGTTCTCAAGTGGTTCGTTGATGAAGAGGACTCCGGGGCTGCTTGCGAACTCCGAGACCGGTTCCTGGACGGCCAGATCGAACTGGCCGCGCCGGACTTGCTCGTCTACGAGATCGCACATGTCCTCCTCCGAAAGAAGGGGCTTGGCCCCGCCGAAATCCGGGACGCGCTGAGCATGATCTCGCGTGTCGACTTGACCGTGTCGCCGCTTGATATCGACCAAATGACGCTGGCGGTCGATCTTGCCAGCTCGACCGGAACGAGCGTCTACGACGCGACATACCTGGCACTTGCGGTTCGGCTTCGCTGGTCTCTGGTAACCGCCGATCAGAAGTTCGCTTCTGCCGTCGGGCCTCGCTTGCCGGTCCTCTTACTTGGGGCTATTGCGTGAAGCAAACTGGAATCTTGGCGCCTGGAGCACTCATCATCCGGACGGCGGGAACCAACTGCGACCTCGAAACCCAGTTCGCCTTCGAGCGCGCGGGCGCCGACGTCTCGCTCCTCCACATCAACCGCGTGAACGAGAATCCGTCCGTGCTCGACGAGCACCAGATCCTCGCGTTCCCCGGCGGGTTCAGCTACGGCGACGACATCGCCGCGGGCCGCATCCACGCCAACGAGCTGCGCACCAAGCTCGGCGACGGGCTCAAGAAGTTCGTCGACGACGGCAAGCTCGTCATCGGCATCTGCAACGGCTTCCAGGTCCTCGTCAAGACCGGCCTGCTCCCCGGGCCGTTCGACCGCGACACGAAGCAGACCGTGACGCTCACGTTCAACGACTCGAACAAGTTCGAGGACCGGTGGATCTACCTGCGAGTCGATTCCGACACGTCGCCCTTCATTCGCAAGGGCCAGGTCATCACGCTCCCCATCGCGCACGGCGAGGGGAAGTTCCTCGCGGCCGACGACGCGACCCTCGACGCCGTCCGCGGGAACGACCAGGTCGTGTTCCGTTATGTCGACGCCGACGGCGACGCGGGCCGGCCGTATCCGATCAACCCCAACGGCTCGGTCGACGACATCGCCGGCATCTGCGACACGACCGGCCGCGTGTTGGGGCTGATGCCGCACCCCGAGCGACACGTCCTTCCCACGCAGCATCCACGCTGGACCCGCGACGGCCTCGCCGACGAAGGCGACGGCATGCAGATGTTCAGGAATGCGGTCGAATACTTCGCGTAGGAATCCCGCTTGCCCGTCGCTGCTCTACTCGACCGTCGAATGCCACTCCTGCATCTCGTCGGTCGAAATCCCCAGCTTGTCCTGAAGCATCCGGCAGACGCAGTCGCAGATGATGAGGAGCGACTCCTCGAAGAGACTCCGAAGCGTGTGCGGCGAGGGGCCCGCCGGCACGTCGCCCGCCGGCACGTGGACGATCATCTTCGCCATCTTGGCGAGCGGCGAGGCCGCGTTGGCGGTGATGAGCGTGATCGTCGCGCCCGCTTCCCGCGCCGCGATCGCGTGCTCGAGCGGGACAGGCGTCCGGCCCGAGCCGGACCCGACCAGCACGAGGTCGCCCGAGCCGATCTCCGGGCAGCCCGATTCGCCGACGACGTGCGCCCTTATGTCGAGATGCCCGAGCCGCACGGCCATCGCCCGCAGCATCGCGCCGCTCCGGCCGCTCCCGACGAGAAAGACGCGCCGGTTCGACGCGATCGCGTCGACGAGCGCCCGCACCTGGCGCCCATCGACCGCCTCGACGCACCGCGCGACATCCGCCAGAACCGACCGGCTCAGCGTTTCGAAATCCATGGCGTTATGGTATCACCGCGCCCCGGCGAGTCAAACGTTTCGTCGAGGAGGGGAGGGGGCACCAGGACGGCAACGGCAGAGCAGCCTTCAAGAGACCTGTTCGCGTCGCCGTAGACACCTTTGGCGTGCGGCGGCTTGACGCCGCTTTTCAGAAGCCCTTGGGTGCCTTCGGCGCTTTGCGCCTTGCCAAATGCGGTCGGCTGTCCTTCGGACAGCGCCGCGATCGCACTCCAAAGAACCACCACCACAGCCAGCCAACACACGCTTGAAGCAACACCAGGGGAAGAGGCGCGCTAGAACGACTCGAGGAGTTGCTGGCGGTCGCCGCCGATGTGGATGATGTTGTTGAGCTTGACGAGCTTCATCGTGTAGGCGACGTGCTCGCCGGTGACGCAGAGCTTGATGGCGCCGCCGCGTTCTTCGGCGAGCTTGTGCAGGTCGACGATCTGGCCGATGAAGGCGGAACAGACGAACTGCACGGGGCTGAGGTCGACGAGCACCTTCGGCGCGTCCGCGGTCGCGAGGACCTCCCGAATGGCGCCCGCGATCTCCTTCGACTGCTTGGGATAGACGTTTTCGTTCTCGACAACGAGCACGCGCACGTCGCCGGCGGTCTCCTCGCGGACGTGGGCCGCGTCCTCCTTCAGGTTCATATTGAGGGGGTCGGCCGGCCGGTCGGCGTTCTCGGACATCGTCACCTCGTTCGATAGAAATGGTGGGTAGGGGCGGATTTGAACCGCCGACACCGGGATTTTCAGTCCCGTGCTCTACCCCTGAGCTACCTACCCGAAAGCGCGGGGATTATAGGCGGCGTCCGGGGGCGAGTCAACAGCAAATCGGGCTTCGGGTCCGTGGCACGGCCATCCCTTCGGCTTCGCTCAGGGCAGGGCTTGGCCGTGCGTCACACGCCCATCCCTTCGGCCTGGCTCAGGGCAGGCTTGGGCGTGCATCTCACGGGCAGGATGCCCGTGGGACCCACGGGCGGGACGCCCGTGCCACGGTCGAGGCCCCCGGCCGCCCCCCTCCGGCTCGGTCGCTCCGTGTGGACAAAAGCGCTTGCCTTCGGGGGGCGCGCGGCTATAATACCGAATTCCGCACCGCAGCGCGGGCTGGGGATTTCCCCGCGCCGCTGCGATTCGACGCCCACATATTGCGAGGGGTTGATGATGTCCGACGAAACGGCTGTCCTTCCGGACGTCCGCTCTCTGTTCACGTCCGATGCGACGGAACGGTCGGCGTTCGCCGCGCTTCGGCGGCAGGCGTGCTCGAGCCGGGAGCTTCGGGGACGGATCGTCGAGGTCGCCGATGAGCTGGCCGAGGGGTCGTCCGAGCTCTGGAAGTCGCTCGGCGGCGGCAAGGCGGCTCTGAAGCGGGGCATCGCCTTGTGGGTTCTGGGCAAGGCCCGGGCCGCCGAGGCTGCTCTGGACGACGCGCCCGCGGGCGCCGACAGCAGCTTCTTCCTCGCGCAATGTTGCCTGGAACTCGGCCTGGACGCGCAAGCGCTCGTCCACGCCGAGCGCGTGGTCGCGTCGAACGCGGGCGACGCGGAGGCGGCGCTCCTGGTCGCCGAGGCGAAGATCAAGACGGGCGACATCGAGGGCGGGACGGCGGCGCTCGAGACGCTGGCGGGCCAGGAGGAAGTCGCGGCCGACATCGCCTATCTCCGCGGCGTCGCGTGCGACCTCTCGGGCGACCACGACGGGGCCGACGCGGCCTACCGCGAGGCGCTCGAGATCGATCCGGGCGCGCTCAAGGCGAGCTTCCGCCTCGCCTACAACGCGAACCTCGACGGCGACGAGGCCGGCGCGATCGAGCTTTACGAGGGCATCGTCGCGCAGGCCCCGAGCCACGCCGGCGCGCTGATGAACCTCGGCATCCTCTACGAGGACAAGGGCCGCTACGAGGACGCGGCCGTCTGCTTCGAGAAGGTGCTCAAGGTCAAGCCCCAGGAGCAGCGAGCGTGGCTCTATTACAAGGAGGCCGTCGCCTCGCTCGACACGATCGTCGACGACGACCTGCAGAAGGAAGTGCAGCGGCGGGTCGAGATTCTCCGCGTGCCCATCTCCGACTTCGAGCTGTCGGTCCGGAGCCGCAACTGTCTCGCGAAGATGCAGATCATCACGCTGGGCGACCTCGTGCAGAAGACGGAGCCGGAACTCCTGAGCTACAAGAACTTCGGGGAGACGTCGCTGACGGAGATCAAGGACGTGCTCTCGAGCAAGGGGCTGCGGCTCGGCATGTTCGACGAAGAGACGATGGACGAGGTGACGCGGCGGGTGCTCGCGGCGACGCGGCAGGCCGAGGATGAGGCCGGGAAGGACGTGCTCCGGGCGAGCGTCGACGAGCTGGAGTTGTCGGTCCGGGCCCGGCGGTGCATGGACAGCGTGAACGTGAAGACGGTCGGCGACCTGGCCGCGAAGAGCAAGGACGAGCTGGTGTCCGCGCCCAATTTCGGCCGCGCCTCGCTGACCGAGGTGCGTCAGAAGCTCGCCGTGCACGGCCTCGCCCTTCGGGGAGAAGCCCCGGGCGACGAAGAATGAGCCGCGCGGCTGACCGGTTGCGGGATGCGAACCTCGCCGGCCCCGGCGCCAACCAGGCGATACCCGCGAACAGAATGACGAGCCCGGACCGCGATCCCTTCGTTCGGCCGACGATGCGCGGGCCGGCCGTGTTTCTTTTGCCACCGAGGCATGCACTGATGATGGCGGGCGCACGTCTGCGGAAGGGATTCTTCGCTAACGCTCAGAATGACACAAGAGGCGCCCAACCTGTCATTCTGAACGAAGTGAAGAATCTCTGAACCGAAGATCGGGGTTGTCATTGTCGGCGCATGCTCCACTGAGGCGTGGGAGCGCGTATGAAGACCGTGTTGCACGTCTGCTGCGCACCGTGCCTGGCCGGCACGCTGCCCGCGTTTGCCGAGCACGGGCCCGTCGTCCCGTTCTTCTACAACCCGAACATCCACCCGCTGCTCGAGTTCCGCAAGCGCCTGAAGGCGGTCGACGTGTTTGCCGAGCGCGAGAAGTTCGAGGTGGTCGCGGACCGCACATACGGGCTGCACCGCTTTCTCGGACTCGTGCGGCCCGACGGCGTCGGCCGCTGCGACGTGTGCTATCGCGACCGGCTCGGCCGCACGGCCGCTTATGCCGCGGAGATCGGAGCGGACGCGTTCTCGACGACGATGGTCTCCAGCACGCACCAGGACCACGATGCGATCCGCCGCGCGGGCGAGGCGGCCGCGGCCGAACACGGCGTCGAGTTCCTCTACATCGACCTGCGGGACCGCGCCGAAGAGGGCCACGCCCTTGCGAAGAAGATGAGCTTGTACTGCCAGCAGTATTGCGGCTGCATCTTCAGTGAATTCGAACGTTACAAAGACACCGACGCAGAGATCCACCGTGTTTGAACGCACCTCCCGACTTTCAGGTTTCGTGACCTCGGCGGCGCTCCTCTGCGTCGCGCTGGCGGCTGCGTCGTGCTCGCAGGACGTCAAGGTCGAGAAGCCGCCGGGCGGCGTGCCCGAGGTCCGCGTGCTCCTGCTCGACACCACCGACGAGATCGAGGTGGAGATCGGCGGGCCCTACGAGATCGCGCTCACGGGCGGCGGCGAGGATTCCCTGCGCGTCGCCAAGGGCGAACGGCTGCCGGCCAGCGCCATCCGCTGCCTGGGGACGGACATCGTGATCGAGGACGTCATCCGGACGCCGCGGACGATCGAGCTGGTGCCGAGCGGCACGGCCGTCGAGGTCGGCGGCGGGCGCTATCGCGGCTCCTTGCGGATCAGCTCCCACCAGGGCAAGGTCCGGATCATCAACGTCGTCGATATGGAGAGCTATCTGCGCGGCGTGGTCCCGGCCGAGATACTTCCCGGCTCCAAGCCGCCGGCGCTCCGGGCCCAGGCGATCGCGGCCCGCAGCTACGCGATCGCCAGGATGCGCTCCCGGGCGGCGCGCGTGACGCTGCCCTTCGACCTCTACGCGACGCAGCAGGACCAGGTGTATGCCGGGCTGAACCGCGAGACGGAGGAGACGAACGCCGCGGTCGCCGCGACGGCCGGCCAGGTGCTCACGTACCGCGGCCGCGTGGTGACCGCCTATTATCACGCGACCTGCGGCGGGATGACGGCCGACGCCCGCTATGTCTTCGGCGACTCGTCGCCGGCGCTCCGCGGCACCGACTGCCACTACTGCAAGGGCGCGCCGGGCAGGGAGTGGACGGTCAAGATCTCGAGCCGGGACCTGGCCGCGAAGCTCGGCCAGCGGGCGGTCAGCAAGCTCACCATTCAGCGCCGGGGCCTCGACGGGCGCGCCACGCAAGTCACCATCCACCGGCCCGGCGGCGGCACCCCGCCCGTGATGGCCGGCTCCGTCTGCCGACGCCGGCTCGGGCTCAGGAGCACGCGGTTCGGCCTGAAGACCGACGGCCGCACCTATGTCTTCAAGGGCTCCGGCTACGGGCACGGCGTCGGCATGTGCCAGTGGGGCGCGATGGGCCTGGCGAAGGAGGGCGCCGACACGGAGAGGATCCTCGACCACTACTACCGCGGCGCCGGTATCGTCAAGGAGTATTGACCGACCCCGATGGACTTCACCCTCGAGCACACCGACGCAACGACGGGCGCCCGCGCGGGCACGATGCGCACGGCGCACGGCGACGTCCCGACGCCCGTCTTCATGCCCGTCGGCACGCAGGGCTCGGTCAAGGGGATGATCCCCCCGCTCGTCGCGCAGACCGGCGCGACCATGATCCTCGGCAACACCTACCACCTGACCGTCCGGCCCGGCGAGGAGGTCGTCCGCAAGCTCGGCGGGCTCCACCGCTTCATGGCCTGGGACGGCCCGATCCTAACCGACAGCGGCGGCTTCCAGGTCTTCTCGCTTGCGCGGCTCGCCAAACTGAGCGACGACGGCGTGCGGTTCCAGTCGCACGTCGACGGCAGCGAATTCTTCCTCACGCCCGAGCGGGCGGTCGAGATCCAGCAGACCCTCGGCTCCGACGTCATGATGTGCCTCGACGAGTGTGTGCCGTACCCCTGCGAGCGGGACCGGACGGAGCAGGCGATGGAACGGACGCTCGGCTGGGCGGCCCGGAGCATCGCGGCCCACACGAACGAGATGGCCCTTTTCGGCATCGTACAGGGCGGCACGTTTGCCGATCTGCGGAGGAAATGCGCACAAACACTGGCGCAGATGCCCTTCGATGGGTATGCTATCGGGGGCGTGAGCGTGGGCGAGGGCCCGCTTCTGATGGATGAGGCCGTGGCCTGCACCGCTCCGGAGCTTCCGGAGGGGAAGCCGCGGTACCTGATGGGCGTGGGCACGCCCGACGACCTGCTGCGGGCCATCGGCCGTGGCGTCGACATGTTCGACTGCGTCATGCCGACCCGCAACGCGCGCGGCGCGTGCGCGTTCACGTCGCGAGGCAAGGTTCGCCTGCGGAATGCCGAGCACGTCGAGAGCACGCGGCCGCTGGACGACGAGTGTGACTGCCACGCGTGCCGCGATTTCTCGCGCGGCGCGCTTCGCCACCTGTTTATGGCGGGCGAGATGGCGGCGTCGATACTCGTGACGCTGCACAACCTGACGTTTTACCAACGCCTGATGCGGTGTGCGCGTCAGGCGATCTTTGAAGACAGGTTTGCCGCATTCAAGGCGGAGGCGCTCGCCCGGATGGCCGAGCCGCCGAAGCCGGACACGGAGTGAATGACATGTTCGCGAAGCTCGCCTCGCTCGTGATGCTGGCCGCCGACACGACTCCCGCGTCTCCGTCGAGCCCGCCGGCCGGGCCGCCACCCTCGGGGCTCGAAGCGTTTTTCAGGTCGCCGGTCGCCCTCATCATCCTGGTGCTGGTCGTCATGTACTTCCTCGTGATGGGGCCGCAGCGCAAGAAGGAGAAGAAGCGTCGCGCGATGCTCGACGCGATCGGCAAGGGCGACAACGTCGTCACCATCGGCGGAATCCACGGCACGATCACGCAGGTGAAGACCGACACGATCGATCTGGACATCGGCGGCAACGCGAAAATGACCGTGTCGCGCGGCGCGATCGCACGCGTCGTGACCGACAGCGATGACAAAGGAACCCAAGCTTGATCCGACGGCCGCCGCGGCTGCGCGGCCCCGGGCTCGCCTGACAAGGACACCTAAATGATCAAGAAGATCATCGAAGCCCCGTTCCTCTTCGTGGGATGGCTCCTCAAGAGCACCTACGGGCGGCTGCTGGCCATTCTCCTGCTCACCGCGCTCGTCTGCCTCGTCAACTACCCGCTCCGCGACACCGAAGTGGGCGTGTGGGAGGTCGAGTACACGCTGACCGAGCCGTTCAGCAAGGAGAAGGACGCATCGAACTTCGCCGACTACGCCGACGCGACCGGCCGGATCGACCCCACGGCGATCGAGGGGCGGAAGATCATCCGGCGCGTCGAGGTGACGAATCAGCTGGCGCTCATCACCATGCCCTTCCATCACGTCTCGGAGCGGCGCGTCAAGCTGATCGAAGAGGACTGGAACAAGGATCGGACGCGGAAGGTCGTCCGGATGCAGGTCCTGCGCGTGTCGCGTGGCCTGGTGCTCGGGCTCGACCTCCAGGGCGGCACCGAACTGAGCTACCGGATCGTCACGCCGGCAGGCGGCACCAAGAAGGACATCAGCGTCGACGCCGAAGACATGGCGCGCATCATCCGCGAGCGCATCAACGCGTCGGGACTGCTGCTGCCCGAGGTCCGCGTCGCCGGGAAGGACCGGATCATCGTCCGCATCCCGGGGTTCGACGCCAGCGACGTCGCCCGGATCAAGTCGATTATCACCCGCGCCGGCCGGCTCGAGTTCCGGCTCGTGGCCGACAAAGAGGTCAACTCGGTGGAGCTGGGCATCGCCGACCCGGATACCGGAGAGGCGCCCGACGGCTGGCACTGGTACTCGTTTGAGAAGGAAGATCCCGACAGTCCCGGTGAGATGAAGAAGGAAACCCTTCTGATCAGCGACAGTCTGGCGGAGGGCGAGGGGATCACGGGCGAGAACATCCAGCGGGCGACCATCGGATTCAACAGCCAGAGCGGGAAGGTCGCCGTGTTCGTGACGTTCAGGGATAGTGGCGCCTTCTGGACGCTGACGAAGAACAACGTGGGGCGCCGGCTGGCCATCATTCTCGACGACGTGCGCGATGAGGCGAACAACATTACCAAGATCGGCAAGCTCCACTCGGCCCCCGTCATCAACGAAGCGATCATGGGGTCGGCCATGATCAGCGGCGGCTTCACGCAGAAGACCGCCGAGGAGCTGAAGCTCGTGCTCCAGTCGGGCAGCTTGAAGTGGCCGCTCGAACGACAGAGCGAGCAGTTCGTCGGCCCCCACCAGGGCCTCAAGTCGATCGAGGCCGGCCGCCGCGCGATCACCATCGGCTTCGCCGCCGTCGTCGTCTTCATTCTTATCTACTACCTGAAGGCGGGCATGGTCGCCGACTTCGCCCTGCTGCTCAACCTGATGATCCTCGTCGCGGCGCTCGCGCTCCGGAGCGCGACCCTCACGCTCCCGGGCATCGCGGGCATCATGCTCACGGTCGGCATGTCCATCGACGCGAACGTCCTGATCTTCGAGCGCATCCGCGAAGAGCTGAAGAAGATGGCCGAAAAGCCGCTTCTCAAGTCCGTGCACGACGGCCACCGAAAGGCGCTCGTCACGATTCTCGACGCCAACCTGACCACGCTCCTCACCGGCATCATCCTCCACGAGTTCGGGACCGAAGCCGTCAAGGGCTTCGCCATCACGCTCTGCTACGGCATCGTGATCAGCATGTTCACGGCCGTCGTGGTGACGCGAGTCGTCTTCGACGCCCTCATCCGGGCCAAGGTGCTCAAGACCCTCCCGATGCTGGAGATCGTCCGCGATCCGAAGATCCCGTTCATCAAGATGCGGCACGCCTGGCTGACGGTCTCGGCCGTCGTCGTTGTCGCCGGGCTCGCGTACTTCTTTGTCGGGGCCGGAGCGTTCGGCAATCGCCTCGGCATCGAGTTCCGCTCGGGCACCGTCGTCCAGGTGAATCTCAAGCAGAAGGGCGACGTGGAGGACATCCGCGGCCGGCTTCTCACGGCGGGCCACGACGACGTACGCGTTCAGGAAGTCAGCGCGGGCGCCCTCGCCGAGGACGGCAGCAAGAGCTTCGCCATTCAGTTCAGGTATGTGCCGGTCGTCAAGATCAAGGACGCGGCCCGGATCCCCGACAGCGACGCCGAGATGCCCGGCGGGGCCGAGGTGACCGTGCGGACCGGCCGCGCCGTCAAGCCCGAGGACATGATCAGGCGCCTGGCCGAGGTCGAGGCGCCCGGGTGCACCATCAAGGACGGCCCGAAGGAGGGCGGCCTCTTCACGTATGTCGTCCGCAGAGCCGATCGGACCCCGAACGCCGTGCGCAATCTCGACGCGGCCGTCCGGTCCGTCTTCGGCGGCGAGTTGATCACGGGCGACGTCCGGGCCGCGCTCGCGAACGACGACGGCACGAGCTTGCTGGCGGACAGCGGCGTGCAGCAGGTCTCCGACAAGGTCATCCGCGTGGCGCTGAAAGAGCCCGCCTTGCTCGAGGGCGAGAAGAGCATCAAGGCGGCCCTCGTCGTCCGGCTCCCCGATGTCGAGGTGAAGCCGGAGACGCCCTCGAACGACGGCAAGGCGGACGTCGTGCTCGTGACGACGAACGCGGACGACGCTCTGCCCAAGGTGCGCGACGCGTTGCGGCTCAAGGACCTCCCCACGGTCGAGCCGTTCGCGGGCGTGACGACCGTCGGCCCGTCGCAGGCGAAAGAGGGGATCGTGCAGGCGTGCGCCGCCATCGTGCTCGCGCTGCTCGCCATCGTCGCCTACGTCTGGTTCCGGTTTGAGTTCCGGTTCGGCCTCGCGGCCGTCGCCGCACTCATCCACGACGTCAGCATCACCCTCGGCGTCCTCGCGCTGGCCGGCATCGAGATCGACATGACCGTCATCGCCGCCCTGCTGACCATCATCGGCTACTCGCTCAACGACACGATCGTCGTGTTCGACCGCATCCGCGAGAACCGGCGGACCGTGCGGAAGACGAAGTTCCCCGACATCGTGAACCTGAGCATCAACCAGACGTTGAGCCGGACGATTCTGACCTCGGTCACGACGCTGATCGCCGTGCTCGCCCTGTACTTCCTGGGCGGCGCCGCCATCCGGCCGTTCGCCGTCACGCTTCTCGTCGGCGTCGTCGCCGGCACATACTCGTCGATCTTCATCGCCAGCCCGGTGCTCCTGATGACGGGCGAGCAGGGGGCGCTCCGCGGGCCGCTCGGTGTCACGTCCCGGACCGCCCGGCCGCTGGAGGGCTTCCGCGAGACGACGTAAGCGTCCGCGATTTCGGTGCGAGGAATGGGAGGTGTTCGAATGAGCCGTCGCTTGTGGGCTCCCGGCAAGGTGTTGATCCCCGCCCTGCTGCTGGCCGCCATGACGCTGGGCGGCTGCCAGCGATTCGTCAGGTGGCTCGAGGGCGAGCCGCCGAGCAGCCGCGCCTATCGGACCGCGAACGAGCTGTTCGACGATGAGCGGTACGAGGAAGCGGCCGTCGCGTTCCGCGCCTGGATCGCCGACTACCACGACAAGCAGGACGTGATGCGCCCGTTCGTGTACTACAAGCTCGGCGAATGTTACCGCCTCAGGCGCAACTACGAGCGGGCGACGGCCGCGTACACGACGCTCATCAAGGAGAGCGCCGACTCGCCCGACGAAGCGATCAAAGACCTTGTCGGCCTGGCGCGGCTTCGCCTCGCCGACATCACCCCCAAGACCCGGTCCGAACGGCCGGAGGGAGCCCCCGGCAAGTAGCCGCCCACGGCAGCCCGGTTCGGGTCAGGGACGCAGGAGTCAATCCCAAGAAGTCGGGGTATTTGCCGGAAAAGCCGGGACAGCCAACGGGTGGCAGTCCCGGTCTTCCGGCCCCCGCGAAAAACGGTGACTGGCACCAGCGGAGCGAAGCGGAGACGTGCCTGTCACCGCTTTTCGCCCGCAGGACTGACGTCGACTCGGGACGCAGGGGCACATCCACGTGGCGCGACACTCCGCCGGACAGCGACCGACCGCCCTTCGCCTCGGGATCGCCGCGCTCGCCATGTGGGCCGCGGCCGCCGCGGCCGCCGAACCACCGCTCAACGCGCACATCAACCGGCTCATTACGGCCGCGAAGCTCGGAGACGTGCAAGTCGGCGTGTCCGTCGTCGACGTCAAGACAGGCCGCTCCCTCTGCGCGATCGGCGCCGACCGTGGCCTGACGCCCGCCTCGAACGTCAAGCTCATCACGACCGGCGCCGCGCTCCTCGCGCTCGGAGAGGACTTCGAGTTCACCACACGGGTCCACGGCACCGGCGCGCTCCGGCCGGGCGGCGTGCTGGCCGGCGACCTCGTTGTCGTCGCCGGGGGCGACCCGTCGATCTCGGGCCGCGAGCACGACGGCAAGCCGACGGCCGTCTTCGACGCGTGGGCGGCCGAGATCGCACGGTCCGTCTCGCAGGTCCGCGGCAACCTCGTCATCGACGCCACCATCTTCGACCGGCAGGTCATCCATCCCACGTGGCCGAAAGACCAACTCGTCCGGTGGTACTGCGCGCCGGTATCGGCCTTCGCGCTGAACGACAACTGCATCGACGTGAAGGTAAGGCCGGGCGATCGGGCGGGGGCGCCGGCCCGCGTGATACTCGACCCGCCGACGAATTACTTCGCCGTCCGCAACACGTGCCGGACGATCGCGTCGGGCCGCGGGCGCGCCATCATCCATCGCCTGCCCGGGCAGGACACGCTCGCGATCTCCGGGCGCATTCGGCAGCGGGGGCGGGGCAGCTCGTCGCCCGTGGCCGTCGTCGATCCGATCCGGTTCGCGGCGACCGTCCTGAAGGAGCGGCTCGCGAAGGGCGGCGTCCGCATTCAGGGCGGGATCGTGATCGCGCCCGCGGCCGTCGACCTGCAACGCACGCGGCTCCTGGCGAGCACGTCGCACACGCTGGCCCGGGCCATCCGCACGGCGAACAAGCGGAGCCAGAACTTCTACGCCGAGATGATCCTGAAGACGATGGGAGCGCTGGCCGAGCGGCCGTCTTCGTTCGCCGCCGGCGCGCGGATCGCCGCGGGCGAGCTTGAGAAGGCCGGCATCGGGCGCGGCACGTATGTGATGGTCGACGGCTCGGGGCTGTCGCGCAAGAACCGGTTCTCGCCGTCGCAGTTGACGCTGTTCCTGCGGCACATGGCCCGGGGCAAGCACGCGAACCGATACCTGGATTCGCTGGCCGTCGCCGGCACGGACGGCACGCTCAAGCGCCGGATGGCCGACGCGCCCGCCGCGGGAAACGTGTTCGGCAAGACGGGCCATCTGCGCGGCGTCAGCACGCTCTCGGGATACGTCCGCACCGACGGCGGCCTGCTTGCGTTCAGCATCCTGGTGAACGGGCGGGTGCTGAGGTGGTCCGCGGCCGACGACCTGCAGGACTCGATCTGCCGGTTCCTGGCGGGGTGGCAGGGATGAAGGTGACACGCGAGGGGGATCGCGTCGTCGTGCGATGCCCCGCCAAGCTCAACTTGTTCCTCGAGGTGCACGGCCGGCGGCCCGACGGCTACCACGAGATCGAGACCGTCATGCAGCCGGTGACGTTATACGACGACATCGCGCTCGCTCCGCGCGCGGACGGTCGCGTCGCGTTCGACTGCTCGAGCCCGAACGTGCCGGACGGGCCGGAGAACCTCGCGTGGCGCGCGGCCGACTGTGTTCGGGCCGCCGCGGGGCTGACCGGCGGCGTGTCGATCTCGCTCGAGAAGCGGATTCCGCCCGGCGCGGGCCTCGGCGGCGGCAGCAGCGACGCGGCCGGCGTCCTCGCGGGCATGAACGAGCTGTTCGGGCTGGACTTCGGGCGCGACCGGCTCTTCGAACTGGCCGCGGGACTCGGCTCGGACGTTCCGTTCTTCCTCGCCGGCGGCACCGCCCTCTGCCGGGGCCGTGGAGAGGACGTAACGCCTGTTCCGGTCGGGGAAATCGCCCACTATGTGATTTGTTGCCCCCCGCTCGAGCTGTCGACTGCGGCGGTCTATGAGAATCTGCATAGTTTCCGCTTGACATGGGAGAAGGAGAGCGCTAGGTTTCTATTGGAATCCCTTGCGCGTGGGGATGTTGTGTCTATTGGGCCGCATCTGTTCAACCGGCTCGGCGAGGTGGCGGAGTCGCTCGCCCCCGAGGTCGCCCGAGCGAAGGACGCGCTGAGCGAGGCCGCCGCGGCGCCCGCCCTTGTGACGGGCAGTGGCGCTGCTTCGTATGTCCTTGTGGCATCGTCAGTTAGGGCAAAGGCCATCGCCGCCCAGGTTGGCGAGAAAGATGTGGGGGAGGTGTTCGTCGCACAGACGGAAGCCCGGTGAGGCGGCCTGTTCGACCAATTCCGGGCGGAGAAGGACCGGATCGATTCATGGGGCGCAGTCGGCGGCCGTTAGCCGGCACCTTGGTCTGCAACCATGGGTGGAGGGGGCAGCAATGAACATTACGGAAGCGAAGGTCAAGCTGGTGTCGGACAAGGCAGACAAGCTCAAGGCGTTCTGCAGTATCACGATCGACGGAGAGTTCGTGGTTCGCGACATCAAGGTTATCGAGGGGCCGGGCGGCTATTTCGTGGCCATGCCCAGCCGGAAGCTCACCGACCGGTGTCCTTCCTGCGGAACGAAGAATCATCTCCGCGCCGCGTACTGCAACGACTGCGGCGGCAGTCTTCGGCCGGATCGCGTGACGCACGACGAGGACGGCCGGGCGAAACTCCATGCGGACATCGCCCACCCGATCAACTCGGGCTGCCGCGACAAGATTCAGCGACGCGTGGTCGAGGCATACAAGGCAGAGATCGGAACCGAGCGGAAGACGGAGCACGCGCCCCATGCTGATTCGGCCGCCACGGCCGGCTCCGAGGCGGACACCGACGACGAGTCCGGGGTCGAAAGCCCCGCCGTGCCCGAGCCGGTTCCCCCGTCGGCAGAGCCCGCGGGCGAATCGGGCGCGTTCACACAAGGAATCTACTGACCGGCCGGGTTCGCCGTCGGCCGGAGACGCACATCGTATTCAGTCGGGCACATCGGCCTGTGCCGGAATTCGTGCGCTGCGGCGCGCATCGCGTCGGGCGCTCTTGTTTTATGGAGGTCACACTTGGCCAAGACCGGAGCACAACTGCTGATCGAGTCCCTGCAGGACGTCGGTGTCGAGATCCTCTTCGGCATTCCGGGCGGGGTCGTCATCCCCATCTTCGACGTGCTGTACGACTCGGACCTCAAGACGGTCCTGATGCGCCACGAGCAGGCCGCGGCGCACGCGGCCGACGGATACGCCCGCGCGAGCGGGAAGCTCGGCTGCTGCATCGCCACGTCGGGCCCGGGCGCGACCAACCTCGTGACAGGCATCGCGACCGCCAACTTCGATTCCGCGCCCGTGCTGGCCATCACCGGGCAGGTGCGGCGTGAACTCATCGGCAACGACGCCTTCCAGGAGGCGGACATCGTCGGGATCACGCGCGGGATCACGAAGCACAACTACCTCGTCCGCAACGCCAGGGACCTCCCGCGGATCGTGCACGAGGCGGCCCACATCGCCACGACCGGGCGGCAGGGGCCGGTGCTGATCGACGTCCCCGTCGACGTGAGCACCAGCGAAGTCGATGGCGAGGTCTCGCACGAGTTCGACCTCCCCGGCTACAAGCCGAACGTCGAGGGCAACATGCGCCAGATCGAGCGGGCGGCCGAGCTTATCAACGAGTCCGAGCGGCCCGTGCTCTACATCGGCGGCGGCGTCATCGCGGCCGGCGCGCACGAGGAACTGCTCGCCCTCGCCGAGGGCGGCGGGTTCCCCGTGACGACCACCCTCATGGGCCTGGGCTCGTTCCCCGAGACCCACCAGCTCGCGCTCCGGATGCTCGGCATGCACGGCACGCCCCAGGCGAACTACGCCGTGATGAACTCCGACCTCCTCATCGGCGTCGGCGCGCGGTTCGACGACCGCATCACCGGCAAGATCTCCGAGTTTGCCGAGCACGCGAAGATCATCCACGTGGACATCGATCCTTCGTCGATCGGGAAGAACATCAAGGTCGACGTGCCCGTGGTCGGGGACGCCCGGAACATCTTGAAGGAACTCATCCCGCGCGTCCGCAAGGTCGACCGCGGCGCGTGGTGGGACCAGATCGAGAGCTGGCGGGCGAACCACAAGCTGACCTATAAAGAAACCGACGGGCTGAAGCCGCAGTACATCGTGCAGCAGATCCGCGAGGTGACCGGCGGCGACGCCGTCATCTGTACCGAGGTCGGGCAGAACCAGATGTGGGCGGCGCAATGGTTCACGTTCGACCGGCCGCGGCAGTTCATCACGTCGGGCGGGCTCGGGACCATGGGCTACGGGTTCCCCGCGGCCATCGGCGCGCAGTTCGCGCGGCCCGACGTGCCCGTGTTCGACATCGCCGGCGACGGCAGTCTGCAGATGAACATCCAGGAACTGGCGACGGTCGCGCACAACAACGTGCCCGTGAAGATCGCGCTCCTGAACAACGGCTACCTGGGCATGGTGCGCCAGTGGCAGCAGCTCTTCTTCGACCGCCGCTACTCGCACACGCGGCTCAATGGCAACCCCGACTTCGTCGCGCTCGCCGAGGCCTACGGCGTCGCCGGAATCCTCGTCGAGAAGACAGAGCAGGTCCGGCCCGCGCTCGAAAAGGCGCTCGAGATCGACGGCCCCGTGTTGCTCGACTTCCGTGTCGACCCGGAAGAGAACGTGTTCCCCATGGTCCCGGCCGGGGAACGCATCGATAAGATGATAGACCTCGCGTAAGGAGGCGGCCCTTGAGACATGTCATTTCTGCACTGGTGAAAAACGAGGTGGGCGTGCTGGCCCACATCGCGGGCCTCTTCTCCGCCCGGGCCTACAACATCGACAGCTTGAACGTCGGCGAGACGGACGACCCCGACCTGTCGCGCATGACCATCGTCGTCCGCGGCGACGACGCCATCATCGAGCAGGTCATCAAGCAGCTCCGAAAGCTCGTTACCGTCGTCAAGGTGATCGACTTCTCCGGGCGGAAGTACGTCGAGCGCGATCTCATGCTCATCAAGGTCTGCACTCCGCCCGGCGAGCGCCGCGAGGTGAGCGAACTCGTCAACATCTTCCGCGGGAAGGTCGTCGACATCAGTCTCAAGGACATGGTCATTGAGCTGTCCGGGCCCGAGGCCAAGATCAACGCGTTCATCTCGCTCTGCGAGCCGTACGGGATTCGCGAGGTCGTGCGGTCCGGCCGCATCGCGATGTCGCGCAGCTCGAAAGAAGAGTGAGCCCGGCCCGGTTGTCTCTTCCCATCAGCGGACGTGAGCGGTATACTTCCCGCGGCGAGTTCGCACTGGAGGTCAACATGATGGATGATAGCCTGCGGCAGCGCCTGCAGCAGGCTGCGGCAGCCCTCAAGGAGGCCGGCGCGAAGGAAGTCTACGTCTTCGGCTCGGCCGCGCGCGGCGAGTTGGACGAGTGGTCCGACGTGGATCTCGCCGTCTCCGGCCTGCCGCCGGAGGTCTTCTTCTCCGCCATGGCGAAGGCCCACGATATCCTCGGTCGGCCCCTTGATCTCGTGGATTTGGACCTCCCGGACCTTTTCACAGAGCATCTGACGCGGAAGGGGAAGCTCGTTCGTGTGGCGTGAATTCAAGACCGAAACCGAGGTTGAGTTGGGGCTGATCCACCGGCTGCTTGACGAGTACAAGCTCCTCTTGGAGACGGCGGAATCAACTCCCCCGGGTCGTGTGGAACTGCTCGCCTTGTGCGGTGTGCTCCAGTCTTTCTACAACGGAATCGAGACCATTCTCAAGAGGGCGGAGCAGACTTTCAGTGGGACTGCTCTCAGCGGGGCGTCTTGGCATGCTCAGCTCCTCGACGGTGTTTCACACCCGGCTGCGTCGCGGCCGCCTCTGATCTCGGCGGAACTCCGTGAGCGGCTGAAGCCGTATCTCGAGTTCCGCCACGTCTTTCGGCACAGCTATTCCTTCCAGGTTGAGTGGCGGCGGATGGCGCCGCTGGTGCTCGACTGCGCCGGGACGCTCGAGCAGTTCGAAGCCGAGCTTCGGCGGTTTTTCGATGAGATGGCGGCGGGCGGAACGGGCGACGCCTGACGACAAGAATAGATGCTGCGAGCACGGTTGCTCGCGGCCACGGGCGCAACAGGAGGATGGTCAATGGCAAAGATCAATTTCGGCGGCACGACGGAGGACGTGATCACGCGGGCGGAGTTCCCGATGCGAAAGGCCCGGGGCGTTCTCAAGAAAGAGACGATCGCCGTCATCGGCTACGGCGTCCAGGGCCCCGCCCAGTCGCTCAACATGCAGGACAACGGCTTCAACGTCATCATCGGCCAGGCCAAGCGGTTCAAGAAGGACTGGGACCGCGCCCGCAAGGACGGCTGGAAGCCGGGCAAGACGCTCTTCGACATCGAAGAGGCGGCGACGCGCGGGACCATCATCCAGATGCTCGTGTCGGACGCCGCGCAGAAGGCCATCTGGCCCGCGATCAAGAAGTGTCTCAACCCCGGCGACGCGCTCTACTTCTCGCACGGCTTCTCCATCGTCTACAAGAAGCAGACCGGTGTCGTGCCGCCGAAGGGCGTCGACGTGATCCTCGTCGCGCCCAAGGGCTCCGGCACGTCGGTGCGCCGCAACTTCCTCTCCGGCGCGGGCATCAACTCGAGCTTCGCCGTCGGGCAGGACGCCACCGGCCGCGCGCGCGAGCGCTGCATCGCGATCGGAATCGCCATCGGCTCCGGCTATCTCTTCGCGACCACGTTCAAGAAGGAAGTCCACAGTGACCTGACCGGCGAGCGGGGCGTCCTGATGGGCGCGCTCGCGGGCATCATGGAAGCCCAGTACGACGTGCTCCGCAAGCACGGCCACAGCCCGAGCGAGGCGTTCAATGAGACCGTCGAGGAACTGACGCAGAGCTTGATCCGGCTCGTCGATGAGAACGGCATGGACTGGATGTACGCGAACTGCTCCGCGACGGCGCAGCGGGGCGCCCTCGACTGGAAGCCCAAGTTCAAGAAGGCCGTGCTGCCCGTGTTCAAGGAGCTGTACAAGCGGGTCGCGTCCGGAGCCGAGACGCGGCGCGTCATCTCGTCGTGCGGCAAGCCCAATTACCAGCAGCAGTTGGCGAAGGAGTTGGCCGAGATCGGCAACTCCGAGATGTGGCAGGCCGGCAAGGCCACGCGTTCCCTTCGGCCGAAAGAGGCCGCAAAGAGGGCCGCGAAAAAGGCCAGGGGCACCGGCGGCAGAAAGGCCAACTGATCACCGGGCTCGCGCGGTGAAGAAAGACACACCATCGACCGGCGGCGATCGGACAGCGGTTGTCGCCGGTCGCCATGTTTCGACTGAATGCTCTCGGGAGAGCGCCGAATGACAACGATGTACCGCGAGAAAGATGGCGACCTCGCCGACCTCGAAGGCCGCGCCGTCGCCGTCATCGGCTACGGCAACCAGGGCCGCGCCCACGCGCTCAACCTGCGCGACAGCGGCATCGACGTCCTCATCGGCCAGCGGCCGGGCGGCAGCTTCGACCTCGCCGTCGACGACGGCTTCGAGCCCGTGCCCGTCGCCGAGGCCGCGAAGCGGGCCGACGTCCTCGCGCTCCTCTTGCCTGACGAGACGATGGCCGAGGTGTATGAGGCGGAGATTCGGCCCGGCCTCGAGAGCGGCAACACCCTCGTGTTCGCGCACGGCTTCAACATCCTCTACAAGCTGATCGACCCGCCCGACGATGTCGACGTCGTCCTGGTCTCGCCCAAAGGCCCGGGCCGCCACGTCCGGTCGGAGTTCGTCGCCGGGCGCGGGCTCTTCGCGCTCGTCGCCGTGCATCACGACGCGAGCGGCGCGGCGATGAAAACGGCGCTCGCCTGCGCCAAGGCCATCGGCTGCCTTCGGGCCTGCGCGATCGAGACCACGTTCGACCAGGAGACCGAGGCCGACCTCTTCGGCGAGCAGGCCATCCTCTGCGGCGGCGCGACCGCGCTCATCAAGGCGGGCTTCGACACGCTCGTCGAGGCCGGCATCCAGCCCGAGGTCGCCTACTTCGAGGTCTTCCATGAACTCGCGCTGATCGTCGAACTCCTCATGAAGGGCGGGCTGACTTACATGCGGGACCGCGTCAGCAACACCGCCGAGTACGGCGACCTGACCCGCGGGCCGCGCGTTATCAGCGACGCGGTGCGGGCGGAGATGAAGGCCATTCTCGGCGAGATTCGCAGCGGCCGGTTCGCGGCGGAGTGGATCGCCGAGCACAAGGCCGGGTTGCCCAGGTTCAAGGCCCTTGCCGAGGCCGACGAGCAGCACCTCATCGAGCAGGTCGGCCGGAAGATTCGCGGAATGATGCCGCCGCGCGAGGCGGAGTGACCTCCCCTCAAGCGACGTCGACCGGCGCCGCGCCGTTGTCCGCCGATTCCTCACACGCCAGCAGCAGCTTCGTGTTGAGCAGGCCGTCCTCGCCCGTCGCAAGCGGCGGTACGCCCTCCCGCACGCACTCCACGAAATGCGTGATGCTCTCGATCGCGAGCCCCAGCATCCGCCCGTGGACCTCGGGCGTCACGAACATATCCGGATACGACGCGTGCGGAAAGCCCTCCGGCGTCCGCTCCGTGTACTTCTCGACCGCGCGGCAGTGCGTCGTGTCGACGTAGACCGTGCCCTTCGTGCCGATGATCTCGACCTTGTGGTCGATGAGCGAGGCCGAGCTTTGCGGCAGCAGCCAACTGTTCTCGATCACGGCGACCGCGCCGTCCTCGAAGTCGAGCACCGTCACGTACATGTCCGGCGTGTCGGCGCCCATCGACGCGAGCGTGCCCTCCATCCGCCGGCACGTCACGCGGACCGGCCCCTGGCCCATCAGCCAGCACGTCGTGTCGATCGCGTGGCTGCCGAGGAACAGGAGCACGTTCGACCGCCCGGCCCACGGCAGCATCTTGAGCGGGACGTAGACCGTGTCGCTCAGGCGGTAGTAGACGTAGCGCACGTCGCCCAGCTCGCCGTCGCGGATCGACTTCCACGCCTCGACGACCGGCGCGTTCCACCGGTTGTGCCAGTCGATCATCAGGTGGACGCCGTTCTCCTCGACCGCGGCCAGCATCGCCTCGCAGTCGGCGACCGTCGTCGCCATCGGCTTCTCGCACAGGATGTCGAGCCCGGCGTTCGCGCACTTGATGACCGGCTCGGCGTGAGCCGTGTCCGGCGTCGCGACCGAGACCGCGTCGAGTTTCTCCTTCGCGAGCATCTCGTCGACCGACGTGTACCACTTCGGGACGTGCCAGAGCTTCGCGACCTCGCGGGCGCGGGCCTCGTCGAGATCGCAGACCGCGGCGACCTCCGACCCCGCGTGCTGCGCGACCGCGCGGATATGCACCGTGCCCCACATCCCAACGCCGACAACGCCCACTCGAATCTGTTTCATGATCTGTCTCCGCTCAAGCGGACGGCGCGCCGCGGCCGGGTTGGCCGGTTGCTCCGTAGAGGGTGAAGAGCGCGCCTCTCCGCCGGGGTATACTCGTGTTCACAGTCGACTACGCCTTGGCAGCGATTGAGGAGTTCTGTCATCAGGCGCGTTCCGTTCGTGCAGGCGTGTACGTTGAACGGTAACATCGTTCCGTCCGAGAACTTCAGAAGTAGTGTCACGGTGCTCCTTAGCGCATCGCCGTGATACAATTCCGGCTTACAGACCTTAATGATCGTGGTCTCGATCCTTCCTGTTCTTATGGGCGCGCAGGGCACAATCTTCGTGATCGAGGACAAGCTCCGCCTCCAGCGGCGGCCCTTCCCAACAATGAGCTCCGAGGGCGTCAAGACCCAATGCCACCGTTCCCTTTCCCATCTTCCGAGAATCCTCATCAAGAGCAAGCCGACCACGAGCCCTGCCGACGCAAAGGCAAGCGTCGCCTCCGTAGGTGTCCTGTAGCCCGTGATCCACTCCCACACCAACGTTGCGATGAAGCCGACTAGGCCGGCGACGACCATCGCGAGATAGCCCCGGCAAAACCAGTTCACGACGCGGCCGCAGACCCCCGGTTTCTCTGGGCTGCACACGATTTCGTCGACGTCTTCCATATGAGGCGACCATTCGTGTGAGAAGCAACGACTCGTGGACCAAGTTGATTTGTTGTTTACGATCTCCGCAGGCGTCCACGGACCAAGGTTGTGTCGCCCAGCTCCTTCGTCTCCAGCTTGCCGAGCCGGAGCGCGTCGCTCAGTTTCGCGGATCCCTTGCCGACAACCGGCGGCCTGCCGTCGCCGCCGACGATCTGCGGGCCGACGAACGCGATCACCTCGTCGACCTGGCCCGCGTCGAAGAACGAGCCAAGCACGTCGCCGCCACCCTCGACGAGCACGTTGGTCGTCTGCACCGAGCCGAGCCAGTCGAGCAGCTTCGTCACGCTGATCCGCCCGCGCTTCGCCGGGAACGCGACAACGCTGCAGCCGCGCTTCATCAGGGCTTCGGTCCGCTTCGCCGGCGCCTTCGACGACACGGCGACGATGACGGGCACCGCCCGCGCGCTCCGCACCAGCTTGCTCCGAAGCGGCAGCCGCGCGGTCGCGTCGAGCACGATCCGCGTCGGGCTTCGCCCCCGCACGAGCCGGCACGTCAGCTCGGGATCGTCGGCCAGCACCGTGCCGATCCCGACAACGATCGCGTCGACCTGGCTCCGCACCTTGTGAGTGAGCTTCCGCGCCTCCGGCGACGAAATCCATTTCGAGTCGCCGGCCTTCGTCGCGATCTTGCCGTCGAGCGTCATCGCCCACTTCGCGACGACCCACGGCCGCCCCGTTCGCACCAGCTTCAGGTACGGCGCGTTCAACTCTCGGGCCTCGGAAGCGAGCACGCCCACGTCGACCTTGACACCCGCCTTCCGGAGCTTCCGGAGACCGCGGCCCGCGACCGTCGGGAACGGATCCCGCATCGCGACGACCACCCGCCTCGGCCTCTGCTCGACGAGCAGGTCGGCGCACGGCGGCGTCTTCCCCGTGTGCGAGCACGGCTCGAGCGTCACGTAGACGGTCGCGCCGCGGACGTCGCCGCCCGCGTCACGAACCGCGTTGACCTCCGCGTGCGGCCCGCCGAACCGCTTGTGCCAGCCGCGGCCGACGACGGCCCCGCCGCGCACGACGACGCAGCCGACCATCGGATTCGGCTCGACCAGCCCGCGGCCGCGCCCCGCCAGCCCCAGGGCCAGCCGCATAAACTCGGTGTCGCGCTTCCGCCCCATCCTGCTTTCCCTGATCCGGCCCCAGTGCGCCCCGCCGTTCAGGCCCGTTCACGGGCCTTTGCGAGGAGCTTCAGCTCCGAGTGTAGGCCCGGCCTTTGAGGCCGGGTGAGGCGGACGAGTCCCTCCTTGTGGCTAAAGCCCCGTTCACGGGGCTTCCCCTGCCACCCGTCGGCGCGGCTTGAGCCGCTGGGTAAGCCCGGTGAACCGGGCTCGGACAACATGAGGGCTCTGCCGCCAGGTCGCCCCCGCTCAAAGCGGGGGCCCATGCTCGGCCCTAAAGGGCCTCGGGAAGCGGCGTGAACGCCGCTCACATGACAGTCACTCAAACAGGGCGTCCCATTCCGCCTCCGCGTTGACAGGCGCTCCGGTTGAATTATAATAGCCCCGTCGAATCCCACAAGCGGCATTTTTCCGGAGGGCGGACATGGCCAAGCCAAAGGTCGCACTGCTGATGGGCAGCGACTCGGACCTGCCGAAGCTCGAGAACACGATCCAGACACTGCGGGCGCTCAACATCGCGTTCAGCGTCGACGTCATCTCGGCGCACCGCACGCCGAAGGCCGCGCATGATTTCGCGGCCGGCGCGGAACGCAGGGACTACAAAGTCATCATTGCGGCGGCCGGCGGCGCCGCCCACCTCGCCGGCGTCCTCGCCTCGCTCACGACGCTGCCCGTGATCGGCATTCCGGTCGCGACCTCGAACCTCGGCGGGCTCGACTCGCTGCTCTCGACCGTCCAGATGCCGAGCGGCGTGCCGGTCGCGACAGTCGGCATCGGCTCCGGCGGCGCGACCAACGCCGCGGTGCTCGCCGCGCAGATCCTCGCGACGTCCGACGCGCGGCTCCGCCGGAAGCTCAAGTCGTACAAGCAGAAGAACGCCCGGACGGTCGCCGCGAAATCGCGGAAGGTCAAGAAGGAGGTCGGCGGTTGAAAGCGGTTCTCCAGCGGGCCGCGGCCGCTTCCGTGACCGTCGATGGCGAGGTCGTCGGCTCCATCGGGCAGGGGACCGTCGTGCTCCTCGGCGTGGCGCAGGGCGACGGCGCCCGCGACGTCGATTGGATGGCGCGGAAGATCGCCGAGATCCGGATGTTCGAGGACGACGCCGGTAAGATGAGCCGCTCGGTCGAAGACGTCGGCGGAGCGGTGCTCGTTGTCTCCCAGTTCACGCTCTGCGCCGATTGCCGCAAGGGACGGCGGCCGTCGTTCATCAGGGCGGCGGAGCCCGCGCTCGCCGAGAAACTCTATGAAGATTGCTGCACCGCGCTGCGAGGTCGGGGCCTCGAGGTCGCGACGGGGCGGTTCGCCGCGATGATGGACGTGCAGCTCGTCAACGACGGCCCGGTCACCTTCCTGCTCGAATCCCCCGCGGGCGCGTCGGGGGAGGGCGACGAGTGAGACCTTCCGATATTCCGGTCCCGAGGGACGACGTTCTTTTCCGCGAGCTTGACGACGGCTGCGTGCTCTACGACGCCGAGACCGAAAAGGTCCACTCGCTCAACGTGACGGCGGGCGTCATCTGGTGCCTGATGGACGGGGAGCGTTCGCTCGGCGAGATCGCCGCGGACGTCGCCGCGCGGTCGGACGCCGAGGCCGAGACCGTCCTGCGCGACGTGGTCCGCGCAGCCGGCGAGTTTGCACGTCAGGGCCTGCTTCAATGAGGATCCACTACTCGCTCCACGGCGTCCGCTTCTTCATCGAGGCGGAGGGGTCTCTGGCGGGCCGCATCGCCGCCGCGGTGCTGCCCCCGTGCACTCGCTCGCGGGGCACGCGCGGTGCGACGGCTTTTCTCGTCCGCGCGGCCGGCGGTGGATTTGTTGTCCGCCGCGGACGTACGCGGCTGTGGGCCGCGGCATCGGAGCCCGAGCTGATCCCGTGGCTCGAATCGGAGATCGTGGGCTGGCTGCTCAGGAAGCTCCGCCGATTCGTGCAGCTCCACGCGGCCGTTGTCGAGCGGCGGGGCGGAGCGGTCGTGATTGCCGGGCCGCCGGACGCGGGGAAGACGTCGCTCGCCTGCGCGCTCGGGCTCGCGGGCTGGGGCGTCATGAGCGACGAGGTCGCGCTGGTCGAGCCGCGGACGAATCATGTTCTCGCTTTTCCGCGAGCGATGCTCGTCAAGAGCGGCACGGCCCGGCGGCTGAGCGAAATGCGGCCGGTGCGGCCGATGCGCGTCCTGCTCGAGAACGGGCCGGAATCGGTCCGGTACGTGAGCCCGGTGTTCTTCGGCCGGCCTCTTCGCACGAAGGCCGGAATCCGGTGCGTCGTGTTTCCCGAATGGGCGCGGCGGAGCGCCGTCGAGCCGATGGGCGAGCGCGAGGCGCTCGAACGCCTGCTCCCGACGTCGTTCAACACGAGCGGGCGCCCGAAGCGTGCGGTCGGCACGTGCGTCCGGCTGGTGAGAAGTTCCACGCTGCTCACGCTGCGAGTCGGCAAGCTCCGCAACGCGGCGCGGCTCCTCTCGGAGGCGGTGGAAAGCATCCGATGATCATCGACTACCGCGACATGGCCGGCGACACGGTTCGGGTCGAGGCGTTCCGCCGCGCGATCGGGGCGGTCGTCCGGCCGGGCGACGTCGTGCTCGACGTCGGCTGCGGGCTCGGGACCTACGCGATCTTCGCCTGCCGAGCCGGCGCCGGCAAGGTCGTCGCCGTCGACCGCGAGGACATCATCCTCACGGCGAAGCGCATCGCCGAAGACAACGGCTGCGGCGGCCGGATCGAGTTCGTCCGCGGCGACGCGCTGACGGTCGACTTGCCCCGAAAGGCCGACGTGATCATCACGGAGGATTTCTCCGCGACGTTCGTCGAGCCGGAGACGGAACGGCTCGTTCCCCATCTCGCACGGCATCTCAGGAAGGACGGCCGGTTCGTCCCCGCGACTGTCTCCGTTCAGGCCGCGCCGGTCACGTGCCCGGCTCTCTACGCGCGGATCGACCAGTGGGCGTCGTCGGGCCAGAAGGCGTTCGGGGTCGATTTCTCCGTGACGCGCGAGATGGCAATGAACTGGATCCACCGGGCGAACCTGCGCCGGGTGAATCTGGTCGCCGCGCCGCGGCGTGTTCACCGCGTCGATTTCGGCGCGGGCGAGCCGCACACGTTCGACGTCGAGTTCCGCGGCCGCGCGAGCAAGTCGGCGGCCGTGCACGGTGTCGCGGTGTGGTTCGAGGCGCGGCTCGCGCCGCGCGTCCGGCTGAGCAACGCGCCGGGGGCGCCGCGAACACTGTGGGGCCAGGGGCTGCTGCCGCTCGCCGAGCCGGTCCGGGCGTCGAAGGGCGAGTTGGTCACCGTCGACCTGGCGACCCGCCGCGGCCGCGACTCCGGCCGCACTTGGTGGCAGTGGGCTGTCCGCACCCGCGCCGGGCGGGCGGACGGCACGACGTTCCGTTCGTTCCCGACGTCGGTGGCGGACTTGGCCGCCGGCTCGCGTGCCGCGCGGCCGCGTCTCTCGGTCGAGGGCGAGATCGCCGCGTGTATCTTGCGGGGATTCGGGCAGGGGCGTACAATACTTGCCGTGGCGCGTGAGTTGCGCCGCCGTTTCCCGGCGCGTTTTCGCACGCTGGGCGACGCGGTGTCCCGGGTCGGCGCGGACGCCCGCGGGGTCGGGCGCCGACCGGAAGCGTAGGGCGGGCGATGGGCAAGCCGGAGAAAACCGGGCCGCGGTTCAGCGCGTCGAAGCGCGATTTCCTCAAGCGGACCGCGCTGTTCGGCATCTACATCGGTCCGCTGATCCGGACGTTCGAAATGGCCGAGATCGCGGCGAAACCGACCGGCCCGCCGAAGATGAAGAAGAAGACCGAGACCAGCGGCCGGGCGCCGCTCCGGAGCAACGGCCGCAAGAGAACCCTGGCCTGAACCGGCGAACCTCGTGCAGCATGATTCCCGCCCGCAAGCTCTTTGCCTGAAACGAATCCCGCGCCTGCTGCACGCCACGTGTTCGCGCGCCGAGGCCGTGCGCATTCTCCGCGAACTCGCGAGCGGCGCGGCCCTGACGCGGTTCCTCGCCCGCCGGCCCTATCACCGCGTCGGCCCGGCTCTCGCTGCACGTATCCGCGACCTCGGGATCGGCGACGACGAGCCGGATCTCCGCCGCGACCTCGCCGCGCTCGATCGGCTCGCCGCGGCCTGCGAGCTGCGAAGCCGCTTGCTCCGCGCGCAGTTGAGCGAGGCTGTGTCGCTGCTCGGCGAGCGCGGCATCCCGGTCTGTCTGATCAAGGGGGCCGTGTCGCTCGCGGACGAGGCGCCCGTCGGTTGTCTCCCGGCGTCCGTCCGCCCGATGGAGGATCTCGACATCGTCGTGCCGCCGGAACACGGCGAGGCGGCGTTCGAACTGATCGCCGGACGCGGCTGGCTGTGCACGTCGGGCGCGCAGCCGGTGCGGTTCAGCCCCGACGCGCCCGCGTTCGTCGACGTGCGGGCGTGGGTGCCACGAACGCCGGCCCTCGGCTTCCTCGAACTCGACGACTTCTTCACGAACGCGGCGGGCGTGACGGTCGGCGGCCGGGCCGTCCGCGCGCTCCGCCCCGAAGACGCGCTCCAACTCCGACTCGCGCACAACGTAATCCGCCAGCACCTCTTCGTCGACTTCCCGCTGCTCGACCTGCACGAGATGGCGGCCACCGTCGCGGCCCGCCGGGACGCAATCGACTGGGCGCGGCTGCGCGGTGTCGGGCTTATGAACGAGGTCGCCCCGATTCTCTACGCCGTCCTGCTGCGGCTGCGGGACGAGTTCGGCGCGCCCGTGCCCGACGGCGTCATTCCAGCGGTGCAGCGGCGCCCCGCGCGGCGGATGCGGCGGCTGTTGGACGAGCTTGCCGCGGTCCCATCCCGGTTGTATCCCGCGGCGAGCCGCGTCGCGCTGATGAGGGCCGTCGGCGGTCGGCTCCGGGACAAGCTCGGCCGCGCCTGCACCGTGCTGTTCTCGGACCCGCTGCGGCTCGAGAAGAGGCGGCCGCCCGCGGCGCGGATCCGCCTGCCGCTTCGGACGATGCTCGCCCACCTGGCGGTCTGTGCCTGGCGGATGCTGCGGGGGTAGCCCGGCCGGTCAGTCTCTCTTGATGCGATACTTCGTGACGATCCGGACGCGCTCGACGCGGCGCTCGTCGGCCTCGAGCACGAGCAGCTCCGTGGCGTTGCGCGCGTGCTGGTCGCCCGCCTGGGGGACCCGCCCGAGGATCGAGCAGAGATAACCGGCGACGGTGTCATATTCGTCGCTCTCGGGGATGGCGATTCCGAAGTCTTCGTTGAGACGCCGGACGGGTGTGCGGGCGTCGGCCTCGAGTGTGTGGTCGTCGATCACGGTGACCTCGGGCTCGCGCTGTGGCTCGTGCTGGTCGCGCACCTCGCCGACGATCGAGTCGACGATATCGGCGATCGTGATGAGGCCGGCCGTGCCGCCGTACTCGTCGACGACGACGGCGATGGTCGTCACGCGCTCCTGAAGCTGGCGCAAGAGGTCGCTGATGAGCATCGTCTCGGGCACGAAGTACGGCGGGCGCATCAGGTCTTTCGTCGCGGGCTGGTCGGCCGGGTCCTTGGCTGTGAGCGCGGCGACGAGGTCGCGCACGTAGAGCACGCCGACGATGTCGTCGCGGGTCTCGCGGAAGACGGGAAGTCGCGACCGGCCGGACTTGAGAGCGATGTCGATGGTCTCGTCGATGGGGTCGTCGACGTCGACGGAGACCATATCGGGGCGGGGGGTCATAATTTCGGCGACGTCGACGTCGCGCAGCTCGATGATGTTTTCGATCATGTCAGCCTGCTCGCCGGCGATGGAGCCCTCCTTCTCGCCCTCGGCGACGGCGGAGAGGATATCCTCGGCGGCTTCGTCCTCATCCTCGGCGGCCTGGTCGCTCGTGCGGCGCACGAGCCGGGCGAGCGCGACCAGTCCCGCGGCGGCGGGCAGCAGGGGGAACGCGATCGGATAGAAGAGCGGCAGGATGACGAGGAGCGTCGACTCGGGCGCCCGCTCGACGAGCATCCGCGGGATCAGCTCCGACACGGCGAGCACGATCAGGACCGTCCATCCGAACGTCGCGTAGGGCGAGAGGTCCGCGAACGGCGGGTTCAGAGCGATCAGCAGGACGGCCGCGACCTCGAGCACCGTTCGGTAGACGCTGGCGAGGATGGCGAGTTCGTCGCGCCGCTCGAGCAGGCGGTCGGTCTTCGCGCGTCGCTCGCCGGGCAGCATGTCGTCGAGCTTGGCGCGAGACGCTTCGGCGAGGGCGTGTTCCGCGGCCGCGAAGAACGCGGCGAAGGCGAGGCAGAGGATCACGGCGGCGGCGAGCACGGGTTATCTCCTGGAGCTTTTCTGCTTTGCCCTGAGCGGCTTCCAGAGCTGATCGGCGTTGCATCCCAGCTCGGCGAGGATGGTCCGTTCGTTCTCGTGCATCTCGGCGGCCTGGGTGGGGGTGGCGTCGTCGAAGCCCGCGATGTGGAGCGCGCCGTGTACGATATAGAGAGCGAGTTCGTCCTGGACGTCGAGGCCGCGGCGCCCCGCCTCCTCCGCGGCGCGTTCGGCGGAGACGATGATCTCGCCGGCGCAGTCGTCGCGCGTTAGCGGAGCGTCTTCGAAGGCGAAGGCGATGACGTCGGTCGTGTCGTCGCGGCCGAGGTAGCGTTGGTTGATCTCGCGCATGTGCTCATCGTCGATGAACACGACGCTGTAGCATCCGAGCAGGTCGCCGAGGGCGGCCCGAGCGATCCGGCGGGCCGCCGGGCGGCTGACGGGGACAACGTCCTGCAGGTTCGTGATGTCGATCTTCACGCGTCCGTGTTCACCTCGTCGCCGTCGTCCAGGCCGCCGGGATACTTGACGCGGCTGTGGAAGATGGCCGTGAGCACCCGAACGAATCCTTCCTCGGCCTTGGCCAGGTCCGTGAGCGTCACCGGGCTGTTGTTGAGCTGCCCGTCGAGCAGCTTCTTCATCGTGAGTTCCTTGACGAGCGAGCGGAGCCGCGCGGGCGACGGTTCGGGCAGCGTGCGCGAGGCCGCCTCGACCGCGTCGGCCAGCAGGATGATGGCCGCCTCGCGCGTCTTCGGCCTGGGGCCGGGGTAGCGGAACATCTCTTCCGTCGTGTCCGCTCCGCCGTCCGTGTCTCGGCTCAGGTGGTAGAAGTATTCCATCAGCGACGTGCCGTGGTGCTGCTCGATGATTTCGATGACAGCGTGCGGCAGGTTGTATTCCTCGGCCATCTCGGCGCCGTCCTTCACGTGCGCGCTGATGATGAGGGCGCTCATGCTCGGTGACAGCTCCTTGTGGCGGCTGCCCTGCGTGCTCTCGTTCTCGACGAAATAGTCGGGCTTCTGGAGCTTGCCGATGTCGTGGAAGTACGCCCCGACGCGCGCGAGCAGCGGGTCCGCGTCGATCGACTCGGCCGCCGTCTCCGCCAGACTGCCGACGATCAGGCTGTGGTGGTAGGTGCCCGGCGCCTGCAAACTGAGCTGCCGCATCAGCGGCTGGTTCAGGTCCGCTAGCTCGAGCAAGCTGATCTCGGTGTTGACGGAGAAGAGATACTCGATGACGGGCAGCAGCGCGGTCAGCACGGCTCCGGTGATGGCGCCGTTCGCGGCGGCCCACACGCCCTCGCTCGATACGTCGCCCGCGATCACGAGGTCGAGACCGACGGCGAGGAGGAGCTGCACGAACGCCGCGAGGAAGCCGACCCGAAAGAGCCACGACCGCCTCCGGACGTGGCTGGCGCCGAACGTCCAGACGAGCGCTCCGCCCAGGAGCGGGATCGCGGCCGGATGCGCCACCGGATACGACGCGTTTCGCAGAGCCACCGCGATCAGCAGACCGACGACGAAGCTCAGCGTGACGGCCGTCTGCGTGCCGTAGCAGAGCGCGAGGATGAAGACGATCGCTCCGACCGGCACGAGGTAGGGCGACGCGCCGCTCAGCGCCGCGGCCCGCCCGACCAGAATCGGCAGGAGGCACAACGCCCCCAGCACGAGCAGCCGCGACTTCGATCGGACGAGGCGGCGGCGGTGCCAGTAGAGGTAGACGCCGAGGAACACGCTCGCGCTGAGGACGAGGATGGCGCTGCCCAGCGGCCGCCAGTCGATGAGCTTGGCCGGGTCTTCGCGCGCGATGCCCAGGTTGAGGACGAAGAAGCAGGCGGCGGCGATCGCGAGGCCGATCACCCCGCGGACGAGGCCGCGGTCCACGTCGATGCGGCGCGGCAGGAGGGGCGACGGGGACTTGTCCCGTCCGCCGGCCGCTCGCAACCGCTTGCTCGTTTGTCGGGCCTGCTTCGCCATCGGGTTCCTCAGCGTTCCCCTTGGGATTCGTTCTGATACGCGTCGACGATCTGCTGCACAAGCTGGTGCCGCACGATGTCGCGGCGGGTCAGCTCGACGAACGCGATCCCGTCGATCCCACGCAGCAGCTTCCACGAGTGATTGAGGCCCGACGCCTCGCCCGCGGGCAGGTCGATCTGCGTGACGTCGCCGGTGATGACCGCCTTCGAGCTGGCGCCCAGCCGCGTCAGAAACATCTTCATCTGCGGGACGGTGCAGTTCTGCGCCTCGTCGAGAATGATGAACGAGTGATTCAGCGTGCGGCCGCGCATGAACGCGAGCGGCGCGACCTCGATAGCTCCGCGGTCGCAGAGCTTCTGCACGAGGTCGAACGCCATCATGTCGTTGAGCGCGTCGTAGAGCGGCCGGAGATACGGGTCGACCTTCTCGCGCATGTCGCCGGGCAGGAATCCGAGTTTCTCGCCCGCCTCGACGGCCGGGCGGACGAGGACGATGCGCCGGACGTGTTCGTTTCGGAGCGCCGCCGCGGCCATCGCGACCGCGAGGTACGTCTTGCCCGTGCCCGCGGGGCCGATGCTGAAGACGATGTCGGCGCGCCGCATCGCGGCGACGTACTGCTCCTGGCCGCGCGTTCGCGGCACGACGGGCGCCTCGCGTCGAAACACCTCGATCCGGTCGAGCGCCTTGAGGTCCACGTCGTTTCGCACGGCCTCGATGATGTCCCCGACCTGCTGCGGGCCGACGTGTCCGCCCAGTTCCCCGCGCGACTTGATCTCCTCGAGCACCCGCGCCGTCCGCCGCACGCCTTCCTCGTCGCCCTCGATCGTTATCACGCTCTCTCGCGCCGCGACCGAAACCTCGAAGACCTTCTTGACGAGCTTCAGGTTCGCGTCGTTCGGCCCATGCACCAGTTCTGTCTCGGCCCGGTCCCGCAGCAGCACGGTCTCTTTCACGTGACACCCCCCTCGGCCGTAGTCTTGGCGAAGACGGCCAGCACGAAGTACGCGACCGGCGCGGCGACGAGAAACGAGTCGATGAGGTCGAGCACGCCGCCGAACGACGGGAGCAGGTCGCCGGAGTCCTTGACGTCGGCGCTCCGCTTCAGGAACGACTCGATCAGATCGCCCACCTGCGACGCGACGCCGACGCCGATGCCGAACAACACCGTCGCGATCAGCGTCTGGTCGAGTTTCAGGAAGATCGGGATGCCGAGGCCGTGGACCATCGCGAGTGCGACGAGGGCGCTGGCAACGAGCCCGCCGACCGCCCCCTCGATGGTCTTGTTCGGGCTGACCTTCGGCGCCAGCTTGTGCCGACCGATCAGCGTACCGGTGAAGTAGGCGCCGATGTCGCTCGCCTTCGTCACCGCCAGCACCAGCATCACGAGGACCCATCCCTCGCTCGGGCCGGTGTTGTCGGCGAGGAAGCGCGTTCGCACGAGGAACGTCATCGGCAGCGCGATATAGAGGACGCCGAAGAACGTGGCGGTGATGTTCTTGAACTGCTGGGCGAAGCCCTCCGGTCGCAAGTAGGCGCGGACCACGAGCGCCAGGATCAGGACGAGCACCGGCACCATGATGAAGCCCGCAAGCGCCCGAGGCCCGAGCAGGCCTTCCAGCGCCTCGCTCCACACGTAGTAGGGCAGGAGGACCGCGCCGAACGCGTAGCCCGTCAGGCGGAACGGCTTCACGTCGAGCTTGTCGACCATCGCGAAGAACTCGTAGAGCGCGGCGACCGTGATCACCATGACGACGGGGCACAGGAAGAAGCCCGGCCACGTCCGGTCCAGCCCCAGGAGGACCGCCAGCACGAGGATGATGAGCGCGCCGAAGAGGATTCTGGTTCGCATCAGCTCACCCGCTTTCTCTTCGCCGAGCGGACCTTGCCGAACTTGCGTACGCGGCGGTCGTAGGCGCGAATCGCCTTGTGCAACTCGGCCACGGAGAAATCCGGCCAATACACGTCCGCGACATAGAGTTCGGCGTACCACGACTGCCACAGCAGAAAGTTGCTGATCCGCATCTCGCCCGCCGTCCGGATGAGGAGGTCGGGATCGGGCATGCCCGCCGTGTAGAGGTGGTCGGCCACGGTCCGCACGGTCACGCGGCCCGGGTCGATCTCACCGGCCTGGACCTTCCGGGCGATGGCCCGGGCGGCGTCGGCGATCTCGGTGCGGCCGCCGTAGCTGAGCGCCAGGCAGAGCGTCATGCCCGTGTTGCCGGCCGTCATCTCCTCGGTCTTTCGGACCTGGCGGAGGGCGCCCGCGGGCAGTCGCCGGAGCCGGCCGATGGCGCGGAACCGGATGTTGTTCTCCATCATCGTCGGCTGCTCCCCGACGAGGTACCGGGGCAGCAGCTTCATCAAGCCGGCGACCTCGGTCTTCGACCGGTCCCAGTTTTCCATCGAGAACGCGTAGAGGGTGAGTTGCTCGACGCCGAGCCGGGAGCACTCGGTCGTGATGGTCCGGACGTTGTCGGAGCCGGCCTTGTGTCCGGCGAAGCGCCGCTTGCCGAGTTCGCGCGCCCAGCGCCCGTTGCCGTCCATGATGATCGCGATGTGTCTGGGCGGGTCTGGCATTTCTGCGGACAGGGTCAACCTTACCCCCGGCGTCGGTGACGGGACACTACCGAACGAGCGTCTGGTCCCGTTCGCTGCCGACAGAGATGATGGAGGCCGGTGCGCCGACGAGCGAGCAGAGCCGCTGGACATAGGCGGCGGCCTCGGGACACAAGCCGTCCGCGGCGTCGGGCGACGTCGCGCTGCCGTGCCAGCCGGGCACTTCTTCGTAGACCGGCTGGGCGGCCGCGAGCTTCTCCACCTGCGCCGGAAACGTCTCAACGCGCCGCCCGTCGATCTCGTAGGCGACGCAGATCTTCAGAGGGTCGATCCCGTCGAGCACGTCGAGCTTGGTCAACGCGATCTCGTCCATGCCGTTGAGGGCCGAAGAATAGCGGGCGGCGACCGCATCGAACCAGCCGCAGCGCCGCGGGCGCCCGGTTGTCGCGCCGAACTCGCCGCCGCGTTCGCGAAGCCGCTCGCCGGTCTCGTCCTCCAGTTCCGTGGGGAACGGGCCCGAGCCGACGCGCGTCGTGTACGCCTTGAGCACGCCGATCACGCGCCCCATTTCCGCGGGCGGCAGGCCGGTGCCGGTCACCATCCCGCCGACCGACGAGTTGGACGACGTGTTGAACGGGTACGTGCCGAAGTCCGCGTCGAGGAGGGTTCCCTGCGCGCCTTCGAAGAGAATGGCCTTGCCCGTCGCGAGGGCGTCGTGGAGGAAGTCGACCGTGTCGCCGACCATCGGGCGGATGGCCTCGCCCATGCGGACCGCCCATTCGGTGACCGCGCCGAGGTCGACCGGTTCCGCGCCGTAGACGTGTTCGAGCATCTTGTTGACGAGCGGCACCTGCTGTTCGAGCTTCGCCCGGCAGGCCGTGCGGTCGATCAGGTCGGCGACGCGCACGCCGGTCCGCGCGGCCTTGTCGGCGTAGGTCGGCCCGATGCCCCGCAGGGTCGTTCCGATCTTGCCGTCGCCGAGAGCGTTCTCCTTCGCTGCGTCGAGCGCCTTGTGGTAGGGCATGACGCAGTGGGCCCGGTCGCTGACGAGCAGGTTCCCGCCGACGGACACGCCGCGCGAACGCAGCTCTTCCGCCTCGTTGAGCAGTTGCTCGGGGTCCAACACCACGCCGTTGCCGACGATGCACGTTGTCCCCTCGCGCAGGACACCGGACGGGATCAGATGGAGGACGAACTTCTCGTCGCCGATGACGACCGTGTGGCCGGCGTTGCTGCCGCCTTGCGCACGGACGACGATGTCAAAATCCTTCGAGAGGAGGTCGACGATCTTGCCCTTCCCCTCGTCACCCCACTGCATGCCGACGACGCAGGCGTTTCGTTCGTTCATCCGCATCTTCTCAGAAAAGAGGGCGCACAAAAGCCGCCGTGCAGGACGCAGTATATTGACGGCGCCCGGTCAAGTCAATACGTGTTGACGGGAAGCGCTAGAGCCCGAGCGTGGCCTTGATGTCGAACGGAACCTCCAGCTTCTTCATGTCTGTCCAGTACACGATCGAGACCGTCGCCGTGGCGGCCCTCTTCTCGAGCCGGAAGTTCTTCTCGATCGTGACTTGGTCGCCCATTCGCATTGTAGAACCGCCGGCGCTCTTGCTCGGTATCTCTTTGCCGGCCGCGTCGAAGAACTTGATGGCCGCGATGCGTGACATCTCCGTATTCGTCTTGAGCGTGATCTCGAGCGGCGCATCCCCCCACTTCGGCTTGCCCGCCTTGGTGATCTCGAAAGGGATCGCCCCCGCCTCGATCTTGGAGCCGGCCTCGAGGGCGACGTTCTTGTCCGTGAACGTCTTCTTCGTCGTTGCACACTTGAAGATCATCGTCCCGGACGCAACGATCTCCGTGGCGCCCTTCGCGGGGACGGCCTTCGACACGAGTTCCAGCATGCACGCCTTGCCGTCTTTGCTGATGTTGGTGCTCATGCCGAAACCTCTCTGTCCGAACGCCGATGACTTGCTCGCCTTGAGGAGATCCGTGCCCTTGTCGTCCGCCAGCTTCTTCAGCGTGCTCGCCTTCCTGTCCAGCTCCAGCAGACCGCCCTCAGGGCTCTTCACGAAAACGGCGATGGCCACCCCGGGAGACCAGTTGAACGCGCGGAGCTCCGGCCCATACTTGGTCTTACCGTAGCCCTTTCCGACGATCCTCAAGCCGCGCACCTCGACGGTGGGCTTGGCCGCATCCGCGCCGTCCGCATCCGCGACGCCCATCGCGAGAATCATGGCCGCCGCCACACACACCAGCATCGTTACCTTGTTCATCTTGACCCTCCCGTCCTGCTATGCTCTCCCCTCGGCCATACTAGTCGTTTCCCGGGCCAAGTCAACCGGTGTTGACGCCATGGCGCCGACCTGATATCATCCCGGCCCATGTCGAACGTTCGAGCGGCGAGCATCACCGATCCCGACCGGATTCGGCCCTACCTGAGCGACGAGTCCGCGGCCTTCCACGGCTGCGCGGCCGAACTCCTGCTGCCCGCGAACGAGGATGAGTTGGCCGCGGCTGTCCGCGCAGCCGGTGCGTCTGGCACCTCGCTGACGGTGTCGGCGGGCGGGACGAGCATCACGGGCTCGCGAGTCGCGCTCGGCGGGTCGGTCGTTTCCATCGAACGCATGGGTTCGCCCGAGAGCGACCCGCCCCCCGGCTTTGAGGTCGTCGAAGCGCCGGACCAGACGATCCTGCTGAACCGCGAGGAGAAACGCGCCATCGTGCCCCCGGCGATGACGCTCGCGGCGCTCGATGCCGCGCTCGCGCGGTTCGGGCTCCTGTACCCGCCCGACCCGACCGAGATGTCGGCGATGATGGGCGGCACGGTCGCGACGAACGCGTCGGGCGCTCGCTCGTTCCACTACGGCCCGACGCGCGCGTGGGTCCGCCGGCTGCGCGTCGTGCTGCCGGCCGGCGAGGTCGCGGAGCTCCGCCGCGGCGACCCGCCCGCGCGGGATGGCCTGCTGCGATTCCGCGCCGACGGCCGCGAGATCGAGGTCCGGCTTCCCGATCCCGCCGAGTATCCGATGCCGCAGACGAAGAACGCGGCCGGGCTGTATCTCGCGCCGGACATGGAGCCCATCGACCTCTTCATCGGGTGCGAGGGGCTCTTGGGGATCATCTCGGAGGTCGAGGTCGCGCTTGTCGATCGGCTCGAGCAGACGCTCACCGTCATCGCGTACTTCGCTTCGCGTGACGACGCCCTCGACTTCCTCGACGCCGCCCGCGCGCCCGACCGGCCGCTCGAATTCCTCTCGTTCGAGTACTTCGACCGCCGCACGCTCGACTTCATGCGCGAAAAACACCCGGGAATCCCCGGCGATGTTGCGGCCGCGATCCTCTTCGAGGTCGCATATGGGTGCGCCAAAGAGCACAACCCGTATCCCGGCGACGACCTGCTTGCGGCGCTCGACACGATGCTCGCGGAGCACGGCGCCGTCCGCAACTGGGCGGTCCCCGGATCGCGTCGTGAAGACGTGCGCCTGTTCCGGCACGCGCTGCCCGAGACGGTCAACGAATACGTTCGCAAGAGGGCGGGCAAGCTCGGCACCGACATGGCCGTCCCCCACGAGCGCCTGCGCGAGATGATGGACGCGTACGAGCAGGAGTCCGTCGCGTCCGGCGTTCGCTTCCTGATGTTCGGCCACATCGGCGACGACCACGTCCACCTCAACTACTTGCCGGAGGATGACGCCGAACTGGCGCGGGCCAAGCAGGCCTACACGCGACTCGCCCGTACGGCCGTCGCGCTCGGCGGCACGATCTCGGCCGAGCACGGCGTCGGCAAGAAGACGATCCTGTACGAAGACGGACGGAGCGCACCGTACCTCGACGTGCTCTACGGTCGGGCCGGGCTGGAGGCGATCGCGCGCGTTAAGAAGGCGCTCGACCCGAACGGCATCCTCAACGTCGGCAACATGATCCCCGCGGAGATGCTCGGCTGATGGACATCGTCCTGCTGGCCAAGTTCGTGCCCGACATCGATCGCATCCCGGCCGACGCGTGGGATCGCGAGCGCGGCACGCTCATGCGCTCGCGCCTCGAGATGGCGTTCAATCCGCTCGACCGCGCGGCGCTCGGCATGGCGCTCGCCGTTCGGGCCGAGCGGCCCGACACGCGGATCGTCGCGCTGTCGATGGGCCCACCGGGCGCGATGACGATGCTCAGGGAGGCGGTCGCCTACGGCGCCGACGCCGCCGTCCTCCTGACCGACCGGCGATTCTCTGGCGCCGATACCATCGCCACCGGCTACACCCTCTCGTGCGCCATCCGGCAGATGGTTCGCGACGGGATCGTCGGAGCCGACTTCGCCGTCTTCTGCGGCATGCAATCGCCCGACGGCGACACGGCGCAGGTCCCCGCCCAGGTCGCCTGCCTGCTCGACGTCCCGCTCTATCCGTATCTCGTCGAACTCGGCGTCGCCGCCGACCGGCTCGAACTGAAGTGCCTGAACTCCGTCGGGTTCCAGCGCGTCACGACAGGCCGCGGGCCGTTCGTCGTCACCGCGACACGCCTCTGCCCCGACCTCCCGTTCTACGTCGACCTGGCCGCGATGCGGCGCGCCAACGAGACGCCCGTCACCGTGTGGGGCCGCGACGACGTGGAACTCGACGACGCCCGCATCGGCCTCGACGGCTCCCGCACGCGGGTCATCACGATCTTCGAGCCCGAGCGGAAGCACGAGACGCGCGACACCCTCTCCGTGGAGGACGAGGACTTCCCCGCTCGGGCGGCCGCGTTCCTCGGAGACCTGAAGGCGTCGTTCGGCCGGGCCGAGGAAGAGCCCGATGCCGGCGAGCCCGAGCCGACCGTCGAGCTGGCGCAGGGCTACTACTCCGGCGACTGCGTCGCTTTGTGCGAGATCGCCGACGGCCGGCTCAGCGCCGTCTCGCACGAGATCGTCACCGCGTGCGCGGCCATGGCCCGCTCGCTCGGCTCCGCGGCCGTCGCCGCCGTGCCCTGCGAGGCCGATGAGGCGATGGCCGAAGAACTGCGGACGTATGGAGCCAACCGGGCCGTCTTCGTCGAGGGGCTCGACCCGGATGTATTCCGCGTGGACGAGCGGGCCGACGCCGTCGCCGCGTTGCTCGGCGAGTTGCGGCCCCAGATGGTCGTCGCGCCGGCCACGCTGACCGGCCGCGTCCTCGCGCCGTACGTGTCCGCACGGCTCGACTGCGGGCTCACGGCCGATTGCTCGGCGCTCGACGTGCGCGACTTCGAGCGGCGCGGCGCCGTCGCGCCGAATGTGCTCTTCCAGACGCGGCCGGCGCTCGGCGGGAACATCATGGCGACGATCGTCTCGGTCTACGACGAGCCGGCGGCGGGCCGGCCCCAGATGGCGACCGTCCGGCCGGGGGCGCTGCCCGCGCGGGCGCGGCCGGCCGAGTCGTGCGAGGTCATCCGCTTCCGCGCGCCGGCGAGACAACGGGACGTCGGCGACCGCATCGTCGTCGAGCAGGTGGGCGCCGACGAGAAGCGGATCGACCTCGAGGACTTCGAGGTCATCGTCTGCGTCGGGATGGGCGTCCGCGACCGCGAGACGATCGACGACGTGGTCGAGCCGTTCCGCTCTGCGCTGGAAGCGTTCCTCGGCGTGCCCGTCGGGCTCGGCTGCTCGCGGGCGATGGTCGACGCCGGCGTTCTCCCGCACGCCCATCAGGTCGGGCAGACGGGCATCGTCGTGAAGCCGAAGATTTACTTCGGGCTCGGCGTCAGCGGCGCCATCCAGCACAAGATCGGGATGGAGAACTCGCAGACCATCGTGAGCATCAACCGCGACCCGAGCGCCGCCATGCACGGTTTCGCCGACCACGCGATTGTCGGGGAGATTCGCCAGACGCTGCCGCGGCTCGTCGAGGTGATGGCGGCGGCCGGATAGGGCCGGCATCTTCAGGCCAGCCCCGGTTCCTCCATCGACGCCTCCACGAGCGCTTCGAACAGAGCGAGATGCTGCCGATGGTCCGCGGCAAGCCGCTCCGGATGCCACTGCACGCAGAGCAGAAACGCGCCCCGGGCCTCAAGCGCCTCGATGACGCCGTCCGGGCTGCGGGCCGCGACGTGGAGCCCGCCGCCGATCCGGTCGACCGCCTGGTGGTGCGTCGAATCGACCTGCAGCCCGTCCGCCTTCACAAGCCGCGCGAGCATCGAGTCCGGCTCGATGTCGACCTCGTGGGCGAGTACGCCGGGCTTGCCGTCGTGCATCTCGCCGCCCTCGACCGCGTCGGGCAGGTGCTGGATGAGGTCGCCGCCGCAGACGACGTTGACGAGTTGGTGGCCGCCGCAGATGGCGAGCAGCGGGACCTTGCGGCGGATGGCGGCGCGGGCCAGCTCGAGATCGTAGAACTGCCGCTCCGCCATGACCGGCCGCATCTTCGGATGTCTCTTCGCGCCGTAGAGCGCCGGGTCATAGTCTTTGCCGCCTGTCAGCACGAGCCCGTCGACGAGGTCGAGCTGCTCGTCCATGTGCCCCGGGTTGTCTGTCGCCGGGAGCAGCAGGGGGGTGCCGCCGGCCAGCTCGATCGCGCGGGGGTAGGTGCTCCAGAGCTCGAGCCGCGGACGGCCCTCGCGCACGGCCAGGTCGCAGCTCAGTCCGATGACCGGTCTCATGGCTCCCTCCTCAGCGCCCGGCCCGGACGAGCGTCGGTGTGTTCGCCGTTCTCGATGACGGGCCGGCCGTTCACGATGACGTGCAGCACGCCGTCCGACGTCCGGTGTGGATCGTCGTAGGTCGCGCGGTCGGCGATCGTGTCGGGATCGAAGACGGTGATGTCGGCGAAGGCGCCTTCGCGGACCACGCCGCGGTCGCGCAGCCCGAGCCGCTCCGCCGGGAGCGACGTGATCCGCCGCACCGCCTCGGCGAGCGGCACGAGTTTCTCGTCGCGAACATACCGCCCGAGGAACCGGGCGAACGTGCCATAGGCCCGCGGATGCGGCCTGTCCGGGCCGGACGCCTCTGCCGCGACGCGTGCCCGGGCGTCGCTCGCGACCGCGACGAACGGCCACGAGAGAATCCGCCGCACGTTCTCCTCGCACATGCAGAAGATGACGATCGCCGCCAGCTTCTCGTGCTCCGCGAGCAAGTTCATCAGCGTCTCGACCGGCCGCTCGCCCCGCATCCCCGCGGCCTCGGCCAGCGTCTTCCCGTTGTATTCCGCGTCTTCGGCGCCCGGGACCGACGAGAGGAGCACGCTCTCCCAGTATTGCGGCTCCGGATGCTCGGCAAGGATTTCATCCTCGACGCAGCGCCGTGTGTCGGCGTCCCGCAGGCGCTCCATCCGATCCGCCGCCGGGCCGTCGTGCACCCACTGCGGGGCGAGCACGCCGAGGTCGGTCGCCGAGGCCGTATAGGGATAGCGGTCGCAGGCGACGTCGAACCCGTCGTCGATCAGCCGCCCGAGCCGCTCCTCGAGCCAGTCGATCTTGCCCCAGTTGCGTTCGCCGGACAGCTTGACATGCGCGATCTGGAGCCGCGCTCCGGCGGCGCGGGCGACGGCCTCGGCCTCGTCGATGGCCGCTTCGATCCCCGAGCCCTCGTCGCGCATGTGCGTCACGTAGAGCGCACGACGCTCGCCCGCGGCGCTGATGACGCCGGCCATCTCGCCCCGCGATGCGAAGCAGCCGGGCGGGTAGATCAGGCCGGTCGAGACGCCGAACGCGCCCTCGTCGAGACAGCGGGCGAGTTCGCCCCGCATCGTTGCGATCTGCTCGGCCGATGCGGCGCCGGCGCCCGGCCCCATCACGAACGACCGGATCGAGCCGAGGCCCGCGAGCAGGACGCGGTTGACGGCCGTGCCCGCCGTATCGACCGCTTCGAGGAAATCGGCCGCGGACCGGAATCGCTCCGTCGGGAACGGCGACGAGCCGCAGTTGCCGAGCACCTCGGTCGTCACGCCGTCGTGGACCTTGCTGTCGGCGCCGGCGCGCTCGAGGATCCCGGTCCCGCCGTGCGAGTGGATGTCGATGAAGCCCGGCGCGGCGACGGCGCCGGCCGCGTCGATCACGACGTCCGCGTCGACATCGAGCCCAGGCCCCACGGCGGCGATGCGGTCGTCGGCGACGGCGATGTCGGTGCCCCGAGCGGGCGACCCCGTGCCGTCGAGCAGGCGAGCGTTCTTTATGAGCAGGGAGCCCAGCGTCCGGCCCTCCGTGCGCGTGGGTTGGTTCGGCTCTGGATAAAGCGGGGGAGGGCGGCTTCCGGGGAGGTCGCCTTCCCGCGGTGCCGGCCCGCGGCCGGCCGCGTCATCTCTTCTTCGCCGGCCGGAGAATGATCTCCTTGATCTTCGCCGGGTCCAGGTGGATCTCGGAGTCCGCGAACGGATGCGTCCCCTTCCACCGGACCTTCTGCTCGCCGCCGATCGCGCCTTCCATCGTCTTGCCGTCGACGGCCGTGAGCCGGACCTTGATGTCGACCTTCTCGTCCTTCGTGTCGACCGACAGGAACTCGATCCGGGCCAGCTTGTTCATCGGGACCTTCAGCGCCCCGTCCTCTGTCTCGACGGGAAGTTTCTTGAGCTTCTTGAACGACGAGCCGAACAGCCCCGCATCGTCGATCCCGACGTCGAGCGACTTCAGATCGACCTTCTTCCCGTCGGCGTAGACGACCGTAACGCCGGGCGCCGGCTCCTTCGGCCCGGCGGCATCGGCCGTCAGGCAGGCGGCCAGCACGAGGGCCGCGGCAACAATCAACATCGTTCGCTTGCGCATCGTTCGTCTCCCAGGCCGGAAAGGTATCTCGTACCGACAATTAGAGCGCCGCGCAGGCCGCGCGGTCAAGCCTTTTCCGCGCCGCCCTCGCACCGACACGCCCGCCCTCGGGCCGTGATCGGACCCGTTCTCTCGCAGAGCTCGCCGTTGGACAAGCCACGGCCCTGAGTTCATCGAAGGGCAGAAGACGCAGAGCACAAGGAACGGCGAATGGCTACCCACCACGGAGTCCACGGAGGCACGGAGGACCAGGGGGAGCCCGTCGGCGGATTCCGGTTCCCCGAAGTCCGCCGAGGTCCTCGCTCCACCGTTCTTCGCGCCCTTCGCGGCGAATGTTTCTGAGCCGTTCTCCGTGCCTCCGCGGACGTTGCCGCAGGCAACTCCAAGCCGCTGCTCGCAGCGGCCGTACTCCGTGGTTAGAGCTTCGGGCGTGCGCCCTTCCGGCCGTGCAGATGTTCACTTGGTTGGGCGGCCAACCCTATGTCACGCGTTCGCTCGGCCGCTTTCTTCTTTCCGCGTTTGCCCCAGGGAAACTCGACGCTCAGGGTCGGGATCGGGTCAGGCAGCGGCTTCGGCGGTCGGTGGCCAGTGTCCGTTGGCAGCCAAACACCGCACACCTCACACCCAGCGCCACTCGCGCTTCCCCAGTCGCCTCCCGAGAGTCGTCCCCTTCGACCCGGGCCGCCCGCGTTTTTGGTGCGCGGTGAATGATCACGGGGACAATCTATGAGAGCCACACGCCCTCCATATAGTTACACCAGAAAGGAGGCCAAAATAGGACATGCAAAATGAAGATTTTCACCACAAAGACACAAAATTTACCCGACTCCGGCGGGGCGCGAAGAAGCCCCCCCAACTTTGGACTGAGAGCCGGGCCAAAACAGGAAGCGGAAAAAGAAGATTCTCACCACAAAGACACGAAGTTTACCCGCCTCCGGCGGGGCACGAAGAACGACCGCCTTCAGCGACGAAGCCAGAATGCGCGGCCTCGCCGTATCGGCCTATTCCCCAACGGGTTATGTCCCCGCCAAGTGCCAGGCACCTGGGCAGGCACCTGGGCACCTCGCATGGTTTCTGTAGGGGCACGGCCTGCCGTGCCCTCGTCGTGCTGTCGTGGTGCGTGGGCACGGCGGGCCGTGCCCCTACGTCGCGGCCTCCTTCGCCTCGTGCTTCCCGTCGTGGTCGCCGTCATCAGCGCGGCCCGACGGAGCGGGGCCCTCCAAACGGCGCGCCCAATCGACACGCCTATCATCGCAGGCACGCGCTCTGTCGCGTCCGGCGCGACTCGCAGGGCGCCCGCCCCTGCGGGGCCGTTGCAGGGGCGGTTGGCTGATTGGCGTGCCAATCAGCTGGAACCGCCCGCTTGTGTTTCTGGCGCGCCTTCTCCCCGCAGGGCCTCAATCGAGCAGGCGCTTGAGAAGGCCCGGGCGGGGCTCCTTCTTGATCGGCGCTCTGGCCGGCACGACCACGCTCACCGAGACCAGACCTTCGATCACCATATTGAAGACACGGTCGGCCCGCTCGAACCGGTCCAGCGCATCCTGATACCGCCGCTCGGCCGCCTGTTTGTCGCGCTTCAAGCCGTACAACTCCTTCTGGAGACCGGGCAGGGCACGGAGTTCCTCCCGCAATCGTGTCAGCCGAAGGACCCACGCCCGCCTTGTCGCCAGGTGCCCTTCGAGCCTATCCTCAAGCTCGACCTTGCTCTTTGCCAACGCCTTCTTCTTGTCATCACTTGCTTCGTCCTTGAGTTGCGCCTCGAGGCGGCCGATCTGGTACCGTAGCACCGCGATCGCCCGGTCCAACTCCTCCGCCGTCTCAGTGGCCGCCGCAAGCTCGGCATGCAGGTCGCCTCGGCCCAGACGGGGGTGGTCTTGGTGGAGCGCGACGAGCATGCTCTCAACCGTTTCGAGTTTCTTCTCTGCATTGCGGTACCCCTTGAGAGCTATCTTCCGTGCACGTAGCGCGGTCACCTGCTCACGCTTGAGCCGGGTCTCGACGAACTGGTTCACGAGGCTGTTGAGCACCTCAGCGGCCCTCAGCGGCGAGCTGTCACGGTAGGTTATCTTGACGAGCGACTTGCCGAGCGGCTTGAACCGCAGGTTCTTCTTCACGCGCGTGTAGAGCTTGTCACGCAGCATGGCCAGTCGGGCGGGGTCCCCGTTCGCCGTCGTCTCTGTCTCGGCCATCCATGCCGTGTTCACAAGCGCCTCCATGACGGCTTCGTAGCCGAGCATCCGCGCGCGCACCTCCTCGACATCCGGCAGCGGGCGTGAATCGGCATCCGGCGCGTAGATTGCGGCGACGTCGCTTCTGCGCAACTCGATGATGCACGAGGCCTTGTAGTACGAAGCGCCCGATGGCACGAGTTGCAGGGCGACGATGGCGAGGGCTCCGGCCAGTCCGCCGATCAGGAAGGCGACCGTCTTGCCCGGGAAGCGGCTTGTTTCAGTATCCATTTTCTGTTCTCCGATCGGGGCGTCTACGCCCAGCGTTACGTTCGCCCGACCTCAGTCGAGCAGGCGCTCGAGAAGGCCCGGGCGGGGGCTCTTGTACCTCGGCAGTCTCGGAGGCTGGACCACGCTCAGCGAAACGAGGCCCTCTTGCCTCGCGAAGACGAGGTCGCCGGCCCGCTCGAACTTCTCCAGAGCGTTCATGTATCTCCGTTCGGCCACCCGCCTGTCCCGGTTCAGGGCCGCCAATTCCTTCCGGAGGTTCGGCAACACACGCTCCTCTTCCGCGAGTCGTGTCCGCTTGAACGCCAAGGCCCTTCGCTCCCCCAGTTTCACCTCCACATCATCCTCCAACGCCGCCTTCCGCGCTTCGATCGTCTTCTTCTTGGCATCGTCGGTCTCATTCTCGAGTTCGGCGGTCAGGCGGTCGAGCTGGCGCCGCATCCGCGTCAACTCACCGTCAACCTTCTCCAGTTCCTTGGCAACAGGTCCCATCTCCGCGGCTGGATCGCGGACGTCAACCCGCGGGTGATCCTGCCGGAACGCGATCAACTTTGTCTCGATCCTCTCGAGTTCGTTCCGCGCCCTCTCAAGCTCCATCCGGGCGATTTGCCGTGTGCGGCGAGCGGAAACCACGTCTCGCTTGTTCGAACTCACGACCATCTGATCCACCAGCTTCCGAAGGACGATGAACGCATGCTGCGCCGTGTCGTCTCGGTACGTTGCCGCGACGAGTGTCGCGCCAAGCGGCTTCACCTCTGTGTTCTGACGAACCCGATAATACAGCTCCTCCTTGAGCCGGGAGCGCAACTCGGCGTCGTCCTCGGACTCCCGTTCCACGGTGGCCATCAGGTCGGTGTCCGCGAGCGCCTCCATGACATTGTCGTAGGTCAGCATTCGGGTCCAAACGACGTCGACGGCCGGCATCCGCCTGCTGACGATTTCGCCCGAAGCCGTCACCGCCTCATACTCGTACCGGCTCGCAATCACGCACGTCGATTCATACGGCGGAAGGCCGGCAGGCGCTGACAGAGCGATCCAGGCGACCGCGATGCCGAGAGCGCCCGCCACGACCACCACCAGACCAACAGCGATCACCGCCACCTTGCTGCACGAACGGCCCTCTACTGCCTCAGTGTTCACGCTCCCACCTCCCGACTCGCCCGAGAACCCCGTACGTGTTCCGATGGGAGCATTATAGCGGCGCGGCGCCAAACCCGAAAGACCAAGCCAGCCCCCGACCTCAGAACGCCGTCGTAGGGGCGGTTCGTGAACCGCCCGCGTGTCGAGGCCCGCGGGGGCTGTACCCATCATGAGTACAACCCCAACACCTCCGCGGCGACAAGCCACGACCACGGGGCGCCTTCACGCTCAGTCCTCGCGACGAGTCGAGACCCCGAACGCCACCTCCGCTATCGTCGGCGCCCAACGAGGTCCGCATGTCCCCATAATGGGCACGCGAGCCGCACACCGACCAGAAAGAGTTCGGGCAACGGACGGTGTGTACTCATAATGAGTACAGCCCCAACCGGCGCAGGGGTGATGGCGTTTCCGCAACGCTGCCGCAGGGATTCGCGCCCGCGAAGTTGCTGTAGGGGCGGTTCGCGGCTCGACGGAACTCGCCACAGGTGAACGGCTCGCGTGCGATTAACGGGCGGGGCCGAGCGCGGCGCCAAACACGAAAGACCAAGCCAGCCCCCGACCTCAGAACGCCGTCGTAGGGGCGGTTCGTGA
>CAYLQD010000009.1:0-6830 GCA_964385685.1 uncultured Planctomycetota bacterium | reverse complement strand
CGCTGCCGCAGGGATTCGCGCCCGCGAAGTTGCTGTAGGGGCGGTTCGCGGCTCGGCGGGGCTCGCCACGGGTGAACCGCCCGCGTCTCGAGGTCCGCGGGGGTTGTACTCATAATGAGTACAACCCCAACCGGCGCCAGGGTGATGACGTTCCCGCGACGCTGCCGAAGGGGTCCGCGCCGGCGGGGCCGTTGTAGGGGCGGTTCGTGGCTCGACGGAATTCGCCACAGGTAAACCGCCCGCGTGTGATGAACGGGCGGGCTCGCGAACGCGAAAGGCCAGGCCGGCCGCAACCTCAGAACGTCAACAGCTCGGCGCGACTTCGCCGGCCAGCGCGTCGGGCTCGGCGGCTGTGATGCGGACGGGCACGATCTGGCCCTTGAGCGCGTCGTCGCCGTCGAAGAGCACGCGGAGGTAGCGGCCGGTGTAGCCGCAGAGCTGCCCGGACCGATGGCGGGTCGTCTCGACGAGCACGTCGACCGTTTCGCCGACGAAGGGCCGCTTGAACGCGAGGGCGAGTTCCGACGCGACCGCATCGAGCGCCGCCTTGCGCCCGGTGACGACCGCGGGCGGACACGGGTCGGGCATCTCCGCGGCGGCGGTGCCGGGGCGCGGGCTGAACGGGAAGATGTGCATCCGGCTGAACGCGGCCGCTCGGCAGACATCGACCGTGTGCGCGAAGTCGTCGTCGGTCTCGCCGGGGAAGCCAACCATCACGTCGGTCGTGATCGAGGGCCGATCGATCCGGTCGCGGACGGCCTCGACGGCGGCGAGGAACCGGGCTCGCGTGTAGCGGCGCTTCATCCGTTCGAGCACGCGGTCGCTCCCGCTCTGGAGCGGCATGTGAAGGTGGGGGCAGAACCGCGGCCGCTCGGCCATCAGGTCGATGAGGTCGGGCGTGATTTCCTCCGGGCCGATCGAACTCAGGCGGATGCGCTCGACGTCGAAGCGGTCGAGGATCGCGCGGATGAGGGTGGCCAGGTCGGCGCCCGAGTCGTCGCGGTAGAGGCCGACGTGGATGCCGCAGACGACGATCTCGCGGAACCGCGTGGCGAGCCGGCCGACCTCGTCGAGCACGTCGGCCATCGGGCGGCTGCGCGGCTCGCCGCGGACCGACGGGACGATGCAGTATGAGCACCACGCGTCGCACCCGTCCTGCACTTTGACGAACGCGCGCGTGCGGCCCTCGAAGCCGGCGATGCCGCCGCCCGCTTCCCGCGAGGAAGTGTCCGTCTGTCCGGACACACGAACACTTGCTCTCAGCGTCTTTGCCGTGGCGTGCGGCTCTGCATCCGGATGGTCGGCACAGGTGTTCGCTTGTGCGCACAGGCGAACACCTTCATCCGCGGATTTCTCCGCGACCTCGTCGGGCTCTGCCGCTTTTCCTGGGGCGTCCGGCAGGGTGTTCGCCTGCACGTGCAGGCGAACACCCTGCGCGGGGGCCTCACGCGCAATCACGTCGGCGATGTCGGGCTTCTCCGCGTTCGCGAGGACCCGCCACACGCCGGGCAGCCCCGCGAACTGCTCGGCGTCGCGGTCGACCATGCAGCCGGTGACGACGATGCGGCATCCGCGCGCCCGGCGCGCGACCCGCCCGATCAGCCGCCGCGCCTTGCCGTCGGCGATGGCCGTCACGGTGCACGTGTTCACGATCGCGAAGTCGGGCGAGTCGGCGAGCGGCGCCTCGCGGCATCCGGCGGCGACGAGCGCCTCGCGCAGCGCCTGGCTGTCGTACTGGTTGACCTTGCAGCCGAACGTGGCGATGTGAAACGATGGGCCCATTCCGTCCTCCGGCGCTCGATCCGTCCTGACGCGCGATTATACGCAACGCGGCGTCCGGCGAAAGGCCTGGGCCGGCTCGTCACGCGCGGGCGGTTCGAGCTGATTGGCACGCCAATCAGCCAACCGCCCCTACAACGGCCTCGCGTTGTTGATCCGTGGTTGGCGTCGTCCGCTTCGAGGACGAGGCCCGCCCGCCGAAGCCTCGGCGAAGGCGGGACGACGACGAGGACGACGACGAGGACGGCCTGTGGAGCGGGGAGTGTTCGCCATTGCCGAAATGCCATGCGTTCAGGATATGGGCTCCCAATACGGTTCGGGCTTGACACATGATGGGGACGGGCTATGCTGGGTCTTGGCGCCAAAGCGTGGAATGCGCGCTCATGAGGAGAGCGAAATGATGCATCGTCTGAGAAGCACTGCCGTTCTGGCGATCGCGGCGCTGGCGGCATCGGGCCTTCTGATCTCGTGCGACAAGGGCGACGGGCAGGGCGGGGCCGGCCCGCAGACGCTGACGGTGTTCTGCGGCGCCGGGATTCAGCCCGCGATGGACGAGCTGAAGACGGCGTTCGAGCAGCAGAACGACTGCACCGTCGTGGTCAGCTACGAGGGCTCGGGGACGCTCCTCGGCCGGCTGCAATCGGGCGCCGCGGTCGACGCCTATGTGCCCGGCGACATCTTCTGGATCAAGAAGGCCCAGGGCAAGAACCTCATCGGATCCTACGAGGTCGTGGCGTGGTTCGTCCCCGTGCTCGCGGTCCAGAACGGAAACGACAAGCAGATCAAGGGCCTGGCCGATCTGGCGCGCGAGGACGTGCGAGTCGGCCTGGGCAATCCGGAAGCGTGCGCCGTCGGCGAGGTCGCCCGCAGCCTGCTCGGGGCCGCCGGCCTGTCGGACCGCGTCAAGCCCCGCTACGAGGGCCTCACGGTCAACCAACTCGCCAATCAGGTCAAGCTGAAAGCTCTCGACGTCGCGCTCGTCTGGGACGCGACCGCTGCGCAGTACAAGGACTCGGTCGACGTGGTCCCGATCAAGGACTCGGAGTTCCACGCCGTCCCGTTCGCCGTCGGCATCGTGAAGGGCTCGGCGAACGAGGCGCTGGCGAAGCAGTTTGCGACGTTCGCCGCGAGCGACGAAGGCGCGGCCATCTTCCGGCGGCACGAGTATACCGTACCGGGCAAGATGATGCGCCTCGGGTGCGGCTCGTCGATGCGGCCGGCCGTCGAGGATCTCGCGGCGCTCTTCAACGAGGAATACGGAGTCGACGTGCAGCCGAACTACGGCGGCTCCGGCACCGTCCTCCTCCAGATCGAGAAATCGAAGCAGGGCGACGTCTACATCTGCCACGATCCCTACGCGTACGTGTGCGAGCAGCGGAAGCTCTCGGCGTCGTGGCACACGATGGCATACCTCAAGCCCGTCATCGCGGTCCGGAAGGGCAACCCCAAGAACAAGAAGATCAGGGGCCTGCTCGACCTGCTGCGCGACGACGTGCGCGTCGGGCTGCCGCAGCGCGAGGCGAGCACGCGCGGAATGATTCTGTGGACGATCCTCGAAAAGCACAAGCTGGCCGACAAGATGACCAAGCACGGATTTGTCGAGGACCGGACCCACGCGCTCACGAACAAGCTGAAGCTCGACGCGGTCGACGCGGCCGTGCTGTGGGACGCGCCCTCCCGGGCCACGGAGGGCGTCGAGGTCGTCCCGATCGAGGCGAAGTACGAGGTCGACGCCGTGACATCGGCGACGTCCGGTAAGACGTACGACGTCAGCAAGGTCAAGGTCACCGTCGTCCGGCTGACGCTCAGCAAGGAGCCGCTGCTCACGGCCCAGTTCGCGAAGATGTGTCTGGGCGACCGCGGACGCGAAATCCTCCGGCATCACAAGTTCGTGCTGCCGAAACGGTGAGCGTCGTCGCGGCGGTGTGACGAAGCGGCCGTTCTGGCCGGCGGCCTGCGCTTCCAATGCTATGACAGACAGCACCGACATCATCTCCCCGGAGCCGACGCCGCCTCCCAGGCGGCGGCGCTCGTTCCTCAAGGGCGCGTTCGCCGGCATCCTCGCCATCTACGTGCTTCTGATCGGCGGCATCCTCGTCGCCGATTTCCTGTACGTCGCCGGCACCGAGGCCGGGCACCGCGAGATCAAGGAGCTCTTCTTCACGCACATCCCGACGCGGGCCGAGCGGGTCGAACTGCCGAAGGACCAGCAGCTCTATTTCGGAGCGCTCGAGCGCCGACGCGGCGCCCTGATCCACTCGGTCTGGCTGAGCGTCTGGACGTCGGCGTTGGCGGCCGTCATCTCGCTCGTCATCGCCGTCCCGACCGGGTACGTGCTCAGCCGCGGGCGGTTCTGGGGCGTTCGACTCCTCGATGCCATGGTGGACATCCCGATCGTCTTGCCGCCGCTCCTGTTCGGCATCAGTCTGCTCGTGCTGTTCACGCAGAGCGGGCTCAACAAGACGCTCGCATCCATCGGGATCAGGTTCATGCACGAGCCCGCGGGCATCGTGCTCGTGCAGGTGCTGATCGCGACGGCCTACGGCGCCCGGATGCTGCGGGGCACGTTCGACAGCATCGACCCGCGGCAGGCGGCCGTCGCGCAGACGCTCGGCTGCACGCCGACGCGGGCGTTCTTCACCGTGACGCTTTCGAGCGCGCGAAACGGGCTCATCGCGGCGATCGTGATGATGTGGGCGCGGTCGCTCGCGCTCTACGGGCCCATCATCGCGTTCTGCGGCTCGACGGCCATGCACACCGAGGTCATGCCGACGCGGATGTACTTGGAGATGAGCGTGGCCCGGCTCGAGGCCGCGCTGCTGATCGCGCTCATGATGATCGCGATGGCCGTGTTCGTCCTCTTCGTCCTCAAGCTCGTGATGGGCCGCGCCACCGACCAGGTCGGCCGCATGCTGAGACTCTGATTATGCTCGAGATCGAGAAGCTCGAAACACAAGCCGGCGAGTTTCGGCTCGGCGGGATCGATCTGACGATCGAGCAGGGGACCTACGTCGTGCTGCTTGGGCCGACCGGCTCGGGCAAGTCGGTCCTCATCGAGACGGTCTGCGGCCTCCGCGACGCGACCGCGGGGCGCATCCGGCTCGGCGGGCTCGACGTCACCGGCCTGCCGCCGCGCGACCGCCACCTCGGCTATGTGCCGCAGGACTACGCGCTCTTCCACACGAAGCGCGTCTGGGCCAACATCATGTTCGGGCTGCGAGCCCGGCACGTCTCCCGGCCGGAGGCGTGGGCGCGGATCGGGCCCATCGTCGAGATGCTCCAGATCGACCGCCTGCTCCAGCGATGGCCGGCGACGCTCTCCGGCGGCGAGCAGCAGCGCGTGGCGCTCGCCCGCGCGCTCGCGACCGACCCGCAGCTCCTGTTGCTCGACGAGCCGGTCAGCGCGCTCGACGAACCGACCCGCGACCGCGTCTGCCGCGAACTCGTCGCGATGCAGCGGCGCGTCGGCATCTCGGTCGTGCACGTGTGCCATTCGATCGAAGAGGCGAGTCTGGTCGCCGACCGCATCGGCGTCATCCACGACGGGCGGCTCGCGCAGACGGGCACGCCCGACGACGTGATAAGCCGGCCGGCCAACCGCGACGTGGCGAATCTGCTCCGGCTCGGCAACGTCTTCAGCGGCCGCGCGACGCCCAACACCGACGGCTCGCGCATCGAGGTCAACGGTCTGGTCCTCCACGGCCCGCCGGCCGAGGGCCGCGTCGAGTTCATCGTCCGCCCGTGGGAAGTGGACATCGCCGACGACACGCCGCAGGCGGCGGGGCACAACACGATCGGGGGCACGCTCTCGGAAGTCATCACGGCCGGGGCATCGGTTCGCGTGCGGCTCGAAGGGTCGCTCACGCTGCAGCTCGCCCTGCCGAGGCGCGCGCCCGGCGTCGCGGAACTCCGCACCGGCCAGACGGCCCGTGTCTCGTTCGACCGTTCGGCGATCCACATCCTCGGCGACGCCGACTCGGCTCCGTCTGAATAGTCCAGGTTACGTCCGCCCGCTCACCGTTCGACCGGCTTACGGCCCCGAGCGGCGCCTGGGGGCAGAGCGGGCCTGCAAACAGGCGTTCCGACGCATTCCTTGTGGGCCGGCTCTGCGAGCCGGCGTCGCGCGAGCCGTTTTCAGACAGGACCTGTGGTGGAGGAGGGGGCCATGGCGCAGATCAGGATCAGGGCGGAGAAGGCGGGCGTGGCGCTGACGGCGACGCTCGACGACTCGGCGACCACGAGCCAGGTGCTCGATGCGCTGCCGTTCGAGGGAGCCGCCAACGTGTGGGGCGACGAAATCTACTTCGAGATCCCCGTCGCCGCCGACGAGGAGGACCCGCAGCCGGAGGTCCCTTCGGGCGCCGTCGCCTACTGGCCGCCCGGCCAGGCGCTCTGCATCTTCTTCGGCCAGACGCCCTACAGCCCCGTCAACGTCATCGGCTTGATCGACGGCGACGAAACGGAGTTCGCCAGGGTCGGCTCCGGCGACACCGTCTGCGTCGAGCGCGCATAGACGGCCGCGTTGGTTGTGGCGGGTTCTTCTCGGGGATGGCCGGCCGAGGGGCCACGACGCGTCGCTTCGTTGAAAACCGAGATCCTTCGCGGAGCCTGTTCTGAGGGAAGCCGAAGGGCTTAGGATGACGGCTATTGCGGCGACTGCGTTGCAGTCGTTCAGCAATAGCTGGCAGTTGCTTCGCAACTGCTCCAGGGGTGAGGCATGTCATTCTGAGTGAAGCGAAGAATCTCCACGTTGTTGTGTGCGGTTCTTGAACAGGGCGGGGGCGGGGCTAGGGGGTGATGAGCCGTTTCCGGCCGCGGGCGCGGCGGGCGTTCAGAGTCTTCCGGCCGTCGGACGTCTTCATCTTCGCCCGGAAGCCCTGTTTTCTCACCCTCTTCAGTTTGCTGTTGCGGCGTTTGATCTTCACACCTAACCCTCTCAGCCAAGTGATTCGAGATTGTACTCATGGCGGCCCGGTTTGTCAATCGCAAAGCGTGCGGGATAGCGTCAAGAGAAGTGTGCAATTAGGGTCGACCTCTGCGCAAGCTCAGGT
>CAYLQD010000008.1:0-62040 GCA_964385685.1 uncultured Planctomycetota bacterium | reverse complement strand
TCGTCCGAAACATAAGTCATGTTCTGATACTGCTTCATTTGGCTGAAGTGTTACAATCTCCCTTGGAAGCCAGGGGGACAAGCCAATGATCTACGTCGGCACGTCGGGCTACAGCTACGAGGACTGGGTCGGGACGATCTACCCGCCCGGCACGGACAAGCGGGACATGCTCCGCGCCTACGTCGAGAAGTTCAAGACGGTCGAACTGAACTTCACCTACTACCGCCAGCCGTCGGCCCGCACGATCGAGGCGATCGTCAGGAAACTCCCGCCCGACTTCCGCCTGTTCGCGAAGACGAACTCGGAGACGACCCACAAGCTCAACCGCGAGGCCGCGGAGCCGTTCAAGGAGGGCATGCGGCCCGCAAGCGAGGCCGGCGCGCTCGCCGGCGTGCTCGCGCAGTTCCCCTACTCCTTCAAGAACACGCCCGAGAGCCGCGAGTACCTCAAGCAGCTCGCCGAGGACTTCGCCGGGTTCAACCTCGTCGTCGAGTTCCGCAACCGCGGCTGGTCGAAAATGTCGACGCTGGACCTCCTCCGCGAGCACGCGCTCGGGTTCTGCTGTGTCGACGAGCCGCACGAACTCGGGCTCATGCCGCCCGTCGCCGAGGCGACGACCGACATCGCCTACGTCCGCTTCCACAGCCGCGACGAGAAGAAGTGGTACGGGAAGGGCGCGAAGGAACGCTACAACTACCTCTACTCCGAGGCCGAACTCGCCGAGTGGAAGCCGAAGGTCCAGAAGCTCGACGACATCAGCGACGCGGTCTATGTGTTCTTCAACAACTGCCACGCCGGCCACGCGGCCGTCAACGCCGAGCAGTTCCGCTCGATGCTCGGCGACCTCGGGCTGGTCGCGGAGTGAGGCAAGCAAGGAAGCGCACCCGCGCGGTGTATGATAGGGCTAGGCCCTGTCTGATACACTGGTCAGCGGCCCGCCCGCTCACAGAGCGGGCCTACAAACAACCACAACGGGGCTGGCGCACAGGATTCTGTAGGCCGGCTCTGCGAGCCGGTGATTGTACCTGCATCTATCAGACAGGCCCTACTAGGAAAGAACCTGAACGGAGGAGGAAGATGGGGAGAATGGGAAAACGGGAAGACAGAACCTCGCCGCGGCCCGGAGGCCGCGAGCGAAATCGCCTTTTCCCCTTTCCCCTCTTTTCCCATTTTCCTCATCTTCTCTTCCCCTTTCCCTGCTTTCCCCATTTTCCTCATCTTCTGTTCCTCTGTGCCCTTTTCCCTCTTCTGTCTTCTCTCATCCAACCGGCGCAGGGAGCCGAGCCGCTGAAGGATCGATGGGAACGCTGGCAGGCCTACGCGAAGAAGCAAAAGGCGTCGGACCTCTTCCCGCCGCTCAAGTACCCGACCGGCTCCGACTGGCTCGCCCGCCACCACGAATCCGGCCAGACGTATGAGCGATACGTCCGCTCCCGTCCGACGAAGCTCACGAAAAAGCGCAACCGCATCATCGTCCAGCCCGTCGGCACGTTCACGCCCGACCAGACGAAGCTGCTCGAGGCGCTCCGCGAACACCTCGCCGTCTACTACCAGTGCAAGGTCGACCTGTTCAAGCCCGTCGCGCTCCCGAAGAAGGGATTCCGCAAGCGGTCGACGGGCCCGCAGTACCTGACGAAGAGCATCACCGACGGCATCCTGGGGCCGAAGCTCCCGAAGGACGCCGCGGTCTACATGGGCGTCACGGTCGCCGACATCTATCCCGGCGAGGGCTGGAACTTCGTCTTCGGACAGGCCTACCTCCGCCGCCGCATCGGGATTCAGTCGCTCGCCCGTTACTATCCCTCGTTCTATGGCGACGAACCGCCCGACGACAAGGCGACCATCGTGCTCCGCCGCGCGCTCAAGACCATGTCGCACGAGGTCGGCCACACGTTCTCGATGCAGCACTGCACCTATTTCCAGTGCAACATCAACGGGTCGAACTCGCTGCCCGAGAGCGACCGCCGCCACATCCACCTCTGCCCCGTCTGCCTCAAGAAACTCTCGTGGAACCGCAAGTTCGACGTCGCGAAGCGTTATCGCGACCTGGGCGCGTTCTACAAGAAGCACGGCCTCACGCCCGAGGTCGAGTGGATCGAGAAACGCCTGAAGGAGGTCCAGCCGGATGATGAGTGAATGGGGAAGACACGGGGCCGTGGCGATTGTTCTTGCTGTCGGGCTGGCGGCGCTTTCGGGCTGCACCTCGCGCGAGGGCCTCATGGAGCGGTACGACGGATTCCCCGGCGTGTCGGGTGTTGACGGGGCGGCTGTGGGTGTGGTTGCAGACCGAGGCGAGTTCTACGAGTTCGCCCAGAAGATCATGAAGGAGGCCGAGCGCTCGGAGTTACGGGGTCTACTCCGGGAAAGAGACCCGATCGCTCGCGCGATGGGGATTGTTTGCCTCGCCCGCCATCTCCCGGAGACCGAACCGGACATCAGGGGCCTGTACAATGATCGGGAAGTTGTCGAAGTCAGGCCGCTCGGCTGCATGGTCACGACTATGACGGTCGGGGAGTTCGCCAGGGAGATTGTCACGTCGCGCGAGTTCCGGTACTCGTTCATCGCGCCGGAGAACAGAGTCGAGGTACGGTTCTATCGAATGGAACTGACTCGGGGCGAGGGCTGGCGGCTCGTCGAGTTCATCAAACACGCCATCGCGCCGGGCACGTGGTACGAGATAGACAACGGAGCGATGGATCTGGCGGAGGATACGAAGCCGGTTAAGCCAAAGAAGAGGGCTAAGTCAGACGTGGGGCATCCGTGTACGATCGTGTACGTGCATGGCAAGCTGGTGGTCTGCCATACCCCCGAGGTCCAGGCAAAAGTCAGAGCGTTGATCGACTCGATACGGGAGTGATGAGGGGTCTTATTGAAGCTCCTGTTGAGAATGGGATTGGGAGATTCGGCCTTTGACCTTCATTCGTTATTTGAGCTTTGACGTTCGACCTTGTTGTCTGCCTCATTCTTGCCCGCAACGCCACATGGTTCGACGTACACGTCGACAGCCGCTCGCAGACCGGGCTCTTGGGTGGCCCGGACTCCGTCCGGGTCCGCGAAGCGGACAGGAGGACGAAGCGATTTCCTCTTGTCGCCCGCCGGCGACCCCGACACAGTCGGGGCCACCCGTCTGCAGGGACGTTCTGGGGGGGGTCGGAGCCGACGTGGTGCAGCGACGGTTGCCTCCCCGACACGCACGACATGACCTGTGGGCGCGGATGAGCACCCCTGCCTGGGCTCACGCGCCGCCGGCGGCCATGGTCGCCTCGAACGTCTCGGGGATGTTGGCGGAGCGGAGCGCTTCGTCGTGCGCGACGCTGCCGCTCCGGACGAGCTGCGCGAGCCGCTGCTCGAGCGTGACCATGTGGTCGGCCGAGCTGGTCTGGATCGCCGAGTAGATCTGCGGCACGTTCATCTGGCGGATCAAGCTCGCCACGGTGTGGTTGTTCCGCATCACTTCCATCGCAACCATCCGGCCGGCGCCGTCGGCACGCGGCAGCAGCTTCTGCGCAATGACCCACGAGAGCGAGAGCGCGATTTGTGCCGCGACCTCGTCGCGCCGGTCGCCGGGGAACAGGTCGGCCATGCGCATGACGACGCCCTTCGCGTCGCGCGTGTGGAGCGTCGAGAAGACGAGGTGCCCGGTCTCCGCGGCGGTCAGCGCGTTGGCGAGCGTCTCCTGGTCGCGGATCTCGCCGACGAAGATGATGTCGGGGTCTTCCCGGAGGATGGCGCGGAGCCCCTCGGAGAACGAGCTGGTGTCGCGGCCCACCTGCCGCTGCGAGATGACCGACAGGCGATTCCGGAAGACGTACTCGACCGGATCTTCGAGCGTGATGATGTGGCAGCGCCGCGTCTTGTTGATGGCGTCGATGAGCGAGGCGATCGTGGTCGACTTGCCCGAGCCCGTGATGCCGGTCAGGACGACGAGCCCCTGCCGCAGGTCGATGATGTCCTGCCAGACGAAGTCTTCGGGGAAGCCGATGCCCTCGACCGGCGGGATGGCCGCGGGCAGGACGCGGATGGCGACGGCAAGCCCGTTGTTGTCGCGGAAGACGTTGATGCGGAACGATTGGCCGTCGGCCGTGAAGCCCGCGTCGATCTCCCGGTTCTCGTCGAGCCGCCCCGCCAGCGCGGGCGACAGCATCCCGCCGATGAGGTCGCGGATCACGTCCTCGGTCAGGCGGTCTTCGTCGCACTCGCTCCACGGCACCATGTCGCTGTCGACGCGGAAGTAGGGAGGCGAGCCGCATTTGAGATGGAGGTCGGAGATGCGCGAGACGCCGCCGTCCATGAATTCCGGGCGGCGGAACTGGCCCAGCAGATCGGTCATGCTGAGCTTGCGCCGCACGCCGTCCGGGCCCGTGCAGTCATAGACCTTTCCATCGACGGCCACCAGGGTTTCCGACATGGCTCTTCTCCGAACGGGCAGTTGCCGCCGCAGCCCGTCTGTGGCCGCGCGCGCATCGGGCGCGCCGCCGCCGCGGAGCGGCTGGGCTCTGCCATCAGTGTCGGCATTCGGGAAGGTGCGTCGAGCGGATTCTGAGCGGGTTCAGGGGCCGTGGGCCGCGCCGCCCTCGCCGCGGAGACGTTCGCGAATGGCCTTCAGTTGAACGACGGCCTCGCGGTCGCGTGGACGGGCCATCGCCTCCTTCGCGCGGATGAGGGCGTCGAGGGTCAGCACGCGGCAGCCGCCCGACGAGAGCGAGATCTGCTCGCTGTTCTCCTCCGCCTCGCGGAAGCCGCCGATTCCCTCGACCGCGCCGACGCAGTCCAGTTGGCCGATGTCGGTGTCGAGGTAGAGGTTCTTGAAGCGCTCGCAGTCCTCCGGGGTGAGTTCGAGAGCCGGGCGGGCCGGCGTCATGCGGTGCACGGGATGCAGGCCGGCCAGTGCTCGCTGGAGGCGCATCAGATTGCCGGCCGAGAAATCGCAGCAGATGCCGATCTCCTGTGTGCGGAGCGTTGCGCCGTGCGCGAACGCGGCGAGTCCGCCGATCAGCACGAAGTCGACCTCACCGTTGATAAGGCGAGACAGGAGGTTTTCTCGGTCAGCCATCGCGTTTTCGCATCGCCTCTTTCAGTTCGCGTTCCATCGCCAGATCGCGGCTGTGGGCGCGGACGCGCTCAGCGGGCGATCTTCGAAGGTTGCTTTCGATGAGCGACATGTCGACGCCGTGCGCCTCGGCCGCGCGCCACGCCGGCCCCGGAACGAACTCACCCTTGGGCTTTCGCATGCCCACAGCGTAGCCGGGGGCGGCCCCCGTTTCAAGGGCTGACCTTTGCCCACATGTTGCTGGGCCTCTGTTGCAGCCCGCGAAGCGGGCGTTAGATCTGTGGCCCACGGTGTCAGCCGTGGGAACAGGCGGCGGGCCGGGCGCTGTCATATTGGCCCCCGGCTTGCCGAGGCCGTCTGCCATACTGACATAGAAGCGGCCGGCAGCCCATGGCCTGGCAGAGAAAACCGGTCGCATAAGCCGCCTGGTCACAATAGGTTGCAAACTTAATGCCGCCGAAGGACGGATTGGGGGGCCGCGTGGCACGGTATTTGTATTATGGGCGTGCGCCCCTATAATGTGGGCTTCCGCGCACCGTCGCGGACGATGCCAGAATCGGACTCATTGAGGATGCTTTCTTCCAGTACCGTTGGGTAAGGAGGGTGTGAGCCATATGGCAAAGCAGATGGCGTTTGATGTGGATGCTCGGAAGGCGCTGCGGGAAGGGGTCGTCAAGCTCGCCCGCGCGGTCCGAAGCACACTGGGCCCGCGCGGCCGCAATGCGGTCCTTCAGAAGAGCTGGGGCAGCCCGACCGTGACCAAGGACGGCGTCACCGTCGCCGAGGAGATCGAGCTGGGCGACAAGTACGAGAACCTCGGCGTGCAGATGGTCAAGCAGGCCGCGTCGAAGACGAGCGACGTCGCCGGCGACGGCACGACGACGGCCACCGTCCTCGCCGAATCCCTCTTCCTCGAAGGCCTGAAGAACACGATGGCCGGCGCGAACCCCGCCGAGATCGCACGCGGGATGCGCACGGCCGTCGAGGCCGTCGTCGACGAGCTGGCCAGGGTCTCGAAGCCCGTCAAGGGCAAGGACGACGTGGCGAAGGTCGCCGCCATCGCCGCCAACAACGATCCCGACACGGGCAGCATGATCGCCGACGCGTTCGAGAAGGTCGGCAAGGACGGCGTCATCACCGTCGAAGAGGGCAAGTCGTCGGAGACGAACGTCGAGGTCGTCGAGGGAATGCAGTTCGACCGCGGGTATCTCTCGCCCCACTTCGTGACCGATCCCGAGTCGATGGAGGTCGATCTCCGCGACGCCTACATCCTCATCTACGAGGACAAGATCGCGGCGGCGAAAGACCTCGTCCCGCTGATGGAGACGGTCAGCCAGGCGGGCAAACCGCTCGTCATCATCTCCGAAACGGTCGAGGGCGACGCGCTCGCGACCCTCGTCGTCAACAAGCTCCGCGGCGTGCTCCAGTGCGCCACCGTCAAGGCCCCCGGCTATGGCGACCGCCGCAAGGCCATGCTGGGCGACCTCGCCGCGCTGACCGGCGGCCGCGCGATCTACAAGGACCTCGGCATCAAGCTCGAGGGCGTCGCGCTCGAAGACCTCGGCCGGGCGAAGCGCGTGCTGATCGACAAGGACAACACGACGATCGTCGAGGGCGCGGGCGACTCCGCCGAGATCGCCGGCCGCACGAAGCAGATCCGGGCCGAGATCGAGACGACCACGAGCGACTACGACCGCGAGAAGCTCCAGGAGCGGCTCGCGAAGATCGCCGGCGGGGTCGCGCAGATCAACGTCGGCGCCGCGACCGAAAGCGAGATGAAGGCCAAGAAGGCCCGCGTCGAGGACGCCATCCACGCGACCCGCGCGGCCGTCGAGGAAGGGATCGTGCCCGGCGGGGGCGTCGCCCTCATCCGGGCGCTGCCCGCGCTCGACAAGCTCAAGCCCAAGGGCGACGAGGCGACGGGCGTCGCCATCGTCCGGCACGCCCTCACCCGCCCGCTCTTCCACATCGCCGACAACGCCGGCCAGGCCGGCAGCGTCGTCGTCGACAAGGTGCAGAACGGCTCCGGCGCGTTCGGCTACGACGCCAACCGCGACGAGTACGGCGACCTGATCGAAGCGGGCGTCGTCGACCCCGCCAAGGTTGTCCGGTCGGCGCTCCAGAACGCGGCGAGCGTCGCCACCGTGCTGATCCTCAGCGACTGCCTCATCGCCGACAAGCCGTCGGAAGGTGGCGACGAGATGGGCCCGGGCGGGCCCGGCGGCCCCGGCGGGCCCGGCGGAATGCCGGGCGGCGGCATGGGAGGCATGGGCGGAATGGGTGGTATGGGCGGGATGGGTGGAATGGGTGGCATGGGCGGGATGATGTGAGAGCCGACGAACCCGGCGACGGAGAAGCAGACTCGTGAAACCGCGACCCGTGACAGACGAAATGCTAGAGGAGGTCATCGACCGCATTGTGGCGGTAGCCGACCCGAGCAAGGTCATTCTGTTCGGGAGTCGGTCCCGCGGGGACCATCGCGAGAGCAGCGATCTCGATCTGCTCATCATCACGCCGTCGGACTTGCCCCGCCACCGCCGGTCGGTGCCCATCTACCTGGCGCTCCGCGATATCCCGGTCGCGATGGATGTTCTTGTCTACACGCCCGAGGAGGTCGACGAGTGGAGCGAGGTGCGACAGGCGTTCGTCACGACGGCCGTCCGGGAGGGAAAGGTGCTCTATGAAAAAGCCGCATGATCTCGCGAGCGCGTGGGTCCGCGAGGCCGAGAGCGACCTCGCGGCGGCGAGGCTGGCGCTGGACGCCGGGACCGCGCTCGACGCCGGGGGACGAAGGCAGTGAGTGATCGGTGTGGAACCCTGATGAATGAGGAGGAATCCTGAACATGGCTGTCAAACCGCTGGATGACCGGGTCGTTGTCGAGTTGCTCGAGGCGGAATCGAAAACCGCGGGCGGCATCGTCCTGCCGGACACCGCGAAGGAGAAACCGCGGCAGGGCAAGGTCGTGGCCGTGGGCCCGGGCCGCGTGCTCGACTCGGGCAAACGGGCGAAACTCGAGGTGAAGAAGGGCGACGTCGTCCTCTTCGCGAAGTTCGGAGGCGACGACGTCGAGATCAAAGGAAAAGACTGTCGCATCCTGAGCGAAACCGATATACTGGCGATCGTTGAGTAGGAGGAGGCGTTTCAATGGCGAACGCGAAGCAACTGATGTACGACGACGGCGCCCGGCGGAAGATCCTGAGCGGCGTCGAGAAACTGGCCGGGGCGGTCAAGGTAACCCTTGGCCCCGCCGGCGGCAACGTCATCCTGGACAAGAGCTGGGGCTCGCCCAAGGTCACCAAAGACGGCGTGACCGTGGCCAAGGACATCGAACTCGAAGACCCCTTCGAGAACATGGGCGCCAAGCTGCTCCACGAGGCGGCCAGCAAGACCAGTGACGATGCCGGCGACGGCACGACGACGGCGACCGTCCTCGCCGAGGCGATCTTCAAGGAAGGCCTGAAGATGGTCACGGCCGGCGCCGATCCGATGGCGCTCCAGCGCGGCATCGACAAGGCCGCCACGGCCGCCAACGAGGCCATCGACAAGATGGCCAAGCCGGTCAAGGGCCGCGACGACATCGCCAAGGTCGGCTCGATCTCGGCCAACAACGATCCCGAGATCGGCGAACGCCTCGCCGAGGCGATGGACAAGGTCGGCCAGGAGGGCGTCGTCACCGTCGAGGAAGGCAAGACGATCGACACGACGCTCGACGTCGTCGAGGGCATGCGGTTCGACAAGGGCTACATCTCGCCCTACTTCATCACGAACGTCGAGAGCCTGGAGGCGGTGCTCGAACAGCCCCTCATCCTCCTGCACGAGAAGAAGATCAGCAACCTGCGCGAGTTCATCCCGCTGCTCGAAAAGGTCGTCGGCGGCGGCCGGCCGCTGCTCGTCGTCGCGGAGGACGTCGAGGGCGAGTCGCTCGCCGGCCTCGTCGTCAACAAGCTCCGCGGCGTCTGCAAGTGCTGCGCCGTCAAGGCCCCCGGCTTCGGCGACCGCCGCAAGGCCATCCTCGAAGACCTCGCCATCCTGACGAAGGGCAGCGTCATCTCCGAGGACCTCGGCATCAAGCTCGACACCGTCGAGATCGGCCAGCTCGGCGGCGCCGAGAAGGTCATCATCACGAAGGACCACACGACGGTCGTCAAGGGCGCCGGCAAGAAGGCCGACATCAAGGCCCGGGCCGACCTGATCCGCAAGCAGATCGAGGCGACGACATCGAACTACGACCGCGAGAAGCTGCAGGAGCGGCTGGCGAAGCTGACCGGCGGGATCGCGGTCATCAACGTCGGCGCGGCGACCGAGACGGCGATGAAGGAGAAGAAGGACCTCGTCGACGACGCGCTGCACGCGACGAAGGCCGCCGCGGAAGAGGGCATCGTGCCCGGCGGCGGGCTTGCGCTCCTTCGCTCCATCCCGGCGGCCGAGGCCGCGCGGGCCAAGCTGCGCGGCGACGAGAAGATCGGCGCCGACATCATCGTGCGCTCGCTCCGGGCGCCCCTCCACCAGATCGCGGCCAACAGCGGGCTCGACGGCGACGTCGTCGTCGCCGAAGTCCTCGAGGCAAACGCGAACACCGGCCTCGACGCGCTGACCGGTGAGTACGTCGACCTCGTCAAGGCCGGTATCATCGACCCGGCGAAGGTCGTCAAGGCCGCTCTCGGCAACGCGGCCAGCATCGCCGCGCTGCTGCTGACCACCAACACCGTCGTCGCCGAGGTCAAGGAGAAGGAAGAAGCGGTCGCCGAGAGCGTGTCCTGACGGCGGCCGGCAACTCACCGGGCGGGCCTGCTTCTTCCGGCGCCGGCCCGCGCCCGTCTCGAACGAAAGGGCGCTCCATGAAAACAAACACCCGCTTGATTCTGTGTGTGGCACTCTTGACCGCCGGCCTGCTCCTGCCCGCGTCGCGCCTGTGCCAGGCGGCCGACGACGACAAGCCCAACATCCCGCGGCTCATCTGGTGGCTCGAACACCCGGACCCGACGGACCAGCGGCCGCCCGAGATCGACGAACAGGAGTGGGGACAGAGAAAGCACCAGGCCTGGGCCGAGGCCCGCTCCCGGGCACGCGAAGACCTGACGAGAGCCGGCGCGGCCGCCGTCGTCCCGCTTGTCGAGCTGATCGAACGCTCGAAAGACTTCCGCGTCGGCATCCCCGCCCTGACCGCCCTCAGCTTGATGACCAATCCCGCCGACCTCAAGCGGGCGGAGAGGCCCATGCTCGAGCTGCTCGCCGATGAGAAGCCGGGCATCCGCTACCTCGCCGCCAAGACACTCGGCGCGATGAAGTCGCGCCGCGCCGCGCCGGCCCTGATCAAGCTGCTCGCCGACAAGGAAGACGTCGTGCGGCTCGGAGCCATCGACGCGCTCGGCAACACCCGGGGCGGCGCCAAAGCGGCCACGCCGCTGCGCGGCCTGCTCGACCACGGCCAGAAAGCCGAGGGGGAGGACAGCGAAAACAACAAGGCCATCCGCCTCCACACGGTCAAGGCGCTCGGGAAGCTGGGCGTCGCCCTCGACGTCGTCGACGACCTGATCAAGAAGCTCCGCAGCAAGGATATCAACGAACGCGAGACCGCCGTCGACGCGATCAAGAACCTGCTCGGGTTCGACATCCGTGGCGACGGCCTGTGGCTCATCGCCGACAAACTCAAGGACCCGAAGAAACGCAAGCCGCTCGTCAAGGCGTTCGAAGCTTGGTGGAACAAGACCAAGGCGGACCGGAAGTTCGTCGTGAAGGACTTCCCCGAGCTGGCGCTCCGTGTCAACATGATCGCCCACCAGAAGAACCAGCGCAGGGACGTGAAGCTGAAGGCCATCGAGTGGGTGTCCATCAGCGGCAACCCCAGGGCCGTCGATTACCTGATCATCGCGATGTCCACCCCGGACAAGGACCTGCGCACGAAGCTCGCGAAGGTCGCGACAAAGCTGTCCACCATCAAGATCGAGCATCTCGGTACCGAGACCGACGCCCGATGGGGCACCAGGATCGGAACGTTCCGGCTCGGCTGGGGAGAAATCCGGGATCGGGTCATTGAGGAGTGGGACAAGCGCCGGGCCAGGTAAGGCGAGTCCCTGATCGATGGCAAAACGCGACTACTACGAGGCCCTCGGCGTCCCCAAGACCGCCTCGGCTGATGAGATCAAGAAGGCGTTCCGCAAGCAGGCCGCTCGGTACCACCCCGACAAGAATCCCGACGACAAGAAAGCCGCGGAAGAAAAGTTCAAGGAGGTCGCCGAGGCCTACGAGGTCCTCAACGACACCGAGAAGCGCCAGCGCTACGACCAGTACGGCCATGAAGGCCTCCGCGGCACGACGATGCACTCCTATCAGAGCGCCGACATCGAGGACATCCTCCGCGGGTTCGGAGGCGACCTGTTCGGCGACCTCTTCGGCCGCGGAGCGGGCCGGCCGCGCGGGCCCCGACGCGGGGCGTCGCTCGAACTCGGCATCATCATCCGCTTCGAGGAGGCCGCCTTCGGCTGCAAGAAGCCCGTCGAGATCAGCCGCAACGAAACCTGCGCGCCCTGCCACGGCAGCGGCGCCGCGCCCGGCAGCTCGCCCGCCGACTGCCCCTACTGCCGCGGGCTCGGCGAGGTGCAGCAGTCGCGCGGGTTCTTCTCCGTCCGATCGACCTGTCCCCGGTGCCGCGGCAAGGGCACCGTCATCGAGAAGGCGTGCCCCAAGTGCAACGGCACCGGCCGCACGCTCTGGCACGGCACCATCGACGTGACCGTGCCCGCCGGCGTCGAGGACGGACAGACCCTCCGCCTCGAGGGCGAGGGCGAGCCGGGCGACGCCGGAGCCCCGCGCGGCGACCTCTACCTCCACCTCGCCGTCCAGGAACACCCCATCTTCGACCGGCACGGCCCCGACCTCGTCATGCAGCGGGCCATCACGTTCAGCCAGGCCGCACTCGGCGCCGCCATCGAAATCCCGCTCCTCGACAGCAAGACGGCGAACCTCAAGGTCAAGCCCGGCACGCAGTCGGGCCAGGTCTACAAGCTCGCCGGCGAGGGCATCAAGCGGCTCCGCGGGCGCGGAAAGGGCGACCTCCTCGTCCAGATCATCGTCCGCACGCCCGAGAAGCTGTCCAAGCGGCAGGAAGAACTCGTGCGGAAGCTGGCCGAACTCGAACACACCGATGTCGACCCGCACAAGACGGGATTCTTCGACCGGCTCAAAGGCAAGTTCATCGACTGAACGGAGACGGACGCACCATGGGCAAGCGCCGAGACAAGGAACCCGAGACGCCGGAGGTCGAGGAGCCCGAGTTGGCCCCCGCCGAGGAGCCCGAGCCGACGCTCGAACAGAAACTCGCCGACCTCGACGACCGCTATCACCGCGCCGTCGCCGAGCTGGCCAACGCGCGCAGGCGGTTCGAGCGCGAACACGAGCGGGCCGGCCGGCTGGCCGTCGCACGCTTCATCGAAAGACTGCTGCCGATGATCGACAACATGGACCGCTCGCTCAAGGCGGCCCACGAGTCGCACGACGCGGCCGACATCATCGAGGGCTTCGGCCTCGTCGAATCCCAGATGCTCCAAATCCTCAGCGACAGCGGGGTCCGAGCCATCGAGGCCGTCGGAAAACCGTTCGACCCCGACGTGCACCACGCCGTGACGACCGACATCACCGAGGCCGTCGAGCCGGGCACCGTCACCGAAGAACTCGGGCGGGGCTTCACGGTCGGCGAACTGGTCATCCGGCCGGCTCAGGTCAGAGTCGCCGCCGCGCCCAGCAAGGAGCCCGCAGCCGAGGCCGTCGAGCCGGCCGACCCCGAGGAATAGAGAGACCGACCCCATGCCGACCTACGACTACGAATGCCGCGACTGCCCGCACACGTTTGAGAAGCTTCAGGCCATCACCGCGCGGCCGCTCCGCAAGTGCCCCGAGTGCGGCGGCAAGGTCCGCCGCCTGATCGGCACCGGGGCCGGCGTGATCTTCAAGGGCAGCGGGTTCTACGAAACCGACTACAAGCGGAAGGGCTCCAACGACGAACCGAAGTCGAGCTGCGACTCCTGCCCGGCGAAAGCCGAGAACAAGTGCGATGGCAAAGACCCCTCGAAATAGCGCTGAGCCGGCGGGCGGGCCGGACCGCGCGACGCGCGCGACGTGCCCGGCGTGCGGCGAGCACGTCGAGAGCCGCGACCTCGCCGACGACGAAGACCACCCGTTCTGCAGCCGCCGGTGCCGGCTCGTCGACCTCGGCCAGTGGTTCGACGGCGCTCATCGCATCTCCAGACCGATCGAGATCGAAGAAGAATGACACGGCCCGTCATAGCGCTGACGATGGGTGATCCCGCCGGGGTCGGCCCGGAGCTATGCCTCAAGGCCGCCGCCGCGCCAAGCGTGACAGACGTCTGCGTGCCCGTCATCGTCGGCTCGGCCCCTGTGCTTCAAGCCGTGGCCGAGCGCCTCGACCTCCCGGTGCCCGACCGCATCGTCCCGGCGACGAACGCCGACCGGCCCGACGGGCCGTCGGTGCTCGACCTCGACAACATCGGCCCCGCCGACTTCACGCCGGGCGAGGTCAGCGCCGCCTGCGGCAACGCGGCCGCCGAGTTCATCCGGTGCGCCGTCGCGGCCACGACCGCGGGCCGGTTCGACGCAGTGACCACGGCTCCCATCTCGAAGAAGGCTCTGAACGAGGCGGGCATCGCGTTCCCCGGCCACACCGAGATGCTCGAGGAGTTGACCGGCGCAGGCCCGGCCGTGATGATGCTCCACAGCCCGCGCGTCACGGTCTCGCTCGTGACGACCCACCTCGCGCTCCGCGACGTGCCCGCGGCGCTCGAGCCCGGCCGGATCGCGCACGTGATCCGCGTCACGCACGAAGGCCTCACCCGCATCCTCGGCCGCCCGCCCCGGATTGCCGTGCTCGCGTTCAACTGCCACGCCGGCGAGCAGGGGCTCTTCGGTGACGAGGAGGCACGGGCCATCGTTCCCGCCATCGACGCGGCACGCGCCGACGGGCTCGACGTCGACGGCCCGCTTCCGCCCGACACCGCCTTCACGCCGGCCGCCCTCGACCGCTGCGACGCCCACGTCTGCATGTACCACGACCAGGGGCTGATCCCGTTCAAGGCCCTCAGCTTCAAGGGCGGCGTGAACGTCACGCTCGGCATTCCCATCGTCCGGACGAGCCCCGCCCACGGCACCGCGTTCGACATCGCCTGGCAGGGCGCCGCCGATCCGGCCGGTCTCATCGCCGCCCTCGACCTCGCCGCACGCATGGCCGGCGGAGCGTGCCGGATGATCAACTGAGCCCCCGCGCCGCGCCCTCGACCTCGCCGCACGCATGGCCGGCGGAGCGTGCCGGATGATCAACTGAGCCCCCGCGCCGTCCCGGCTCTTGCCGCCAATCTAACGGCACGACACGCCCCCCACTCAATCTCAATGAAGAGGGGACCCCGCGAGAAATGGCCGGACCATAATGTCATGTAAATGTACCATATGGTACATTAATAACGCTCAGGATAATGGTCGGTTCTTTCGAAGAGGTACGCGCAACTACTGTTCATATAAGCCATTATACGCCAGCGTCTTGGCGACAGCGCAGAACAACCATTGCATTGTATCGTTATTTATGTACCATATGGTATAAAAAACGCGATCTTGGCGAATCGAGTCCTGGCTTCGCACGAGGCGAAAGGAGGCGAACAGAATGCCCAGGTTCCCCGATGTCTTCAGCTCCGACGCACTCGTAGACTGCGTCTCTGTCCTGCGAACCCGTGCCTACGACCGGTTCCTGTGGGATCTTGTCCGCTTGATCGACGAGCATATCGTGGAGCCGCAAGTCCGGAAGATGCTCGGCCAACTGACGCGAACGGGCCGATTGCGTCGCATCGACTCCGGCCGGGACGCGCGGTACGCGGTCACCGACCGCCGCAACGACATCGCTCGCCTCAAGATCACGAAGAACCGCGAACCGTGGTCCGGGCTGTGGCACGTGTTCACGTATGACGTCCCGACGACGCATAACGCCGAGCGCCACCGCCTGGTCCGTTGGCTGCGCGACATGGGCTTCGCGCGGATCGGGCGCAGTTCATGGGTCTCCCCATACGACTGGGCCGGGTTCCTCGAACAGACCCTCCGCGACTGGGACTGCGACGGACGGTTCCACTGCTTCGGCGCGTCGTCTGTGGTCGTTTTGGGCGACGGGAATGGGTTCTCGCCCGCCGATCTCTGGGCCCTCGACAGCACACGGCGCGAGTATGAGCGGATAGCCAGGATCCTCGCCAAGAGGCCAAGCGGCCGGACGAAGGCTGCCCGCCAGGCACGCGCCCGAACGCTCCTGAGAGCGCAAATGGGCCTCACGGCGCTCGAGCGAACGGACCCGCTGCTCCCCGAGCCAGTCCTCCCCAAGACCTGGCCGCGCGAGCGCGTGCTCACGGAACTGGCCCGGCTCACTCGCGCCGTCGAGAGCGACATCGGCGCCCAGAGCTGATGCCCACAAGCAACCGAGCCCACCTCCTAAAAACGGAACTGGCCCGGCTCACTCGCGCCGTCGAGAGCGACATCGGCGCCCAGAGCTGATGCCCACAGGCAACCGAGCGCACCTCCTAAAAGTTGAATCCGCGCCGCGCGGCCCGTAACATGGGATGATGATATCGCTCTGACTCCATGCACAGGAGGCCGTATGGCGAAGAAGGCAACCCGGTCGGCTGTTGCGAAAAAGATCGTCACGTCGGCGGACGACATCCACGGCGGCATTCTCAAACGCAAGAAACCGTCGATCAAGATCCCGATCCGCTCGCTCTCGAACGTCCGCTACACGCCCAAGCCGGGCTATTTCCAGCTCAAGGGCAACAAGAAGACGCGCACGCTGACCGTCAACACGGTCAAGAGCTTCGCGCAGACCCTCCGGATGATAGAACTGTCGAAGCAGCTCATCGACACCGACGATATCGCGCTGAAGCGGGAGGCGTATTACGTCTCGAAGAACTGGGACGTCGCGCGGTTCAAGGGAATAGACGAGTCGAACGCGGTGATGGACGACGTCGAGGCGATGTACGAGGTGAACCGCGAGCAGCTCGGCTTCATCGCCGATGAGAGGAGCGGTTCCATCGCCGGGAAGCTGATCGTCGTCGACAAGGAGCGGAGTTCGGGCAAGACGATCAAGATCGACTGCTCCCGGTTCGGCAGCGGCGCCTACTCGATCCCCAGCTCGGTCGAGGACCTCAAGTTCGAGACGAGCGCCAAGTTCGTTCTCGCCGTCGAGACGAAGGGCGCGTTCGAGCGGCTTCTGAGGGAGGACTTCTGGCGCGAGGCAAACTGCATCCTCGTCGCGATGGGCGGCGTGCCGACCCGCGCCTGCCGCCGCTTCATCCGCCGGCTCTGCGACGAGCGCAAGCTCCCCGTCTACGTCTTCTGCGACTGCGATCCCTACGGCTACTGCAGCATCTACCGCACGCTCAAGGTCGGGAGCGGCAACGCCGCCCACATCAACCGCTACTTCTGCGTGCCGCACGCGCGCTACCTCGGCGTCACGATGGAGGACGTCGAGAAGTACGACCTGCCGACGCATCCGCTGCAGGACGTCGACCGCAAACGCGCGCAGGACGCGCTCAAGAACGATCCGTTCGTCAAGCACTACAAGGCGTGGCAGGCGGAGTTGGAGAAGATGATCAAGGCGGGCGTCCGCGCCGAGCAGCAGGCGTTTGCCAAGCACGGACTGCCGTTCGTCGCCGAGAAATACCTGCCCGCGAAACTCAAGCATCCGGAGAAGTTCCTGCCGTGACCGAGGCAATTCCCATCTGCGTCGTGCTGATGCCCGTCCTGGCGTACTCGCTGGGCGCGGTCCCGTTCGGGCTGCTCCTGTGCCTGGTCGTCAAGGGCGTCGACATCCGCGAGCGCGGCAGCAGGAACATCGGGGCGACGAACGCCGGCCGTGTCTGCGGGATCCCGTTCTTCGTCGCGGCGTTCGCGCTCGACTTCCTGAAGGGGCTGGCGCCGGTGCTGGCGGGCGGGCTGCTGCTCGAGGATTTCGGGCCCGGCCTGCCGGCGGCGTGGATGATGATCCTCTACGGCGCGTGTGCCATCCTCGGCCACACGTTCCCCGTCTACTTGCGGCTCAAGGGCGGGAAGGCGGTCGCGACGAGCTTCGGCGTCTTCGTCGGGCTGGCGCCGGTCGCGGCGGGCATCGCGTTCGGCGTGTGGCTCGTCTTGTTTGTCGCGTCGCGTTACGTCTCGCTCGCATCGATGGCGGGTGCCGTCGCGGCCCCGCTCGTCTATGCCGCTCGGCATCGCGGCGCACTCGGGCCCGACCACTGGCCGATCCTCGCGTTCGCCGTGATCGTGGCCGTGCTCGTCGTCGTGCGGCACCGTGCAAACATCAAGCGCCTGCTGGCAGGGACGGAGAGCCGCGTGGCTTTCCACAAGAAGGGATAGCGCTGCAACGCCACGTCAGAGGTCCTTCGCTCCGCTCAGGATGACATGATGGAGCCAGGCGTTGTCTTTGTCATTCTGAGCGTCAGCGAAGAATCTCTCAAGCCGTCACGCCCGTGATTGACAGGATGGCCCCTCCGCGTTAGCATTCGATAGAACACTGACCGGCTGGGCAGTATGCACGAGTATTACGTCTACATCGCGACCAACAAGTCTGGAACACTGTACACCGGCGTCACGAACGACATCAGACGGCGGATGTATGAACACAAAACGAAGGCAGTGTCTGGGTTCACGAGCAGGTACAACATCGGACGGTTGGTGTACTACGAAGCGTTCTCCGACGTGAGCGCCGCCATTCGCCGCGAGAAACAGATTAAGGGATGGCGGCGCTCAAAGAAGATAGACCTGATCGAGGAGGCAAACCCGAAATGGCGCGATTTGAGCGCCGACTGGTTCGAGTAGAGGTCCTTCGCTGACGCTCAGGATGACAGAACTGAAAGCACTTCGATCCTTCGTTACGCGGACTGCGAAGAACACCTCAGTTTGTCATTCTGAACCCTTCGGCTTCGCTCAGGACCGGCTCCGTGAAGAATCTCTACGTTGCCGCTTGGAGTCACTATGCAGTTTCTGCTGACCAATGACGACGGCATGTTCGCCCCGGGCCTGGAGGCGCTGCGGACGCGCGCGGCGGAGGCCGGCGACGTGTGTGTCGTCGCGCCCGCCGAAGAGCAGAGCGGCGCGTCCCACTCGATCAACCTCTACGAACCGATCCAGGTGAAAGAGGCATGGCGCGACGGCGAGTTCGCCGGGCACATGATCCGCGGCACGCCCGTCGACTGCGTCAAGTTCGCCGTCGGCATGATCCTCGACGAGAAACCCGACGTGCTCATCTCGGGCATCAACGACAAGGCGAACTTCGGGATCAGCGTGCTCTACTCGGGCACCGTCGCCGCCGCGGTCGAAGGCGCTCTGATGGGCATCCACTCGATCGCGATCTCCGTCGCCGAGGACGGAGAGCCCGACCTCGACTACGCCGCCGCCCTGGCGGTCGAGCTGGCCCAGGAGGCGACCGCCCATCCGCGCCCGCGGCCCGTGCTCCTCAACGTCAACGTGCCCGCGCTGCCGCGCGACGCGATCAAGGGCGTCAAGTGGATCCGCCACAACGTCGCGCCCTACACCGAGCGCTTCAGCCCGGTGCACGGCGACAACGACTGGAAGCACTACCGGATCGTCGGCGTGACCGGGCCCCGCGAGCAATGCCCCGGCGATGACGTCGCCGCCCTCATCGACGGGTACGTGACCGTCACCCCCCTTCGCGTCGACTTCACCGACCACGACGCCCTCGCCGAACGGGCAGACCGGAGTTGAGCTTGGGCCAGGGCACGTCCGAACGCATCTCGCGCCCCGTGTGGCTCGTCGGAACAGCGACCGCGCTGATCCTGTTCGGCGACCAGGCGCTCTACACCATCCTGCCCACGTGCGCCGACACGTTCGGCCTCGTGCCGTTTCAGGTGGGGCTCATTCTCTCGGTCAACCGCTGGGTCCGGCTGCTCACGAATCACGTGGCCGAGCGGCTCGTCCACCGGGTCAGCCCGACGCGGCTGCTGCTCGCCGGGTTCGGCCTGGGCGTGCTGCTGACATTCACCTACAGCGCGACGCCGGTCTTCGCGGTGTTCCTCGGCGCCCGTCTGCTCTGGGGCCTGTGCTGGTCGCTCATCCGGCAGGTCGGGATCATGACGTCGGTCGATTGCTCGACGGACGCGAACAAGGGCGAGGTGGTCGGGCTGTACAACGGGCTCGCGCGGATGGGCTCGTTCATCGGGATGGTGGCCGGGGGGGCGCTCTACGACACGCTCGGGCTCGGGTTCAGCTTGACGTTCATTCTGCTCGGGATCGCCTCGCTGTTCAGTCTGCCGCTGGGAGCGGTCGCGCGGCGCGGGCTCCGGTCGCACGAATCGGTCTTCCGAAACCCGCCGCCCGAGAGCCGGTCGGGAAATGTCCTCGGGCTGCTGGTGTGTGCGTTCGTCATCGGGTGCGTCGGGCCGGGCATCATCGTCTCGACGCTCGGCTTCATTCTGAAATCGCGCGTGGGCGAGTCGGTCGGCGTGTTGGGGATGACAGTCGGGGTGGCCACGCTGACGGGCCTGCTGTTGGCGTCGCGATATGTGATCAACACGGTCGGCGCGCCGGGACTCGGCGCCCTGCTCGACCGGACCGGGCATCACATGGGGACCGTGGTGTGCTTTTGCGTGGCGACGGTACTTCTGCTCGCCGCGACGTATGTGTCGAACGTGGTCGCGCTCGCGTGCCTGATTGTCGCGTTCTTCGTGTGCGCCACGTCGATCAACGTGGCGCTGATGTCCGAGGCGGGCCGCGCGGGCTCGCGGCCGTTCGCACAGTACGCGTCGGCGTCGGACTTCGGCGCGGCCGTCGGGCCGATGCTTGCGTGGACGCTCTTCGAGTTCGTCCAATCGCCGACACGGGCGTTCGCGATCGGGTCGGCCTTCTTTGCTGTCGGCGCCCTCTTCGCCTGGATCCGGTTAAGCCGCGCCGATTGAAGCGCCGAGAGGACCACGCCGTCTCGCCCTGGGCAGCAGAGAGTTCGCCACATCCATGCCGCGCTAACTTGTATTCTGAGCGTTCAGCTGAACGCTCAGAATCCGAAACGATCAGCTCGGTCGGTCTGCAAGAGCTTCGGCACGCATCGCTCTGAGGGGCGCCCCTTCTACCGGCCGATTTCGCCGGGCACGGGGGGCATCCCAGGAACGTTGGGGTCTCCCGGGCCCACGTCGCCGGGCATAGGCGGCTCGACGGGCGGCTGAACATCGATGTCGATCCGCAAATTCTTCATCATACGCTCGAGCCGCTCGCGGACCTCCTCCGGAACGTTTTCGAGCGCTCCGACGTCCGGCATGCCCATGCCCCCCTCAGGCACAGGGAGCTCGCCCTCGTAGACGACGTTCCCTTCCTTGTCCTTGACGACGATCTTCCCCTTGCCGCCCGTGATGTCCAGGTCGATGCTGCCCTGATTATCTCCGAACGCCATCGACCGGTGGAGCCGACCGAGGGGGTCCGGCATCGGCATCCCATGCGGGGCGCGGGGATCGTTCGGATCGGGCCAGAACCCGCGCGGAAAGACCGGGCGCGCGCGGACGGGCGCCTCGCCGAGCTTGACGGTCGCCTCCTGCTTCTTACCTTCGCGATAGACGGTCAACGTGACCGCGTCGGCCGGCTTGCGCATCCGGACCAGCACGGCGAGCTGCGGGTGGTTGACCAAGAGCTGATCCTCGAGCATGTAGAGCAGGTCGTGCGCCTGCAGCGCGTCCTTGCCCGGCCCCTCCGGGTCGACGTAGTTCACGACGAGCCCGACGCCGTCCGGCAGCCGAAGCTGCTTGGTGAGCGTCTTGCTCACCGGCGACGTGGCCACGCCAAGATACGCGACCTTCTTCGCGGGCTCCTCCTGCTTCGGCGCGTCGCCGTCCTCCGTCTCGGCCGGCCACGCCCGCGCCGGCAGGGCGAGCAGCACGGCCCCACACAACAACGCAACGACGAGCTTCGTCTTCATCGCATTCCCTCCTTCCATGTCAGAGTCGAGTTCAGTCCACGTCGGCCGTCACAAAGATCACCTTCTCGAACGGCTCCGTCACCTCCATCCGGGTACCCGCTTGTTCATCGATCCACCAGCGCTTCCGGAGCGTCCGGCGGTAGACTCGTGCCAGTTGCCCTCGCCTCAAGTTCGGCCCCGCTCCTGTCTCTATTACTCCTGACGCGCCAATATCCCCCCTTTATGCCCGCTTTTCAAAGAACAACCCGCCCGCCCTGTCGACGAGCATGATGAGTGACTAGAACCGGCCTGGCGGTCACTTCTGAGTGTCTGCGCGAGTTGTCGGAGCGGACGTCACTGGCTAGGCGACGGAGGGGTCGGTCTTCCGGTAGAGAGCCATGTCCTTTGCGGATATGGCGCCCGCGGGCACAAGCTGGTAGTGCTTCTCGTCGACAACCCGAATGTCCTCATCTTGCGCCGCGAGTTCAAAAAGGGCGATGACGTCGTCGGCCATGAACTGAGCGGCAATCGGACGGCATACCGAGCGGGGGAACTTCTCCGCGCAACAAGCGATGTCCTGCCGGGTCTGCACGCCGCCAATCTGATCCCTCCCGGCCTTGGCCTGAACCGGGATGACAAACTGGGTGCCCTGGCGGTTCACTCCCACGTAGATCTCATCAATCTCGATCTGTCCCACGTTGGATACGGTCGTACGAAGGTGATTCTGGAGCGAGTACGTTGCCATGCCCAGGAAGACGTCCAGCAGGCGATTATATCGCACTTTCGCGAGCAGCGCCTGTTCGTCGCCCAGAGCGTACGTACCGATGATCTCGGGAGTGGCGTCGGGCACCTTGATGGTGATGAGGTCGGAGCGCGGTAGAATGCGGCTCACAGTCCCGAGGCGAAAGCGGTACTTCGCCGGCCCGGCCAACTCGATGATCCACTCCTTCCCCTTCGGCGCGGTCTTCGATATGTCATTCGGCAGTGCTTTGCGGAAGCGAAACGAATAGATCACGTCGCCGAGATTCTTTGGCAACTTGATGCCCAGTTTGCGCGCGGCCGCAGTCATCTCCTCCCTGATGAACACGAAGCTGCGTTTGCCCTTTCTGTAGTGCCTCTTGAAGATCGCTGCCATGATGGCATCGTAGTCCGCCTGCTTCGACATCTATCTATCCTCACCAAGAACTGCTGCAACGGCCGCCGCTCATCCCGGCCATTTCAGGACAACGACTTCCTCACGAAGCTGCTCCTTCGTTGCAGTGGACAGACGGGTCCGGAACAGATCGACGCTCTCCACTTCATAGCCCAAGGACTGAGCGATTTCCGCCAGGATCTGTCCGGTCCGGATCATGATGCGCAGGAAAGACGCCTGGTCTCCGACAACGTAGGCAAGACGCGCTCCGGGCCGGAGAGCGCGGCGAAGATCGGAAAGATGGCGCGCCATCCCACCGAAGTAGAGCGTCGTCACGCGCGGGTACAGGCGTTCGAAGCCGCTCGTCTTCCCGAGTTCGACGCGCCGCGCCTCGATCTGTTCCGCGAGGGCCTTAATTTGAGGGAACGACTCGATCCACTGGTCGTCATCATCATCCTTGTACACGTTTCGCGTGTTCGACCGAAGCAAGTTCTTCTTGAGAGCGCGAAGCTCCTTGCGATTGCTCACGAATCCCAAGATGACAGTCTCGAGCCGAGTCGTCCGTGTGTAGTCCTTCTCGTTCGGATAGGGCGGCGACGTGATGATCGCAGAGATGCTCGCCGGCGCCAAGGCCGTTATGTCGGTGCGGGAATCGTGAAGCCAGACCTTGGCCTCGACAGGGCCTCGGTCTCGTAGTCCCTCGAGATCGGAGACCATTTTGAGAACATTCGACAGCCACGCCTGGACGACCGGAGCATCGTCTTTGATGTTCCGAACGCCGACTTCCGGACCAAAGTGCAGATTGCCGATGTCCTTCACCAAGGCGTTCGCCAGCGCAAGAAGACCATGTTCAGAATACGTTGTCTTGCCCCGGGCGCTGATGGCTTCCAGCAGCACCAAGGTCTTGTGGAGGGGGACGGGGCTGATCGAGTTCTTCAAGAGCAGCTTGTGCGACTCTTCCGACAGGACGCGGTGCGGCGCATCCGGCTTCGCCAGCTCCAGCTCGACGGCCTTACTGACATCCCGTGCATACTCGCGAAGCCCGTTGGGATCCACGTCCCAAGTCGTCTTGACCCGGCTCGCGAACGCAGGCATCGGATGAGCTTCGAGGCCGACGCTCGGAATGCCGAGCTTCTTGCACTCCACGAGCGTGGTCCCGGTGCCGCAGAACGGATCGAGAACGCAATTCTTCCGAGCGAGTTCGAAGCGCCGAACATACTCCCGCACCAACTGCGGCGGGAACGAAAGAACGAAACGGTACCAATCGTGCGCGGCGCGGTCCTCTGGAAGGAGCTTGTTCTTGCTCCCGTTAGAAAGCTCATCTACGCGCGGAGGGGCAATCTCCTCCTCGAACGGCAGCGTTCCCGCGCGACGATGCTGCACTATCATCCCCAGTCAGAAAGGCATTGGTTGATCGGAGTATAGCGGGAACACGGCCGCAGCGCAACAGGCCCGAGGACCAACGGAGGCGCCCGTGACCGTGAACGGCGCTGCCCCGCGACTCACTCCGCGTCGTACCCGTGCTCGCGGAGCGCGGGGGCGAGGAAGTCGAACATGGTGGCGCCGTCATCGGTCTTCCAGCGGCCGACGGGCTCGGTCCGGACGGGGATCTTCGCGAGCTTGATGCCGAGGAAGTCTTCGAGACGGGCGAGCGTCTCGTCCTGCCGCAGCACGAAGTCCTCGAACCGCACCTTGATCCAGTGCTCCGGCCTCGGCGTGGCGTGCATGAGGTCGTCCTGATACTTCCACGAGATCGCTCGGCGGCGGCGCTCGTCGTCGGTCCGGGGATAGTCGACGCCGAAGTAGGAGAGGTCGTCGGTCACGTGCTCGCCGATGATGCTGTCGCGCGGATCGCGAACCCAGTAGATGTACCGAGCTTCGGGGAACATCCGCCGGATCCACGGCAGGGCGAGGGTCGTCTCGGGGATCTTCCAGCCCCTGTGCTCGGCGTCGCTCGCCAGGACGCTCTGGAGGTAACGCTCGATCAGCCGAACGAACTCGTGATCGATCTCGCAGGTGTCGAGGTGGTCGAAGTCCCACTCGAGGTCGCCGAGCCACTTGACATGCCGCGCGAGGATGCGGCAGGCGTCGTACATGTCGTCGGGCGGGACGAGGTCACCGGACTCGTTGAGCGGGGCGCCCATGTAGACGCCGCTCTGGGAGAGGGTGTGGGACATGACGCGGGTGCCGCCGTGCCCCCGACCGATCACGGTGATCATCATCGGTGCTTCTCTCTGAGTCCCCGCGACCCGCGCCGCGGGCGCTCTGCCCCACTGAAAAACGAGATCCTTCGCTAACGCTCAGGATGACAACCTGTACGGATGGCCACACACTGTCATTCTGAGCCCTTCGGCTTCGCTCAGGACAGGCTCCGCGAAGAATCTCCCTTGTGCATCTTCACCCAGGTTTCAAGACATCAAGGGCGGCTACTTCTTCTTTTTCTTCTTCCTCTTGCCGCGCGCCTGAAGCCGCTGGGCCGCGCCGACGTCGCCGATGTGGAGCGTGTTGTACGCATCCTCGGACGTCGCGAACGGGGTGCCCGTCTGCCACGTGCTCGCGTTCGTCACCATCGGGTTCGTCCGCCCGGTTTCCTTCTCGCGCTTTGCGATCCACGCCTGCATTCGCTCTTCGAGCAGCGCGACGACCTTCTTCTCCTTCTTCGCGAGGTTGTGATTCTCGTCGGGGTCGTCGATCAGGTTGTACAGCTCGACCTCGGGCTTCCAGTGGAAGTCGGGCTCGAACGCGTGGATGAGCTTCCATTCGGGCGTCCGCCAGCCGTGCTTCCGCATCCAGGTGCACTCCGTGATGTAGAACTCGGTCGCCGGCTTCCGCCGCTTGCCCTTCATCTCGGGCAAGAGGGACTGGCCGTTGAAGTTGACCTTCCTCTTGATGCCGAGAATGTCGAGGATCGTCGGCGCGATGTCCTGGAGCAGGCAATTGCCATCGAGCCGCAGCCCGGCGGGCACGCGGCCCGGCATGCGGAAGACGAGCGGGACCATCAGCGTCGGGTCGTAGAGGCCGTGGTGGTCGAAGTAGCAGTCGTGATCGTAGAGCGTCTCGCCGTGGTCGCTGTCGAGGACGACGAGTGTGTCTTCGTCGAGCCCGAGCGCGGTCAGCTGGGCGAATATCTTCTGAATGCACGCGTCCATATAGCCGATGGTGCCGTCGTACTGCGCGATGACGTAGTCCTTGTCGGTCACGCCGGGCGGCGTCCACGACGCGTGGAAATCACAGAACGGCTTGAACGCAAACACGGGCTCCATCGACTTGTTCTTCGGGTCGAACTCGTCGCCCGAGTAGAACATCCGGTCGTAGGGCCGCGGCGGCAGGTAGGGAGCGTGCGGGTCCATGTGCCGCAGGAGGAGGAAGAAGGGCTTCTTCGACTTCGCGAGGCGCTTGAGTTCGGGCAGCGTAACCTCGTTGAGGTTCTCGGCCTTGTGCGACCGGCCGTCCTCGCCGGGCGCCCAGCCCGAGTAGGCGATGTTAGTCCGAAAACCTTTGCCCCCGCCGGCCGGGCCGAACCCGACCTGCGACGTGTTGTACCCCTCCTTGTTGAAGATCTCGGCGAGCGTCACGGTCTCCTTCGAGAACGGCCCCTTGTGCTGCAGCGCGACGCAATTCATCCCGAAGCAGTCGAGCCCGGTCAGCATGCTGCCGTAGCCCGACGTGGTCGGGACGTGCGGGCTGAAGCAGTTGTTGAAGACCGTCCCGCCCTCGGCCCACTTCGAGATGTGGGGCGAGGTCAGGTGGTGATAGCCGTACAAGCTCATGTGGTCGCGCCGCAAGCTGTCGACGGCAATGAAAAGCAGATTCGGTTTACGCTTCGCCATTTGCTGATCCTTTCGCTAATTCACCGCGGAGATCGCCGCGCCGATGATCGCCTCCGTTATGCTGTGCAGATTCTCCATTGTCTCGGCGTTCTCTGCGTTCTCCGCGGTGAATGCCGTTCGTTAGCGGCCGCCGAGCGCCTTCAGGCACGCGTTCAGATATCCATAACTCTCCGCGGCAATGATGGCCTGCCGCGAGACCTCATAGTCGCCCGCGCCGATGACCTCGAGGCAGACGGGGCCGGTGTAGCCGCCGTCGACCATCGCCTTGCAGTATCCCATCAGGTCGATCTCGCCGCGCCCGCAGGCCTGGTCTTCCGGCAAGCCGGGGCTCGGGCCCGGGCCCTTGCAGTCGCGGATGTGGACGTGCCGCACGCGGCTGAGGACCGACGGCAGCGCCTCGGCCGGATTCTCGCCCGCGCGGTACACGTGGCTCGGGTCCATGTCGATGCCGAACGAGGGCGGGGCGATCTTCTCCATCGCGCGGAGGGTCGTCGGCGTGTTGTAGATGCAGCAGCCGACGTGCGCCTTCACGCACAGCGTCACGCCGTACGGCTCGGCCTTCTCGGCCATCTTCGCCAGCAGGTCGGTCTGGCGCTCGAGGTCTTCGTCGTCGTCCATCTTGCCGCCGGGGCCGACGTTGATGACGGGGATGCCGATCGCTTGCCCGGCCTCATACGCCTTGATGAGTCGCTCCTCGTCGAGCCCCGCCACCTCCATCGAGAGCGGATCGAGGTCGCAGTCGGCGAACATCGTCTTGACCGCGTCGGCGTCCTTCTCCCACTGGTCGAGGATCAGATGCTCGCACATGCCCAGGATGGCCGAGACCTCGGCCCCGTCGTAGCCCGCCCATGCGATGTGCTTGAGCGCGGTCTCGAGCGATTCCAGCCCGTGCCCGCCGAACAGCACCGTGTTCACACCGAGCTTCACTTGGCGCCTCCTTTCTCCAATGCCTCCTGATCCTCCGCGCCGCTGCTCAAAGGCGGGAGCGGGTTCGGCCGGACCATGATGCCGCCCTGCTCATACGACTCCATCGCCGCCCACGTGTACTCCAGCGCGGCCAAAGCGTCCCGGCCGGATGCACGCAGCCGGTCCCGCGGCACTTCGTTCGACACGTCCTCGAGGAACGCGTGGATCCTGCGGGGGAACGTCTCGCCGAAGTCCGTGATGCCCGATTCCTCCGTGACCGGCCCTGGGGCCGCGCCCAGCCCGAGGTTCGCCGGGTCGGCCGCTCCCTCCGCGCCGGGGCACGGGAAGAAGGTGATCTTCTCGATGCAGTTCTCGATACAGAAGGTGCCGCGCGTGCCGCCGACCTCGACGCTCCACCAGCCGCCGAGCCCGAACGTCGCGTCGCCGCGCTGGCTCAGGAGATAGCCGACGCATCCGTTCTGGAACCGCAGATGAATGCCGTTGATGGACACCATGACGTCGCCGGCGCTCTGCCGGAAGCCCGGCCGCCCCATGAAGGCCTGCACGTGGGTCACGTCGCCGCAGAAATGGCGCATCACGCTGAACGGATGCGAAAGGAAGGCCTTCACGTGGAAGTAGGGGAACCCCTCGGCTCGGAACCCGCGCGTCGGGCTGTAAGTCCGTTCGCCGCCCGCGAAGCCCATCTTGTGGACGCAGAAGATCAACTCGCCGATCTCGCCCGCGTCTATGTATTCCTGCGCCTTCTCGGCGGGCGGGGTGAAGTAGTGGTTCAGGTTGCAGCCGAGGTACAGGCCTTCGACATCGGCCTTGGCGACCATCGTCCGCCCCTCGTCGATGTCGTTCGAGATCGGCTTCTCGACGAGCACGTGCTTGCCCGCATCGAGCGCCTCCATCGTCGGCTCGTAGTGCCAGCTCCCGTTCTCGTACCCGCCGGTGGTGACGTCGACGATGTCGAGATCGTCCTCACCGTCGAGCAGGTCCTCCACGCTGTAGTAGGCCTTGACGCCGAGCCGCTCCGCGGCATCGTCCGCGCGCCCGCGGATCACGTCGCAGACCGCAACCAGTTCCGCCAATTCGTCGCTCGCGTGGCAATCGGCATGCCTGTTGCCGATGCCGCCCATTCCGACGACGCCGATCTTGAGTGCCATCTTGTCGGTCTCCAAAGGGGGCGGGGCCGCGCCGGCCCGTGCCCGGGTCAAGGGCGGTATGCTTAGCACACGGCCCGCGCCTTGTCAAGCGCCCGAACCGACCCGGAAACGTCAGAAAAACTGGAAAAGGCGCGACGGCGCGTGATAGACTGTTGGCATGAGCATGAGAAGGGGATACATCGTCTGCATGCGGTCTGCGCTGGTCGCCGGGGCCGTTCTGGCCGCGGGGGCGGCGCCTGCCGCCGAGAACCCGGCGCCGAAGCATGAGCCGATCGAGGCCATCAGCCGCCCGAGCGCCGACGTGATTTTCGCGTACGTTCGGCCCGGCAAGATCCAAGAAGTCCTTGTCGAGCCCGGTGAAATCGTCACGAAGGGCCAAGAGTTGGTCAAGCAGGAGGACAGCGTCGAATTGGTGCGGCTCGAAATCCTGAAGGCCGAATCGCTCGATGAAACGCGGATCAAGGCCGCCGAGGCCCAGCACCAGCAGAAGAAGGTCGAGCTGGAGCGCCTCGAAAAGGCCGAACGGCCGCCGCTCGAAATCGACCGCGCGAAGCTCGACGTCACCATCGCCTCCCTCTCGATCGACCTGGCGAAGCTCGAGCACGCGCAGGACGCCCGCCGCTACGTCGAGGCGCTGCGCCAATGGGAGCGAATGACCATCCGAAGCTCCATCGACGGGATCGTTCACGATGACATTCTCGCCAAGGCGGGCCAGTCCGTCGATGCACATCAACCCGTCATTCGGGTCATCCAACGCGATCCTTTGTGGATCGACGTACCCACGCCGCAGAAGGTCGCCAAAACACTGAAGATGAAGCAGATAACAACCGTGAAGTTCGACGATGACGGCTCGACGGCCGTCGGCAAGATCACCTACATCGCGCCCGAGCAAGATGCCGCGAGCCGGACGCTCACCGTACGGATTGAAGTGCCGAACCCGGCCAAGCGCAAGCCCGGCGAGCACGTGACTGTCGCGTTCCCAGCCAACGAACAGCCCGGAGACAAGTAATGGCAAAGAAAGACGGTGGAAACACCCCCGCTGACAAACCCATCGAGGAGCAGGCCCGCGAGCAGACCGGCCAGCGGCAAGTCCGGCTCCGCATCGACGAAGCGCACCTGCAAACCTGCTACGCGAACGCGTTCCGGACGAACGGGACCCATGAGGAAGTCATGCTCGACTTCGGCCTGAACCTCACCGAGCCGACACCCGGAGAGGAGAGCCAGCCGCAGATCGTCTTCCAGGTCAACCAGCGGGTCATCATGAACTACTACTCCGCCAAGCGGCTCGCCATCGCCCTCAGTCAGGCGGTCCGCCGCCACGAGGAGCAGTTCGGCGAGATCGAACTCGACGTGAACAAACGCCGCCAGGCGGGCACCTAGATCGCCATGTCGCGAGAGCATCGCCGATGACCGAGCACGTGGGCACCGCGCCGGCCGCACCGGGTGAAGGCGACCGTACGGCCGCCGACCTGGTCGACACGCTCCTTCAGTTCGACGGCCCGGCCGAGCAGTTCCTCGACGCACTCCTCGCGCTACAGTGCCGCGTCGGCGCGGCCGAGGGCGGCGTCATCCTCCGGCCCATCGCCGACGACAACATCGACGTCCTCGCCCTCTTCCCCAGGCCCGAGCCCAACAGCCAGCCGCTGGCCTGGCTCAAGGCCGCGGTCGAGTGCTCCCAGGCCGTCATGCGGACCGGCCGGACGGCCGTCGGGGCCCTTCACGCGCCCGACGATCTCTACGGCGGACCGCCCCGCTACCACGTTATCGTCACGGCGCTGCGGACCGCCGGCCCCGCCGCACTCGCCGGGTTCCTCGTCCGCGAGGAAGACGCCGCCGCCGTCGCCGCCCGGCGCGACCAGCTCGAGGCGACCGCCGCGCTCCTCAGCGTCTACGAACTCCAGCAGGGACTGCGCTCGCGCCAGGCCGACTTCGGGCGGATCCGCGCGGCGCTCGACATCCTGCCGCCCGTCAACGAGCACGACCGGTTCATGGCCGCGGCGATGGCCTTCTGCAACGAGGCCGCCGCTCGATGGGGCTGCGGACGCGTCTGCCTCGGCTTCCTCAAGGGCCGATACGTCCAGCTCCGCGCCATGAGCCACACCGAGAAGTTCAGCCGCAAGATGAAGCTCGTGCAGGACCTCGAATCGGCGATGGAGGAATGCCTCGACCAGGACCTCGAGGTCGCCTATCCGGCCGAGCCCGACTCGACCGTCATCACCCGCGCCGTCGGCGAGGTCTCGAAGCGGCACGGGCCCGCGGCCATCGTCAGCCTGCCGCTCCGCAAGGGCGGCGAGGTCGTCGCCGTGCTGATACTCGAGCGGCCCGCCGAGCAGCCGTTCGCGCCCGACGAGATCGAATCGATGCGGCTGACGTGCGACCTCGTCACGCCGCGGCTCGCCAACCTCCACGAGCACGACAAGTGGTTCGGCGCCCGCGCGGCCGGCGCCGTGCGCAAGGGGCTGGCCGCGCTGGCCGGGCCGAAGCACACGTGGAAGAAGCTCATCGCGGCCCTCGTCGCCGCCCTCGTCCTGTTCCTCATCTTCGCCAAGGGCGATTACACCGCCGAGGCGCCCTTCACGCTCGAAGCGACCGAGCGGCGGATCATCACCGCGCCCTTCGACAGCTTCATCGAGGACGTGTTCGTCGAGCGCGGCGACGACGCCAAAGTTGTCGGGGAAGACGATGACCCGGAGGCCCGAGACAAGAAGCGGCTCGCGATCCTCCAGACGTCGGAGCTGGAATACCAGCTCGCCGCCGCCCAGGCGGATCTGGCGATGTACAACACCGAGGCCGACGCGGCAATGACGGAGGACAAACGCGCGGAGGCGCAGATCGCCCGCGCCAAGGCCCGCGGGGTCGCCGCGCAAATCGCGCGGCTCAAACATCATATCGAGAAGGCGACGATCTGGTCGCCCGTGCCCGGGAGGGTGATCGCCGGCGATCTCAAGAAGCAGATCGGCGCGGCCGTCAAGACGGGCGATGTCCTGTTCGAGATCGCGCCCCTCGACGCGCTCCACGCCGAACTCGAAGTGCCCGAGGCCCTCATCGCCGACGTGAAGGTCGGTCAGCCGGGCGAGCTGGCCACGGAAGACCACGCCAGTATCAAGTTCGCCTTCACGGTCGAGCGGATCGACCCCATCGCCGAAGTCATCGATCAGCGCAACGTCTTCAGGGTCCGTGTCACCCTGAGCGGAACGACGAACTGGATGATGCCGAAGATGAAGGGCGTCGCCAAGATCAAGATCGGCCGCGAACGACTCGCCTGGATATGGACCCGCCGCCTCATCAACTGGGTGCGGATGAAGCTCTGGATATAGCCCGGTCGTCTTCGTAATCGTAATCCTAATCGTAATCGCGCCGGCACAGAGGATTGCGACCAAGACCCGGCCGACAAGGAATCGTGATGCCGGTCGACCGCCCGACGTTCAGTGAATCGTGGTATCGCGTGTCCGACCTCCGGCCGCGCCTGCGGTCGACCGTGCAGGTCCACCGACAGCACTATCGCGGCCGCATGTGGCACGTCCTCCAGGACCCCGCCAGCAACCAGTTCTTCCGGCTGAGCGATCCCGCCTACCAGTTCGTCGCGCTGCTCGACGGCCGACGCTCCGTCGCCGACGCGTGGCACATCTGCAACGACCAGCTCGGCGACGACTCGCCCACGCAGGGCGAGGCCATCCAACTCCTGGGACAGCTCTACACGAGCAACCTGCTCGGGGCCGATCTCCCACCCGACGCCGCCGGCCTGTTCCGCCGATACCACAAACGCGTCGGCCGCGAGGTCCGCGGCTACCTGATGAACCTCCTCTTCATCCGCATCCCGCTGTTCGACCCCGACCACTTCCTCGACCGGTGGATCGGCGTCTTCGGGCGCGTCTTCAGCGTCGGCGGGTTCGTCGTCTGGATGCTGCTGCTCGGCGCGGCGCTCTACTCGATCGCGGGCCGCGGCGGCGAGCTGGTCGACCGCGCGCGGGGCATCCTCGACGCCGACAACCTCCCGCTCCTCTACGTCGCCCTGATCGTCGTCAAGGTCTTCCACGAGTTCGCCCACTGCTTCGCGTGCAAGAAGTTCGGCAAAGAGACGGGCACGGGCGGCGAGGTCCACACCCTCGGCGTCATGTTCCTCATCTTCACGCCGCTGCCGTACATGGACGCGTCGAGCTCGTGGGCGTTCCGCAAGAAGTGGCACCGCGCCATCGTCGGCTCCGCCGGGATGATGGTCGAGCTGGCTGTCGCCGCCGTCGCCGCCATCATCTGGTCGCAGACGTCCGAGACATCGCCCGTCCACGCGCTCACCTACAACATGATGTTCATCGCGAGCGTGTCGTCGCTGCTCTTCAACGGCAATCCGCTCCTGCGGTTCGACGGCTACTACATCCTGTCCGACCTGCTCGAAATTCCGAACCTGCATCAGCGCTCGCGCGGCTACATCTACTACCTGATTCGGAAGTACGTCTGGGGCGTGCGCCGCGCGCGAACCACCGCCCACACCCCGGGCGAACGCTGGTGGCTCGCCATCTTCGCCGTCGCCTCGACGGCCTACCGGATCATCATCTGCGTCGGCATCATCCTTTTCATCGCGAGCAAGCTCTTCATCGTCGGCGTGGCGCTCGCGGTCATGGCCGTGGCGACGTGGGTGTTCGTGCCGCTGGGCAAGTTCGTCCACTATCTCACGACGCACGGCGAACTCGACCGCGTCCGCGCGCGGGCCGTCGGCTCGACGGTCGCCTTCACACTCCTTGTGGTCGGTTCCATCGGCCTGATCCCCGCGCCCGACCGACATCGGATCGACGGCGTCGTCGAGCCCGTCGAACTCGCCTTCGTCCACGCGGAGACCGATTGCTTCGTCCGCGATATCCTGAAGCGAACGGGAGCAACGGTCGACAAGGGCGACGGGCTTCTGCGCGGGGAGAACCTCGATCTCGCCACGAGGCGTAAGGGACTGCAGGCCGAACTCGACGAGTTGGGGGTCCAGAGGAGCACGGCCCTGGCGGAGCGGGACGTCGCGGGAGTCCAGAGCATCACGGAGCAGATCGCGGCGCGCCGGAAGAAGATGGCGTGGGTCGAGAAGGAGATCGCGTCCCTGACCCTGCAGGCGCCGGGCGCCGGGACGTGGATCGCGCCGCAGATCGAGAACGCCAAAGACGCGTTCATCCGCCGCGGCGACAAGGTCGGCCTGATTGCGAGCGCCGACGACGTCATCATCCGCGCCGTCGCAGGCCAGGAGGTCGCGGCCGAACTCCGCGAACTCATTGAATTCGGCGACCGCGAAGACCTGCGGCGCGTCGAACTGCGAGTGAAAGGCCGGCCGGACCCGAAGCGCGACGGCCGCATCGAGACGATCGTGTCCGCGGGCGGGAAACAACTGCCGTCGGCCGCGCTCGGCTACCTCGCCGGCGGAAGTATCCAGACCGAAACGACCGACCGCCGCGGCACCGAGGCCACGGAGGCGTACTTCGAGGTCCGCATCCGCCCCGACCGCAGCCAGGGCCTGCTCAGCGGACAGCGCGTCGTCGTCCGCGTCGAGATGCCGCGCAAGCCGCTCGCGGTCCAGTGGTGGCGTGCCGTGCTCCGACTCCTCCAGCGAAAGTTCCGTGTCTGACATGCCGACCGTCCCGAGCAAGACCTGGCGGATGCTGGCCGAGCCGCCGATCCACACGGAGATGCCGAAGGGGCTCGACGCCGCGTGGGATGCCGCGGCCGGAATGGTCGCGCGGCTTGTCCCGCGCCGCCGCCGGTTCCTCGGCCGCGCCGCGCAGGTCATGGCGCTCGAGAAGGAGTTCGAGCACACGAGCGACGCTCGTCTCCGCGAGACCGCGGCCGACCTCCGCGACCGCTTCCGCCGCGGCCGCGAGACCGCCGACGATCTCGACCGCGCCTTCGCCCTCGTTCGCGAGGTCGCCGCCCGGCAGATCGGCAACAAGCCCTTCCTCGTCCAGGTCGCCGGCGCCTTCGGCCTGCACGACGGCTGCGTCGTCGAGATGGCGACGGGCGAGGGCAAGACGCTCACGGCCACACTCCCGGCGACCGTCGCCGGCTGGCGCGGACGCGGCTGCCACATCATCACCGTAAACGACTACCTCGCCCGCCGCGACGCCGAGTGGATGGGCCGCGTCTACCGATTCTGCGGCCTCTCGGTCGCGCACGTCGATCAGGAAATGCCGCCCCCGCAGCGCCGCGAGGCCTACCAGGCCGACATCACGTACTGCACGAACAAGGAGGTGACCGCCGACTTCCTTCGCGACCGGCTCGCGCTCGGGCACGTCCGCGGGCTGCCGTCGGCGCTCGTGATGAAGATGGCCGAGGGCCGCGGCCACGGGACCGACCGGATGGTCCAGCGCGGGCTCGAGTATGCCATCGTCGACGAGGCCGACTCGGTCCTCATCGACGAGGCCGTCACGCCGCTCATCATCTCGGGCGATGCGCCGAACGCCGAGCAGGTCGAGGCGTTCGAGCACGCGGCCGAGCTCGCCGGCCGCCTCGAGACGCCGCGACACTACCGCGTCGACGCGCGGCACCGCGAGATCGATCTCACGAACGAGGGGAAGCGGCTCGTGGGTGAGCTGGCCGAACCGCTCGGCGGCGTCTGGCACGGGGCGCGGCGCCGCGAGGAGCTTGTCGTGCAGGCGCTCACCGGCCGCGAATTCTACTCGCTCGACAAGCAGTACGTCGTCGACGACGGCAAGGTCGTCATCGTCGACGAGTTCACCGGCCGCCTCATGCCCGACCGCACGTGGCGCGACGGGCTGCACCAAGCGATCGAGGCGAAGGAAGACCTCGAGGTCAACCCGCCGAAAGACACGTACGCCCGCATCAGCTTCCAGCGGTTCTTCCGGATGTACCGGCGGCTTGCCGGGATGACGGGCACGGCGAGCGAGGCGGTCCGCGAGTTCTGGCAGATCTACCACCGGCCCGTTGTCGTGATCCCGACGAACCGGCCCTGCATCCGCGAGGTGCTGCCCGACCGCGTGTTCCCGACGGAGGCGGCGAAGTGGGGGGCCGTCGTCGACGAGATCCGGCAATGCCACCAGGCGGGCCGGCCCGTGCTCGTGGGCACGCGGAGCGTCCGCGCGAGCGAGCACCTGAGCGAGCTGCTCGCCGCGGAGGCGCTCGAGCACAACGTGCTGAACGCGGTCCGCCACGCGGAGGAGGCGCGGATCGTTGCCGAGGCCGGCCAGCCGGGGAAGATCACGGTCGCGACGAACATGGCGGGCCGCGGGACGGACATCAAGCTCGGGGCCGGCGTCGCCGAGGCCGGCGGGCTCCACGTCCTGGCGACCGAGCGCCACGAGGCCGGCCGGATCGACCGGCAGCTCTTCGGCCGGTCGGCGCGGCAGGGCGACCCCGGCAGCGCCGGCGCGTTCGTGTCGCTTGAAGACGAGCTGGTCCGGCGCCACACCCCTCGCCTGGCGGCGCTCCTCCGCCGCCACCACGGCCAGTCGGGCGCCGAGATCTCGACGACCGTCTCGCGCCGGCCGTTCGACATGGCGCAGGGCCGCGCCGAGCGGCTCGCGCTCCGGCAGCGCAAGGGCGTGCTCCGCACCGACGACTGGCTCGACGAATACCTCGGCTTCGCCGGGACCGAGGGCTAGGTTGCTCGAGAGATTCCGTGACGAACGGATGCGCCGCGAGGGCGAGGAGTCCGAGCTCCAGCGCCGCCACCGCCTGCCTGCACATCGAGCGATTGGTCTCGCTCATTTCACGCGGGTGAGTCGATATGCCCGGTCGCCCAGGCCGACCTTTTCGCATTCCTCAACCTGGATGTATGGGTCCTTGCCGTGCACCTGCTGGAGCAGGTGTCCGCCGCCGACTCGTTCGAGCGGCGGGGGCAGCGAGCCCTCGATGTAGTCATCGGCATCAATGAGATCGAGTGCGGCGGTTTCGACCGCGCAGATGTTCTCGCCGGCGACGATCCCGACGTCGGGCACGATGGACGGCGTCGTGAAGCCCCAGCAATCGCAGAACGGGGTGATCTGCATCAGGACGGTGATGTGGAGGACGGTGCCCGGGTCGAACGTCGCCAGCGCCTCGCGGGTCGCCAGGGCCATGCCGCGCTGGAAGTAGCGATAGCCGCGCTGGTCGATGGTGATCGCCTCGCTCGGGCAGGCGAGCTGGCAGTGCATGCAATACTTGCAGGCGTGGTCGAAGATCGAGATCCTGCCGTCGTTGAAACTGATGGCGTCGTTCGGACAGTTGTCGCGGCAGAGGAGACAACCGGTGCACTTCTTCTCGTCCCATTCGAACGCGGCGCTCATCAGGCGGTGGATCTGGCCGCGGGTCGCGCCGTCGACGCAGCCCATCGCGATGTTCTTGATCGCGCCGCCGAACCCGCTGTGCCCGTGCCCCTTGCCGTGCGAGAGGACGATCATCCCGCCCGCGTCGACGATGTTGCCCGCCAGGTTCACGCTCTTCAGCGTCCGATAGTTGACGCGCTTCGTGTAGGCGAACCGGTCGGCGACGCCGGCCACGGGCAGCAGGGGCGCGCCGAGCACCTCTCGCGTGTAGCCGCGCTCGTGGGCGCTTGCGACCGCGCCGGGGCTGTCGGTGATGAACGGATCGGCGCCCGCGGCCTTGAGCGCCGCGACGAGGCGCCGCACGAAGACCGGGTGGATGGTCGAATAGCCCAGGTGCCCGCCGAGGTGCATCTTGATCGCGACCTTCCGGCCGGCGAACCGCCGCTTCAGCGTCCACTTCGCGAGCATCCGGTCGAACAGGGCGGGCAGGGTGGCGTCGGCGCGAAGCTCCTTCGGGCGGGCCGACGCGAATGTCACGCGACTGGGCATTGGGCAAGTCCTCTCGGGGTCATCGGGCTCTGCACCACGCGGGATAGTATACGCGGAGAATGGAGAAGCTCAAGACGGCGTCGCGAATGCGGGATCACTTCTGTGGCGTCGGCTCGTAGTCGATGATCAGCACGGGCGCCTTTTCGCGCTCGGCGGCCCGGTCGCTCCAGTAGACGGGGCCGTTGAGCGCGGTCGGCTCGATGGCGAAATAGATGTGACGGCTTGTCGCCACGTGGTCGATGCTCCCGGGCACCGGGGCTTCCACTACGTTCGGATCCCATTTCGTGGGCCGGAGCGTTGCCTTCTCCGGAAGCGTCTCGGGGCGGGCGGGGTAGACGACCTTGTTGAAGTCCGGCCAGGGCGGCCCCTTCACCTGCCTCACGGTGCCCCAGTCGTTCGTCTTCAGCGGCACGGAATCGCGAGACGACGAGAAGAGAGACGCCAACACCCGTCTCTGGCTCGGCGACGCGTGAAAGCGGACCCGCGCACGCTTGATCTTCCCGTGCAACTCCTTCGGGATGCCGACGGGAAGCGCCGCATAGGACAACCCGGCATCGCCCTTCTTCCCCGCTCCCTCCGAGACACCGAAATGGCTGTTTGAATATGTCGTCCACTCCCAATGACGCCCCGCCGACCGAAACCACCGTACGCCGCCGCGCAGCACGCGCCGTTCGAGATCGCCGAGCCATTCCACCGCGAGCTTGCGTTCGAGCTCGATCTCGCCACCGGCTCCGACGATCTTCATCGTCACCCAACGGAGGCCCGGCTGTGCCCTCCCGTCGGCCTTGATGGTGACCGCGACGCGCGCCCGGTCGCCGGAGGCCAGGTTCAACGCGCCGCCATCCGGCACCGACACCTGAAACCCCTTCGGTGACGTGACGACGATCTTTCCGTTGAACGGCTTTGCCCGCAGGTTTGCAAGTTCCAGTTCAGCCGTCTCCCGCAGCTTCGAGCCGCCCAGCCACAGGGACGATGGGAACTTGAGCCCGAGCGTCGTGATCTCTTTCCCGGTGACCTCGACCGCGCACAGGAGTGGCATCTGGTCGAGCGACGGCTCCTTCTCTTTCGCCACGAGGTCGACGATGAGGTCGCCGTCGAGTGAGAGCATGAGCTCCTTCCAGACGGCGCGATTGCATTTGCCCGCCTCCGTGACGATGTCGAAGTCCCGCAGGACCGTCCTGCCGTTAAGCCGTACGTCGAAGACGCGCTGGCCCGGCTCGTCGCCGGGCGGGGCTGAGAAACCGAGCCGCACGGTGTAGACGCCCTTCCCGTCGGCCGGCGTGGTCACGGGCAGGATACAGCGCTTCAGGCCCCGCTTCGCTGTGGCGAAGACTGACGGTGTGTGTGTGTTCTCGATGCGCGTGTGCACGGCGCTCTGGTGGATGTTGCGGCGCGACCAATCCGCGCTGGGGTAGAAAACCATCGCGGGCATGTAGGTGATCTCAAAATCCCTCATGTGCCCCATACTTCTCCGTTCGGCGCGGAGCCAGAGGTTGCCTTTTGCGTCGCGCCGGTCGCCGGCCGCGCCGAAATTGAGCCGCAGGCGCTTCACGGGAAGCGCGGGGCCGGGGCCCAAGTACGAGAACGGGATCTCCGGCTGCGTCTCGGCCTGCGCCATGGCGATCGTGAACGGAAGGGACCAGGCGCAGCGGCATCCGAACGCCATCGGCGGCTTGATCATCATGCCGCCGCCGCTGGTCACATCGGGATGGCAGTCGTTGCGGCTGTGCATGAAGGTATATAGGCCGCTGTCGTTCAGCGTATCGTGGTAGCCAATGCCCATGCTGCGGCCGAAGATGAAGTTCTCCGATCCATTGTACCCGCCGCAATGCTTGCCCGTCCGCGTCCAGACGTGGTCGCTGGGTCTGCCGCTGATCGGATGCGGGCGCCGGACGCGCTTGCCCGTCTTCAGGTCCACCCGCCACGGCTCGGCGTAGATCATGTTGTTCGTAACAACGGGGGGGAAGCGGATGTCTCCCAGTTCGTTCCACAGCCGTTTCCCGGTAGCAGCATCGAACGCAGCGAGTCCATACCCCGGCCGCGGACGGTACTGGATGCCCCAGTGCTTCCTGGCCCTGCCCCCGACCCGGGCTACCCGGCCGAACACCAACCGACCACCAGCGGCGCCGAAGAAGCTCCCGCGGTTGGTCAGGTCGATCCCGCGCTCGTACAGCGTCTTGCCTGTCGCGGCGTGCAGGGCCGTCAGCACGCGGATCTGGCGCTTGGCGAGCGTCTTCTCGAATGCCTCGAGCCGCGCGTTGTCATTCGCCCCCAGGTACGCGCGCATCTCGGTGATCGCCTGCTTGCGCTCCTCGCCCTCGGCCTTGCCGCCGACAATATACATGCGCCCGTCGGCAACGGCGTTCCAGCCGCCCCATTGCATCCCTTCGCCCGCGCCGCCCCGCTTCCAGAGCGTCTGGCCTGTCTTGACGTCGATGGCGAAGATGCCGCGCCAGTCTTTCGCGTGGCTGCTTCCCCAGAGCGTCTTGCCGTCGCGGCTGAGCGTGATCTGGCCCCACTGACTGCCCGGGAACGGGTTGGTCATCTCAACCGGCGGCCCGCCGTTCCACAAGTCCAGCCGCAGGCACCGCCCGTAGTAGACGGTGAACGCATGATCGCCGCCTACACATCCGGTGCCCATGAAGTGCCCCGCGAAGTTCTTCGCCGTGTACTTCCAGAGCAGGCGTCCGTTGTACTGGTCGTAAGCCTCGATCGTGTTCATGTCGGTCGGGCAGACCATCACGCCGTTGGCGATCCGGGGCGGCCGACCGACCGGGCCGCTGATATAGGGCGGGCCGTACCACACAACGCCGAGCGGACCCTTCAGCGCCTTGTCGTGGCTGCAATTCGTGCGCTCCGGCCCGCCAAGCGGACCGCACCATCCCGTGCCGCCCGGTAGCGCCGGACGAGTACGCCTCACCCAGCGGCTGCCGTGCTTCTCATAGTACTGCCACTTCTCCACCGGGTCCGCGCTCTTGTTCGTCGCCGCCATCCACTGCTCGAGCGCTTCCTTCTCCTGCCGTCCGCCGAGCCACGCCGTGCCCCGGATGGGCTTGAGCAGGCGGTCGATCTCGCTCACCGACGCGGGCATTGGGCCGCCGCCCGCCGCGGATTCCGACACAACGAGGTCGGCGAACTTCGACGGGTACGGCAGCTTCGCCCCTTCCTTCTGATGCCAGACGGAGATGCGCGAGGCGTGCAGGTTGGCACGGGCGTAGAGCGCTCGCGCCTTCGCCGCCCTCGCAGCGTCGCGGAAGACGGCGCACACGTAGAGGTCCGTCTGCGTCGCCAACATATAAGGCATCGCACCGCTTTCGCAGTCGAGGACGACGACGTAGCCCTTCTTCACGCCACTCTCCAGCGTCGTATGGTGCGCGACTCCCGATATCTTGTTGAACCGATCGTTTCGTTCGAACGGCTCCGGTTCGATGTCTTCGGCAACCACGCCGTGCCCCGGCGTGTCCTTCGGTGCGAAGCAGTAGATCGTGCCGCCCCGTGTCGAGACGAACAGCCGCCCGTTGGCGGCGATGATGTGATACGGCCGCTCGGGAATCGGGAACGACCACAGGTTCTTGCCCGTCTTGGGGTCGCGTGCGAACACGGCTCCGCCGTGCGCCCGCAGGGGGTATTTGCCGCCCCACAGCGCGTTGTCGTTCGCGAAGAAGTAGAGCGTGCCGCCGGCGTAGACAAACGTCCGCTCGTCGGGAAAGCGTCCTGTGAGGATGGACGTGCGGTAGAGCGTCTGCTTCTTCCCGCGTTCGTGCTCGCCCTCGACCTTGCAGGCCTCGAATCCGCCGTAGCGAATCCCGTCCTTCACAACGCCGCGCTCCGAATCCGCCACACGGTGCCGGAAGATCTCGGCCACCTCCGGGTCGGGGCTGACCCAATCGTTCGCCCCGTCCACGCGGCGGAACATCGGGTAACGTTCGAATCCCTTCACGTCCAACGGCATATGGATCTTGTGCGTCGTGAGGACGAGGTTGCCGGCCAGACCGTTGTGGGCAAAAGGCGTCCGCCAGATGCTGTTCCCCGTTCGGGCGTCGATCTTGTTGACGAACATCCCGTCGTGGGGGAAGACGCCGGCCCCGAAGTACGCGGCCCCCTTGTCGACGAAAACATCCGTCCGCACGGGCCACTTCGACGCCATTCGGCCGAACGAGATGAACCATCGGTCGGCGGGTGCGCCTCTGTGCTTCCAGACCAGCTTCCCCGTCTTTGCGTCGAGACAATAGACAAAGCCGTCGTCGCTACCGACATAGACCTTTCCGTCGAAGATATTCGCCGTCTGGCTGATGGCCGCGCCGGCGAGGAACTCCCAGCGCTTCTCCGCCGTCGCTGCGTCGAGGCAGACGACACGCCCGCCGGCGGTGGTGAAGAAGAGCGAGTCGTCCGCGGCCGTAATCGGGAGAGCGAAGTATTTCTGGTCGGGCAGCAACTCGAAATACGCGCCGTGTTTGTTGGCGTAAAGGCCGGGCGGCTGCGAGCGATCGCTGCTGGACGGCATGTCCTTCGGCGCGAAACTCGACCCGCGCGCGCGAAACATCCAGACATTCACCAACGGTGGCGGCAGCTTCTCCGAGGTCACCGCCGTCCGCAGCCGGTCATGGCGATACGTCGGCCAGTCCTCGGCGAAAGCGGCAGTCCGGCCGATCATCGCGAACATCAAGAGAACCATCCCCCCGCATGCAAGTCGTCGCCTCATGCGCACCGTTCCCTCTCCCATTTCGTGTGGTCGGTTGTCGTGCGCTCCTACTGCCGGAGCACCTGGACGCCGTTGATGAGCGGCATCTGGGCCGCGGCGGGCCTGTCGGACTTCGCGACCAACTCGACGGTCAGGTCCTTGCCGAGCGTGAGGGTGAAATCCTTCCACACCGCGCGGTCGGCCGCCCCGGCCTCCTTCATGATGTCGAAGTCATCGAGCACAACCTTGCCGTTGAGCTTGACGTCGAACACGCGTTGCCCCGGCTTGTCGCCAGGCAGGGCCGCGAAACCGAGCCACACCTTGAAGGTGCCCGTGCCGCCCGGCTTGTTGACGGGCAAGACACAACTCTTCAGGCCGCGTATGGCCGACGCGAAGACGAACGGCTCGTCGCTGTTCTCGATGGGCGTGTGGAGCGAACTGCGCCGGACATCCTCGGCGCCCGGGTACTTCTTCATGGCGATGGGATAGGCCAGCAACAGCGGATGCCCGGCCCCGTGGTTGTTGTGAATCCACAGGTTGCCCGCCGGGTCGCGCCGGTCGCCGTTGGCGCCCATGTCGACGCGGACGTGCTTGACCGGCAGGTATCCGCCCGGCTGGGGATAGCCCTGCCCCGTGGCCGGCTCCATCGAGACCTGCCCCAGGGCGACGGTGAACGGCAGCGACCACGAGCAGCGGCACCCAACGGCGTTGGGCGGCTTGACCATCATCCCGCCGCCGGTGAACGCGTCGAACGAACAACTCATCCGGCTGTGCCAGAACGTGTAGAGCCCGCTGTCGGTCAGGAGGTCGTGGTAGCCGACGCCCAGCGACCGCCCGAAGAGGAAATGCTTCGACGCGCTGAAGATGCCGCACTGCTTGTCGGCGCGGCACCAGGCCCAGTCGGCCTGCTCGCCCGTGATCGGATGCACGCGCTGCTTGCGGTCGCCCGTGCGCAGATCATACCCCCAGGGCTCGGCGTAGATGGTGTCCTCGACGATGACGGGCCGCGTTCGATAGTTGCAGGGCTTGTTCCAGAGCAGCTTGCCCGTTGCCCCATCGTGAACGGCGAGGCCGCGCTGCCTGTACGCTCCCTTGGGCCAGACGCTCCAGCCCTTGTCCGCGCCGCTCGTCGTGCCGAACACGACGACGTCCTTCCGGGCCATGATCCAGCCCCCGACGCCGGGGTTGTAGTGTCGGGCATACTTGCCGCCGCCATACCCCACGCCGGGGAGCCACGCTCCGCCGCAGTTCGTGATATCGACGCCGTGCTCGTAGAGGATCTTGCCCGTCTTTGCATCGATGGTCGTCAGGATTCGGACGTCGCGCTTGTCGAGTTCCTTCTCGAACTTCTCGAGGCGCTTCGGGTCGGTGGCTTTCAGGTGCGCCCGCATCTCGGCGAGCGCCTCGTCGCGGCGCGCGTCCTTGGCCGCGCCGCCGAGCATGTAGATGTATCCGTCGCCGATGGCGCTCCAGCCGCCCCAGCGCGTTCCCTTGTCCGGCCCCCCGAGGTCCCAGCGGACGTCCCCGGTCGGCACGTCCACGGCCATCATGCTGCGCCAGTCCTTGCCGTCGGCCTTTCCGCCAACGACCAGGTGGAGCGTCTTGCCGTCGCGGGTCGCGGCCATCGCGAGCCACTTGGCCGCCGGATCGGGGTACGGCGGCTTGTACGACATCAGCTCCTTCCCGGTACCCGGGTCCAGCCGGACGATGACCTCGAGGTAGCGCAGGAAGACGCTCCCCGGCCCGCAGATGAGGTCGGTCCGCGCGTTGGCGCGACGCCACATCTCACGGCCCGTATACTGGTCGTAGGCGACGAGGTCTCCGCCTCTGTAAAGGAGGAAGACGCCGTCGATCATCCGGGCGCCGCCCTCGGGACGTCCGAGCTGCGGCTCGCCATACCAGTAGATCCCGAGCGGCGGCTTGAGCGCGCCGTCGTGGCTGCTGCCCGTGTGGCCTGCGTCGCCCAGGTCGTGCGTCCAGCCCCCGGGATCCTTGAGCGGCGGCCGAACGTGCCGAGCCCACTGGTTCTTCCCGTCGGGAAGGATTGTCCATTTCTTCTTCGCCCCGGTCCACTTCTCGAGCCCCTCTTTGGTCTGCCGCCCGCCGATGAGGGCGACGCCCCGAATCGGCTTCAGCATGCGGTTCATGTCTTCGGTGTCCGCCGGCAGAGCGCCGCCCGCGAGAGCCGATTCCGAAACAATCAGATTCGCGATGTGCGATGTGAAGGGGAGTTTCGTCCCTTCCTTCTGGTGGTAGGCGACGATGCGCGAGACGTGCATCCCCGCCCGGCCGTATGCCTTCCGCGCGGCGGCGGCCTTGTCGGCGTCGCCGAACGCGGCGAGCACATACAGATCTGAACGCTTGGCCAACTCATACGCAAGCTGGCCGCTTTCGCAATCGAGCACGACCGCGTAGCCGGCGCTCACCCCCGTCTGCTTGAGCATCGCATCGGCCGCGGGGCCGAACGCCTTGCCGCCCTCGAACGGGTCCGCCTCGACGGGCTCGTTGATGACGCCGTGCTTCTTCGCACCCTTGGGCGCGAAACAATAGATTGTGCCCTGCCGCGTGGCCGCGAAGAGCCGCCCGTTGGCGACGATGATCTGGTTGGCCTGCTCGAGCACGTCAGCCGACCACAGGAGCGTCCCCTTCTCCGAGTCGCGCGCGTAGATGCCCGTGCCCTTCTTGGGATCGCCGTCGAACGCGGTGTGGTACAGGATGCCGCCCGCGTAGACGACCGACGAGAGGTCCGGGTCCCAGCGGAAGAAGACCGGGCGTTTGTAGCGGGTGCTCAAGACGGAATCCAAGTCCACCCACCGGCCCGGGACGTTCTCCTGCCAGAGCTTGGTCTGCTTGGGCTTCTCTCCCTTCTTCGCCGGCGGATCGGTCCGGACGGCGTGCGTGCCGTAGTACTGCACATTGTCCTTGGTGATGCCGTGAAGCGGCGGCGTACCTTTGTATCCTCCGCTCTTGCCCGTGGCGCGGTCGAAGGAGATTAACACGCCCCAGCCCGAGAAGTAGCCCCAGAAATCGCGGGGAACGATGACGGATTTCTCTTCCAGGAACAGATATCCGGCGGGGGCCATACTCGCCCGCCAGCCGGCCTCGGCATGCGTCGCGTTGCGCCAGAGGCGCTCGCCGCTCTCGGCGTCGATGGCGTAGAGAAATGTGCCGTCGTGGGGGAACACGCCCGCGGCGAAGTAGGCGACCGCCTTGCCGCCGTTGATGTCGGGGGACGCGTCGATCATCACGTCGGTGCGCACGGGCCAGACCGACACCGGCTTGCCGTACGACAGGAACCAGCGGTCGGCGGGCGCGGCCTTGAACGTCCACACGACCTTCCCCGTCTTCGCGTCCAGGCAGTAGACGTTGCCGTCGTGGCTCCCGGCGTACACGCGTCCCTTCCAGAACGTGGGCACGCGGTTCACCCCGCAGCCCGCGAGGAACTCCCACCGCATCTTGCCGCTGGCGGCGTCGAGGCAGACGATCCGGCCGTCGGCCGCGCTCGTGAAGAACAGCGCGTCGCCCGCCGCGCTGATGGGAAGCGTGTACTGGGCGACCCACGGATACTTGACCTGGTTGGGCGGACCCGGGTTTGGCGCCACGCGCGACTGCCGCGAGCGAAACGCCCACACCTGCTCGAGCGGCGGGGCCACGCGTTCGCTCGTCACGGCCGTCCTCTGCCGATCGCGCCGCCACATCGGCCAGTCGCCCGCCGCGAACGGCGGGGCCGCCGACGCCGACGCGGCGGGCAGGAGTAGAGACAGACCGGCCACGGCGCACAGGAGCCGCGTCTTACGAGCGCTCAACAACGCGCAAATCGCTGTTTCTATGCACCCAAGGGGCCGAAAATGGCTGAGAATGATGCGGTGAGACATATGCAGCATCTCCAAATGGGCCTGCTCGTGGTGACTCAAATCCATTGTACCGGAGGGCAGACGAAAACCTAACGGAATCCAAGCCGATCAGTTATTCTTGCGACCATGCGTGACCTCGCTATAATCTTTGTGCCCGGAAGGCCAAGATTGGTGCCTGGAAAGATGATACTTCGGGAGTTCTTGCATGCCGACAGCGGACGCGAAAGCGCAGAGACCGCGGAAACGCGCCGTCGTCGCGGCGCTCGGATTCACGACGTCCGGTCTCGAGGAGGGTATTCGAGACTACGCGAAGAGCAAGCGCTGGGCGTTGAGTCTTCTGCGCCGCGGGCAGATGGACGAGCAACAGATGGACGCGTCCATCAGCCATGCGCAGCCGGACGGCGTCTTGCTCGCCGAGGGGTTCGCGAACGTCCGCCACTGCCCGCGCGGCGCGGCGCGCGCCTGCCTCGTGTGCGGTGAGGAACCGGCCGACCTGCCGTTCGTGGCCCTCGACAACGCGGCCATCGGACGCCTGGCCGGCGAGCATCTCGTCGAGCGCGGGTTCCGCCACTTCGCGTTCGGGGCGCTCTTTCCCCACGACTCGGGCGCACCCCGCGCACGCGGCTTCCAGGAGGCGACCGAGAAGATCGCGGAGACTTTTTTCTATGTCGGCCTGCGAGGGAACGACCCCGAATCGGATGAGCATCTCAAACGCTTCCGCCGCGAAATCCACCACCTCCCGAAACCCCTCGGCCTCATGACCCTCAACGATCACGTCGGCGATCTGCTCGCCAGGGCGTGCCAGCGAGAGGGCATCCTCGTCCCCGAACAGGTCGCCATCGTCGGCGTTGACAACAGCATATCGGCCGAGCTGGCGACCGTGCCCCTGACGAGCGTCGATCCCGATTACTACCGGCTCGGGTTTGAGGCGGCCGCCCTCCTCGACCGGCTGATGGACGGCGAGCCCGCCCCCGAGCAGCCGATCAGGATTCCGCCGAAGACACTGGTCCAGCGCGACAGCAGCAACATTCACGCCGTCGAGCACGTCGGCGTCGCGCGGGCCCTCCGCTTCATCCTGAACCGGTACACCGAGCCGACAAATGGCCTCCGGCTCGACCAGGTCGCGGCCGTCGCCGGGCTGTCGACCCGCCAACTCCAGACGGTCTTCGCCGACGCGATGGGGTGCCCGGTCGGCGAGTACATTCGCGGGCTGCGCCTCGAACACGCCAAACGCCTGCTGCGCGAGACCGACCAGCCGATCGGCGACGTCGCCGAGGCCAGCGGCTATCACAGCACCGGACAACTCAACACCCACCTCCGAGGCGAAACGGGCCTCGGGCCCCGCGCCTGGCGAAAACAAAACCAATGCAAGAACTGACGCGACTCGTGCTGATCGGGCTGCTGGGCCCGCTGTGTCTGTCCGGATGGGCGCTCGCGGCGACCATGCCCGACCGCCTGCACGTCGACGACGACGCGCTCTTCATCGAAGACGCTTCGCCGGGCGGGAGCTGGCCGGTCCCGCGCGACGCCATCGGCGGCCTGATCGTCGCGGGCAAGTGGCCGGCGCCGAAGGCGGGCCAGGAAATCACCGGCCCGGACGGCAAGACGCGCGTCTGGAAGAGCGTCCGGGCCGAGAAAGGCGTCGTCACGCTTCCCAAGGCGATGCGTGGATACGTGTACCTGACGGTCGGCTCGGAACGCGAGCGTGTCATGCGGCTCGACCTCCACGGCTGCCGCGCGGCGATGTTCAACGGCGCGTGGCATCCCGGCGGAACCTATCCCGGCCGCGGCATCGCCGTGCCCGTGCGCGTCCGGAAGGGACAGAACGAACTGCTGGTCGAGATGTCGCCCCGCGGCGGCGCCCGTCTTCATGTCTGGCTCAGCGCGCCGGGCTCCGACTTCACGTTCGGGCCGGACCTGACGCCGGCGCTCATCGCGGGCGAAAAGACGGACGTGTGGGTCGGCGCGGGCATGTGGAACATGGGCCGCGACCCGGTCACCGATCTCACCCTCACGGCGCAATGGCCCGACGGGCCGGAGACGGTCACGAAGCTCGACCGCTCCGAGCCGGTCACATTCCGACGCACCGCCTTCCGAATCTGCGGGCCGGTCGCCCGCGCAAAGAAGGGCGGACAGCCGGGCTACATCGAACTCGACTACGAACTCACGGGCAAGAAAGACGGGAAGCAGCAGAAGCTCGCCGCGGGCAAGGTCGGGCTCAGGATCATCGACCTCGAACACCTCCGCGCCGACCACGTCCGGCTGACCTATCGCAGCAGCGTCGACGGGAGCGTTCAGTACTACATGTTGCGGCCCGCGAAGCCGCTCCCCCGTCCCGGCGAGAGGCCGGCGATGTTCCTCACGATGCACGGGGCCGGCGTCGAGGCGAAGACGCACGCCTCGTCGTACTGGCGCAAGAGTTGGGGGCACGTCGTCGCGCCGACGAACCGCGAGCGCTACGGTTACGGCTGGGAGGGGCTCGGGCGGATCGACGCGCTCGAGGTCGCGGCCGAGGTCGAGCGCCGCTTCCACACCGACCCGCGCCGGACCTACGCGACCGGCCACTCGATGGGCGGACACGGCTCCTGGCACCTCGGCGTCCTCTATCCCGACAAGTTCGCCGCCATCGGCCCGAGCGCCGGCTACCCGAACCGCTCCCCGTTTCGGTCGCCGGGCGGACCGAAGCCCCGTTCCGCCGTCGAGCAGATGTTCTGGCGCGCCGCCGCGCCGAGCAACACCGAGGCCCTGCTCGAGAACCTGCTCGCCACCGGCGTCTACATCCTGCACGGCGGACGCGACGGCAACGTCCGCCCCGAGCACGGCCGGCGGATGGCCGAACTGCTCAGGGGCTTCCACCACGACTTCCGCCACCACGAAGAGCCGGGAGCCGGGCACTGGTGGACCCGCTGCTCGCGACACAACACGGGCCGCGTCCCCTGCACCGACTGGGACGAGATGTTCGACTTCTTCGCCCGCCGCCGAACGCCCGAACCGCGCGACGTCACGACCGTCACGTTCATCACGCCGAACCCCGAGGTCACCGCCTGGAACCAGTGGCTCGGCATCGAGGCACAGCGGCAGATGATGAAGAACGCGAAGGCCGTCGTCTCGTGCAAGCCGCGTGACCGCGCGTTCTTCGGCAAGACGCAGAACGTCGCCCGCATCAGCTTCCGCGTCGATCACCTCGAGCCGGGGCCGATCTCGGTCGGGCTCGACGGCCCGTGGATCGGCGGCATCCCGTGGCCCGAGAAAGAGAAGCGCATCTGGCTCGAGCGCGTCGAGGGCGCGTGGAAGGTTGTCGGCAAGCCCTCGCCGAAACTTAAGGGCCCGCACCGCTACGGGCCGTTTACGGAGGCCTTCAAGCACGACATGGTGTTCGTGTACGGCACGGCGGGCACGCCGGAGGAGAACGCGTGGGCGTTCGCCAAGGCGCGGTTCGACGGCGAGCAGCTCTGGTATCAGGGCGGCGGGAGCGCCGACCTCGTGCCCGACACGGCCTTCGAGCCCAAGCGCTACGCCGACCGCTCGGTCATCCTCTACGGCAACGCCGACACGAACGCGGCCTGGAAGACGCTGCTCGGCAAGAGCCCCGTGCAGGTCACGCGCGGACGAATCGGCATCGGCAAGCGAATCCTGAAGGGCGCCGACTTGGCGTGCCTGTTCATCCGGCCCCGGCCGGACAGCGACGTCGCGAGCGTCGCCGTCGTCGGCGGGACGGGCCCCGCCGGGCTCCGCCTGACCGACCGCCTGCCCTACATGCGCTCGGGCGCCCACTACCCCGATTGCACCGTCCTCTCGCCCAAGGCCGGAGCCGGCGAGGTCAGCGGCGTCAAGGTCGCGGGCTTCTTCGGGATCGACTGGTCCGTCGAGGCCGGCGACTTCGCCTGGTGGGACAACGCGCCCGAACGCTACACCGCCCGCCGAGCCGCCGGCCCCATCAAAGTCGACGGCAAACTCGACGAGGACGCCTGGACGCACATCCCGTGGACCCGCGCGTTCGTCGACATCCAGGGCGACCGGCTCGTCCGCCCCGAGTTCGAGACACGCGTCAAGATGACGTGGGACGACAAGTACTTCTACGTCGCGGCGAAGCTCGAAGAGCCGCACGTCTGGGGCACGAAGACCGTCCGCAACACCCGCATCTACGACGACAACGATTTCGAGGTCTTCATCGATCCCGACGGCGACGCGAAGAACTACTACGAGTTCGAGATGAACGCCCTCAACACCGTCTGGAATCTGCTCCTGTTCAAGCCCTACAGCAAGGGCGGCGGGGGCCTCATCCCGTTCGATCTCAAGGGCCAGAAGAGCGGCGTCTTCGTCAAGGGCACCGTCAACAATCCCTCCGACACCGACGAATACTGGACGGTCGAGGTCGCGTTCCCGTGGACGTCGCTCAAGGAGTACGCGAACCGCGCGTGCCCGCCGAAGGACGGCGACGTGTGGCGCGTCAACTTCTCGCGCGTGCAATACGGCCACAAGATCGTTGACGGCCGCTACCAGCGGCAGGCGCACCCGACCGGCGGGGGGAATCATCCCGAGGCCAACTGGGTCTGGTCGCCCCAGGGCCGCATCAACATGCACCAGCCCGAGACGTGGGGCTACGTCCGCTTCTCGACCCCCGCTCCCGAAAAATGACGCGGCAATCCCGCCGCCGCTCAGTGCCCGTTGTGTGGCCCGCCCGCAATCTGATAAGATGCTTGGCGGCAGGTATCCCATGAGCGATGATCGACACGAACTCCTCATTGTCGGCGCCGGCCCGTGCGGGCTGGGAGCCGCGTGGCGCCTGCAGCAGGCCGGCCGCGACGACTGGCTGCTCGTCGAGCGCGAGCCGGGACCAGGCGGGCTCGCCGCGTCGTTCGTCGACGCCGCCGGCTTCACGTGGGACGTCGGCGGGCACGTCCTCTTCTCACACTACGACCTCTTCTCGTCCGTCGTCGACGAGGCGCTCGCGGGCGAGTTCCTCGAACACGAACGCGAGGCGTGGATTCATCTGCTCGACCGGTTCGTCCCGTATCCGTTCCAGTACAACCTGCACCGCCTGCCGGAGCGGGAGCGCGACGACTGTCTCGACGGGCTGCGGCAGGCGGCTGCTATGTGTTCGGCTGAACATTCGGGGGAACACATAGCCAGCGCGGACGACACGCAACACCAAGACCGTGGCCGCAACGGCCAAGACAGGTGTTCGCCTGTGCGCACAGGCGAACACCTGTCCGGAGACCGCAAGGGGCCCGCGAACTTCGCCGACTGGATCGATGCGACGTTCGGCCCCGGGATCGCCCAGGTCTTCATGCGGCCCTACAACACGAAGGTCTGGGGCCGGCCGCCGGAGGAGATGGACTGGCACTGGATCGGCGAGCGAGTCGCCGTGCCCGATTTCGCGCGCGTCAAAGAAAACATCCGCCTCGGCCGCGATGACGCCGCCTGGGGGCCGAACAACACGTTCCGCTTCCCCAAGCGCGGCGGGACGCGCGCCATCTGGAACGGCATCGCCCAAGGGCTGCCGCCCGACAAGATCCGGTTCAACGCCCGCGTCGTCGCCCTCGACCTCGAAGCCCACACCTGCACGACCGACACGGGCGACACCCTGAGCTTCGACCATCTCATCAGCACGATGCCGCTGACCGAACTGGCCCGGCTCGCCGGCCTGGACGAACCGCCGCTCGCGGCGACCAGTGTCCACGTTCTCGGGCTCGGCCTCGCCGGCGAGCCGCCCGGGTCGCTCCGGACGAAATGCTGGATGTATTTCCCCGAGCCCGACTGCCCGTTCTACCGGGCGACGGTCTTCTCGAACTACTCGCCCGAAAACGTCCCGACGGACTCGCCGCACTGGTCGCTCATGTTCGAGGCGTGCGAGCCCGGCGAGGCCGACGCCGACGAGTTGTGGACCCGCACCCTTCGTTCCGCTAAGGACGCGCGGCTCATCCCGGGCGAGCCAAGCGTCGCGTCGCAGTGGTCGACGTTCGTGCCGCTCGCCTACCCGGTTCCGACCGTCGGCCGCGACGCCGCGCTCGACGACCTGCTCCCCCGGTTCGAGGCGGCGGGCGTTCTCTCGCGCGGGCGGTTCGGCGCGTGGAAATACGAGGTCGGCAACATGGACCACAGCTTCATGCAGGGCGTCGAGGCCGCCGACCACATCCTGACCGGCGCCGAGGAGATCACCGTGCACCATCCGGAGGTAGTCAACGGGCGATGAGCGAGCCGACGCCCATCATCGTGACCGGCGGCGGCCCCGCGTGGGGCACGTGCAGCACGCAGGCGCTGCGGATGGCACGCGCCTTTCATCAGCTCGGCCATCCGGTTCTCTACATCGAATGCGGTGGCCGCTCGGCGTCATTTCGCGCGAAGCGGGCGGAGACCGGCGCGAACGATGTCGTCGAGGATCCGGATCGCCCCGGCCTCTTCGTGATGCGGGCGAGCCAACTGCCGATGATGCGGCTCTCGTTCCCGGACTTCGCGCGGCGATGGAACTGCGCCCGCACGTCGGCCCGGGCCGCACGGTTCATCAAAACGGTCGGATGGAGCGACGCGCTCGTCTTCCATTACGGGTGGTATTTCCCCAAGCTGCTCGCGGGCCCGACCGTCGCCGCCCGGCACGTGTACGAATGCCTCGACGACCACACCGCCGCTCCCAACATCGCCGGCAAGAGGTGGGCGCACGCCTACATCCTCCGGGTCGAGCGCCGGATGCTCAGGCGCGCGGAACTCGCCATCTACTCGAGCCCGCAGCTCGCCGCGGTGCACAACGTCGAACACGCGACCGTCGTCCCGCTCGGTGTCGACGCCGAGCACTTCGGCCGCGAGCCGAGCCGCGATCCACACGAAGCGCTCGGCATCGGCCGGCCGCGGATCGGGTTCCTCGGGCTCGTCACACCGCGCGAAGACTGGGAGATGGTGCGAGCGGCCGCGGCGAAAACGCCCGACTGGCACTGGGTCGTCGTCGGCCCGCAGCAGGACGTCGAGCCGCGCGGGCCCGCCAACCTGCACTGGATCGGCGCGGTCGACTACGCCGACGTGCCCGACTGGACGCGCAACTGGGACGCGGGGATGGTGCCGCTTGCTCTCTCCGACTTCAACGTGCGCGCGTGGCCGCTCAAGTTCTACGAGTATCTCGCGTCGGGCCTGCCGGTCGTCTCGACGCCGATCCCGGTCGCGTCGGCCATCGGCGAGGAAGCGCCGGGCCTGATCGCCGTCGCCGGTGATGCGTCGGCCGACGCGTTCATCGAGGCGGCGCGGGCCGCGATCGACACCCCCCCCGACGTTCGGGCGAAGGCGTTCGAGGTCGCTGCCGCGCACACCTGGACCGCCCGCGCCCAGCGCATCCTCGCCATGCTTGCTCAACAACCGTAGCACAAGCGCAACTGTGGGTCGTTTGTGGAGTGCGGCGGCTTGACGCCGCCTTGTCGCGGCACGAAGTGCCCGCGACACCCGAGATGCCCGCTAGAAATCATCCTTCACGCGCAACCGATCAGTCTTGAAGGCCATCACTGTCTTCTGAAACGCGGCGCTCGCAGTTCGCTCGAACCACCCCGCCGAGCACCACCGATACTGCGTGGCGACTTCCACCACACCGTGGTGCACTGGATTCTGGTGGACATAGTTGAGCCTGGCTAAGTACGACCGTTCGTAGGTCAGGTGGGAATCCCAGAACTGATACCACACACGGCGCCCCGGTGCCTCATCTACCCGGTTCAATTCTCCGGCCGTAAGAGTGTGAAGCTTCGAGATGAGCTTTCGCAGCGTTGTCGCATGCTCCGGCGATATCGCGATGAAGTGGTAGTGGTTCGCTAGGACTGCCCAGGCCTGCAGGCGCCAGTCCAGCTCGGCAGCAACGTCGAAGAGCATGCCGCGCACGAGATCAAGCTTGGCCGGAGTATCGAAGACATGGAGCTTGCGGTAGGTACCGGCCGTGACCATGTAGGCGCCGGCGGCATCGAGGCGATGGATCGGCGCGTGTGGCCAGTCGGGCATTGAGAGTGTTGCCGAGTCCTTTGAAAAGCGGCGTCAAGCCGCCGCACTCCAAAAAGAGACCCGCGATGCGCATCATCACGGGCCTCTCGACGATATTCAGTCAACGGGGCACTTCCGCCCCCGTGTTGCCCAGCCTAGAACAGCCCCTTGACCTTGCCGTCGTCGGTGAGGTCGACGTTGAGGAACGCGGGGGTGGCGGGCAGGCCGGGCATCGTCCTCATTTCGCCGCACAGCGGATAGAGGAACCCGGCTCCGGCGGCCGCGCGGATGTCGCGAATCGGCAGCGTCCACCCCGTCGGGGCGCCCTTGAGGAGCGGATCGTGCGAGAGCGAGAGGTGCGTCTTCGCCATGCACATCGGCAGGTCGGCCAGGCCCATCCCGGTGTAGAGATCGATCTTGGCCTCGGCCGCGGGCGCGTAGTCGACGCCGTCGGCCCCGTAGATCTCCGTTGCGATCGTCTCGATCTTCTCCTTGATCGACGCCTCGTCGGGATAGAGCGGCTTGAAGTCCGACGGCTTCTCGCACGCGGCGACAACGGCCTCGGCCAGCTCGGCTCCGCCCTCGCCGCCCTTCGCCCAGACGTCGGACAGGTAGGCGCCCTCGGCACCCGCCTCGACCGCCGCCTTCTTGACCAGCTCGATCTCCGCGTCGGTGTCGTTCGTGAACTTGTTGACCGCGACGACCACGTTCACGCCGAACTTGCTCGCGTTCTCGATGTGCTTGACGAGGTTCGGCATGCCCGCGGCGAGCAGCTCGAGGTTCTCCTCGATGTAGGCCGGCGGCAGCGGCTTGCCGGGCACGACCTTCGGGCCGCCGCCGTGCATCTTGAGCGCCCGGATCGTCGCGACCATCACGACGCAGTGCGGGATCAGGCCGGACTTGCGGCACTTGATGTTGAAGAACTTCTCCATCCCGCAGTCGGCGCCGAAGCCGCTCTCGGTCACGACGTAGTCCGTCAGCTTCATCGCCATGTCGTCGGCGACGATCGAGCTGTTGCCGTGCGCGATGTTGGCGAACGGGCCGGCGTGGACGAGCGCGGGCGAGTGCTCGAGCGTCTGCATCAGCGTCGGCTTGAGCGCGTCTTTCATCAGGACCGTCATCGCGCCGGCGACGCCCAGGTCCTCGGCCGTTATCGGGTTCTTCTTCTTGTCCGTCCCGAAGACGATCTTGCCCATGCGCTCGCGGAGGTCGGTCAGGTTACGGGCGAGCGCGAGGATGGCCATCACTTCGCTGGCGACGGTGATGTCGAAGCCCGTCTGCCGCGGCCGGCCGTCGGTCTCGCTGCCGAGCCCGACGATGACGTTGCGGATCGCGCGGTCGCTCACGTCGAGCACGCGGTTCCACGTGATCGAGTAGGGATCGATGCCAAGCCGCTTGAGGCCGCGCTTCGCGAGCGCCTTGTCGGACAGCTTCGACTCGTGCATGATGCGCGCGTCGATGGCCGCGGCCAGCAGGTTGTGGGCCGCGCCGACCGCGTGGATGTCGCCGGTCAGGTGCAGGTTGAAGTCTTCCATCGGGATGACCTGCGCGTACCCGCCGCCGGCGGCTCCGCCCTTGATGCCGAACGTCGGGCCCTGCGACGGCTGGCGGATGCAGGTGATGACCCGCTTGCCGATGTGGTTGAGTCCCTGCGAGAGGCCGACGGTTGTGACCGTCTTGCCCTCGCCGAGCGGGGTCGGCGTGATGGCCGTCACGTCGATGTACTTCGCGCTCGGCTTGTCCTTGTTCTTCGCGATGATGTCGAGCTTGATCTTGGCCTTGTAGTCGCCGTGCAGCTCGAGGTCGGAGCGGTCGATATCAGCCTTCGCCGCGATCTCCTCGATGGGCACCAACTCAGCCGCCTGTGCGATCTCCAGGTCCGTTTTCATGATTGTCACTCCGTTTCCGGGTCCTGTTGTTACCCCCGCATCCGCGGGCACGGGCCGGCTCCCCGGCCGTTCCGTGAAAACTCGCCGGGATGTTACAGTGCCCCTCGTGGCCCGTCAAGCAAAAACGCGGGGCGGCCCCCCGGGCCTATCGACGAGCCCCGCCCCGGATGCTATACTGATCCTGAGAGCCCGTGGATACTCAGGAAGACAGCCCAAACGACGCCCGACTGCCCTGGTTCGCCGACGGCGTGACCATTCTGGATGCGCTCGGCGAGGACGCCGCAGGCAAGCGGATCCTCGTGCAGCGAGCCGATGGCGCGAGGGCTCAGCTCGTCGAGCCGCACGAGGAGGCTCAGAGCACGCTCGCCTTCCGCGAACGGTTCAAGACGAAGGCGGCCCGGGCCCGGGCCGTCCGTCACGAGAATGTCGCCGCGACGCTTGGCTACGCCGAGGACGCGGGCGTGCTGTTCCTTGCCGAGGAGCACGTCGAGGGCACGACGTTCGCCGACGCGATCGCGTCGGGCCGGCGCCTCGACGCCGACGCCGTGCTCGAGGTCGGCTCCCACGTCGCCGCGGCCCTCGTTGCGCTGCACCGCGAAGGGCTCGTCCACGGCTGGGTCCGGCCGGAAGCGATCGTGATCGCCGAAGACCGGGCTCTGTTGCGCGGGTGCGGCCTGGAGCATCCGAAGGGCGAGGACGCGTCGCCGCCGGAGTTCATGTCGCCCGAGCAGGTCTCGGAGGGCCGCAGCCTGCAGCCGGCGTCGGACTTCTTCTCGCTTGGCTCGGTGCTGTTCGCCGCGATGGTCGGCCGCCCGCCGTTCACGGGCGAGACCCCGAAGGACGTGGCGGAGGCCGTGCGGCAGGGCCACATCAGCTACCCGTCGCCGGGCGAGCCCGCGCTGTCGAAGAATCAGCGCCTGCTCTTCGCGAAGCTGCTTGCACGCGATCCCGAACAGCGGCCCCGGACCGCGGAGGAGCTGCTCGGCGATCTGCAAACGGTGCGCGAGAAACGATCCATTCAGCGGGTGACGGAGGTGCCGCCGCCCCCGGAGCGACGCCAGCACAAGCGGCTGCTCTCGCCGCAGATGACGGCGACTCTCGGTATCGGCGCCGTCGTCGTCGTCGCCGCCGCCGCGCTCCTTGCGACCGTTCTCCTCAGCCGCGAGCCGCCGCCCGAGGAACCGGTCACAGAGCCCCGCCCGGTCGCGGCCGGGCCGACGACACCCGCCGCGGCCGCCGCGACGGCTCCGGCCAACGTCGTCAAGCCGCCCGAGCCCAAGCCGCCGGGCCCGCCCGAACTCGCTCAGAAACTCTACGACGAGGCGAACGAGTACGCGAGGGCTCATCCGAACAACCTCGACGAGATCGTCGAGCGGTTCGACCGCGTCGGGGCGAAGTACCCCGGAACCCCCGCCGCCCTGAAGGCGACGCGCAGGGCGACCGACTTCGAACTCAAGAGGAGCGGGACGCGCGTCTCCGAGTTCGACGCCGTCCAGACCCAAGCCGACCGGCTCGTCAAGGAGAAGCGCTTCGGCACGGCCGTCGAGGCCTTTCGCCGCTATGCAACGCTCCGAGCCGAACTCGACGGCAAGCTGACACAAGAGGTCCGCGACCAGGTCGAGCGCCAGGTCAGCTTCGTCGAGGCGCAGGCGGCCGAGTCGTACACCCGGGCGAGCGAGGAGGCGGCGAAGGCCGTCAAGGCGAAGCGTTACGCCGACGCGATCGCGGTTTACGAGCAGGTCGCCGCGCGGTACGGCATCGAGGAGCACGTCCGGAGCGCCCGCGCGGAGCTGGCGATCCTCCGCCCGCTCCTGGCCGCCCGGGCCAAGGTCGACGCGGCCGAGGCGGCCAAGGCGCGCGAGAAGATGTACCGCGAGGCCGCCGCCGTCATCCAGGAGCGCGTCACGGCCTTCGATCTCGAGAAGGCCGTCACGCTCTCCGAGCAACTGCGCGGCCGCCTCGAGGGGACGAAGCTCGAGCCGAACGCGGCGAGCCACCTCGCGCATCTGAGGCAACTTCTCGCGCTGAAGAGCCGCGTCATCAAGAAGATCAACACGGCGCCGCAGAAGCTCACGTGCGAGGCGCTCGGGATTCGCGCGGCCGGATCCGTCATCGCCGACGCCGACACAGACGGCATCACGCTGCGGTCCGCGTCGGGCACCAAGAAACAGCCCTGGGCGAAGCTCTCCGCCTGGGAGAAATACGCCATCGTCCGGAGCGTGTCGGACCTCGACTCGCCGGACGACGTGGCCGCGCTCGGCCTGCTCTCGCTCGAGCAGGGCAACCGCTCACGCGCCGGGGCCGACCTCGCCCGTGCCAAGCGGCTGGGGGCCAACGTCGCCGCGCTGTTCGCCCGGCTGAAGGAAGAGGCCGCGGCCGACTTCGACCCGGCCAAGAGCAGGCCCGCCCGGATGCTCGTCGAGGCGCGGGCGCTCGTCGCCGAGAAGGAATGGCTCGACGCGCTCGTGCTCCTCATCCCGCTCAAGGAGAAGCACGCGGCGACCGACTATGCGATCCGCGCGAAGCTCCCGGAGATCAACGCCCTGCTCGAACAGTGCGCCGGCGCGGTCGCGCGGGCCGACATCGAGCGCGACATCGCCGCCGGAACCGAGACGGCCCTCCTCGCCGACGGCATCGCGAAGTGGACCAGGCGGGGCGACGGCTGGGCTCTCGTCGGCGGCCGTGTCTCGTGCGACAATCCGGCCGACCACGACGTCGAGCTGCTCAAGCCGGCGGCGCCCGTGCCCGCGTACCGGCTGTCGGCCCGGTGCCGCGTCGTCGAGGGCAAGGGCCTCATGCTCCGTGTCGCGAGTGACGGCGACAATCAGTACGACGTCTGGCTCGAGCTGGGCGACGCCGCCAAGTCCGGGCTCTGGCACAGCAGCGGCGGCCAGGTCCGCAAGAACAAGGCCCTGCCCGTCCGCCTCGTGAAGGGCGACTGGATCGTCGTGCGGGCGATCGTCACCGGCCGAGTCGTGCGGGTCGAGTGCGGCGGCCAGACCGTCTCGCTCCCCAACCACCTCATCCGCAAGGCCGGCACGAAGTGGAGCTACGGGTTCATCACGCGCCAGAAGTCCACGGCCGAATTCGAGGACTTCCGCCTCCGCGTCCTGCAGGAGCAGTGACGGGGCCCGGACTACGTTGCTTCGGGGGAAGGTCGAAAGACAGCTTCGACAGTGGCAACGACCTTTGAGAACCAGACGCCGCTGAGCTTTCCCAAGCGGCGTCGGACCAAGCGCCCGCCTTCGGCAGTAAACACCTTCGCACACCGGACAATCGAAGGCACCTTCAGCCCGGAATCCTTGAAGGCGGGATCGCTCTTCTCAAGAAGAAGATCATAGGCGGAGGTCCTCGCCACTGTTGAGGATACGGCGAGCAGCACCACGTCGTCCTGAGCCGCGTTCAGTTCATCGTTGGAGACGACAACGGCAGGCCGAAGCTTCGCCCCGCTGAGGTCGGTGAATGGCCAGGTGACGAGGACGACGTCTCCCTGGCTCAGACTTCTTCGCCGTCGGTCCAATCGTAGATGTCCTCAGACGCCTCATCCCAGAACGAGAGCGCGCCGCCCTCCTGGACTGCTTCGGAGACCCCCCAGTCGTCCGTCTCGGCTTCCTCTCTGTAAGAGGGACGTGTCCACGTTTCCCCAGGGCCACATATCTCGCAGACACTCCTCACATCCGGGTACGGTCCGGGAAACGAGCGACCGCGTCTCTGAAGCAGTGGCGTCAGCCCCAGCTTGTTCGGGTTTCTTTCTGTGGCATAAAGGGTGTCTGGCGGCATGCTCCAGTCCTCGTTCAGTTCTCGTCGCCGTAAAGGAAGGCAACAAGTTGCTCATCAACGAACTTCTCCGTGCTTTGCACCTGCTCGCCGAGCGTGCTGAATCCTCCTGCCGCGATCGGCTTATGGAAGTACCTGCGACACTGGAAGTAGATGTCTCTGCAATCTTCCATGAGTGATTCCATCTTCACTTCTATGCCATCTGTCGCCTGTTCCGCAACAGAGCCCCCCTCGTCGCCCGGTACCTGGTACGGTGGCAGAAAGAAGGTCATTCCCACCATGTGGATGGGCCGTCCGAAGACACGTCGCCGTTTGTCAGACAGCCCGAGGACCTTCTCGGCCAGGAAGACCCGCGCATCATCGCCAGGGGCCAGAGCTTGCTTCCGCACATAGATACTCGTCCGAGCAAAGAAGGTTGGGGAAAACACCTCGATCGCAGCCCGGATTACACCGTCGATCCGTCCGATGCACTCGCTCGTGTCCCTCGGGGGAAAATTGTCGTGAACCGATAGCTGGTCGGCTTCCATGTGAACAATGAAACTTGACCTCTCTGACTTGGGGTGTTCCGCGAGGGCAATGCTGCTCTCACCCTTTTCGATGGATGTCGGTTGCATAACGTGTTCTTGCTCGAGCTTAGTCTGGAAAAGCAACTTCGACGAGTTGTCAACCGTTACCGGCGGCCCGAGCAGCAACTCGACGTCTATGCCTCTCAGTCTCATGCCGTGAAGTTCCGCCATTGAATCCCCTCGCTCCGGGACACGAAGCTCAGCTCCCTTAGTATTCTCGTCACCCCTCGCGTTCATGTCAAACAAAAAGCCCTGGAGCCGAGCGCAATCGCCGAATTCGAGGACTTCCGCCTCCGCGTCCTGCAGGAGCAGTGACCGCGGTCATTCGACGCGCAATTGCCGCTCGGCGTCGACCTCGTCGCGGTTGAGGCGGCTGATGGCTTCGCGGAGCTTCCCGGCGAGCCGCTCGTCGCCAGCCGTCGCCTTGATCGTCTGCCGCATCAACTGGATCGCGAGCCGGAGGTTGCGGATCATATCGCCCGGCCCGGCGTCGCACAGCTTCTCGAGTTCGTCGAACTCGCAGCCGCGGCTCCAGTGATAGACCGCGCGGCTCAGGCCGAACTCGGCCCGCTTCGTCGGGTCCTCGACCCGGTGCAGCTTCTCGGCCGATCGGACTCGCCGCAGGCAGCGCCGCGCGGGATCGGCGATCCGCTTCATCTGCTTCTTCGGGAGCCGCATCGGCCGCGACCGCCGCCGCGCCTCGTAGACGATCGCGACCATCAGCACGTTCAGCTCGTCCGCGTCGAGGCCGTCGAACACACCCGCCGCGTACATCTCCGTGATCTGAAGCTCGTAGCCGTTGATGAGCGACGCGATGCAGCCCCGCCGCGTCAGCTCGCTGCCCTCGATGTAGCCGAGCGTGTGAAGCACCGCGAGCTTCTTCTTCGCCAGCTTCTTCTCGTGCTCGGGCGAGACGCGCGGCCGGTGGTGGTGGCGCCGCTGAAACGTCGCGAAGCTGTTCGCGCACGCCTCGTAGACCGCCTCGCCCATCCGCGAGTACAAGCTGAGGATCGTCGCGTAGGCCAGCTCGAACCGGCTCTCGATGCGCTCGACCTGCCCGGTCAGCACGCGCCGCACACCGCGCGCGTCGTCCTCGTCGGGATCGACGCTCGCGTAGACATAGCCGACGCTGTCCATCCCGCGCCGCCCGGCCCGGCCCGCCATCTGGTGGTACTCGCGGCTCTGCATGTAGCCGAAGCTCACGCCGTCGAACTTCCGCAGCGAGTCGAACGCGACGGTCCGCGCGGGCATGTTGACGCCGACGGCGAACGTCTCGGTCGTGAACAGCAGCTTGATACCGCCGGAGGAGAAGAGCCGTTCGACGACCTCCTTGATCGTCGGGAGCATGCCGGCGTGGTGGTAGGCGATCCCGTGCGAGACGAGCCGGCGGAACTTCGACGCCATCCGCGTGTGCGTGATGCCGTAGCGTTCGCAGAGGTCGTCGTAGAGCGCGGCGATCCTGCGGCGCTCGTCGTCGCCCAGCAGGTCGGTCTCGACGGACGCCCAGGCCTTGGCCTCGCAGGCCGCGCGGCTGAAGCAGAAGAAGATGCAGGGCAGGCGGTCGTCGTCGTCGAGGACCTTGATGAGGTTCGCGGTCGCGAGGTCGCTTCGCCGGGTGCGGGCCTCGCGGGTCTGCCGGTCGCGGCCTTTGTCCTTGCCCTTGCCCTTGACCTTGCCCTTGCCCTTCTGCGAGCGGCCGTGCATGGCGCCGTCGAGCTTGTTGAGCGAGACGAGCCGCCCGCCGCACGCGATGTGATAGCGAAGCGGCACGGGCCGGTGGGCCTCGCGGACGACGTGCACGTCGGTGCCGCGCACCTCGGAGATCCAGTCCGCCAGTTCCTGCACGTTCGGCATCGTCGCGCTCAGGCAGACGAACTGCATGCCCTCGGGCGCGAAGATGATGCTCTCCTCCCAGACCGTTCCGCGCTCGAGGTCGTTGATGTAGTGGACCTCGTCGAAGATCAGCGTCCGCGAGTCGTCGAACCGGCCGGTGTCGGTGAAGAGCGCGTTCCGGAAGATCTCGGTCGTCATGATGAGCGCGGGCGCCTGGCCGTTGAGGGTCACGTCGCCCGTCATGATGCCGACCTGGTCGCCGAAGCGCGACCGGAAGTCGCGGAACTTCTGATTGCTGAGCGCCTTGATCGGCGCGGTGTAGATGACGCGGTCGCCGTGTTCGAGCGCGCGCTCGACGGCATACTCGGCGACGACCGTCTTGCCGGCGCCGGTCGGCGCGGCGACAAGGACCGACCGTCCGGCGTCGATGGCATCGACGGCCTCCTGCTGGAACGTGTCCAACTCGAATTCCTGCCCGCCCGCCGATTCGTATTCGTGGAACTTGGCCATGACGCCCCCATCATACGCGGAACACCGCCGGAAGTCGAAGGATTGCCGGGATGCCGAGACGCAGATAGCGACGGCGGGGCGCTGAAGCCACCGGTCGGGTCCCTGTCCTCGCGAGGGCCTCCTAGCCCGCATTTCTCACCGGGCTCTGAACGGGCAGGTCGCAGGGCGATGTGAC